>JBBSPO010000155.1:0-8887 GCA_038258695.1 Gemmatimonadales bacterium | reverse complement strand
CCCAGACTCATGCCATGCATGCGAGGACTGGCACCGGCAATCTGCTCCACATTCTTCACACCTTCGGCGGTTTCCAGCAATGCGTGAATGAGAATCGGCTTTGTGATAGAGTATTTCGCTTCGAGCAGCGCGAGATACTGATCCACAAAATGGATGTCCCATGGACCTTCAACCTTGGGAATCATGAAAACATCGAGCTTGTTGCCGGCGTCACGCACAATCTGTTCAAGATCGTCGAGAAACCATGGCGAGTTCAGACAGTTCACGCGAACCCACAGTGCCGTATTGCCGAATGTGTTGGACTGCGCCACTTCAATAAATCCCGCACGTGCGGCGGCTTTGTCTTCAACCGGAATGGCGTCTTCCAGATTGCCGCACAGCACATCCACCTGCGCGATCATATCCGGGACCCGCGCACGAATCTTCTCAATGTGCGGCGGGAAAAAATGAACCATGCGTTCGGGGCGCACGGGCAGTGATCGCAGCGGCTCAGGTGCACCAATCGCCAGCGGTTTGTAAAAGTTCAACGGCAGCTTCACGCGTGTGCTCCAGTACGTGTCAGGGTTGGGTGGCTTCGGGACCGGCAATGACACCATCGTCATGCAAGCGGCCAAGTTCCGCTTCACTGAGTCCGGCCAGCTCGAGCAGGACTTCGTCGGTGTGCTGTCCGATCATGGGCGCCGGACGTGCAGCCATACGCGATGTTTCACCAAATGCGATCGGTGAACCGGCCGCCAGCACATCGCCCACACCGGGCTGGTCAATCGTGCTGAACATCGGATTGGCAACAGACATATCAGCGTCGTCGCGCAACGCCTCACGTACTGAGCGATAGGGCGCCCACGTGACGCGGTGCTCGGTAAACTTTGCGGCCACCTCGGCCAGTGTGCGGGCGGCAAACCATGGCTCAAGTTCAGATGCGATCTCGTAGCGGGCCCGAAAGCGATTGCCTTCGTCCTTGAGATCAAGGCCGAGATGTGCGCCAATAGATGTCATGGCACTGCCCGAATCAGTGGCTGAACAGAGCGTCATCCACTGCGCGTCGGTGAGCCCAACCACCATCACACGTTCACCGTCGCGGGTGACAAAGTCCCGTCCAAATGCACCATACAAATAGTTGCCGTACCGTGCGCGATCAGGCTGACCATGTTGAATCTCGCCAATGAATCCGAGGTGGCCGAGCATGGCCAGCCCGACATCCTTGAGCGCGAGCGAAACAAGTTGTCCGTGTCCTGTGCGTGTGCGATGCCGCTCAGCAGCCAGAAACGCCAGCGCGATCTGATGACCGGCAATCGCGTCCCAAGCGGGAAACACATGGTTCACCGGTGTGGCGTCGTCGCCCGGGCCGGTGATGTGAGGGATGCCAAGCTGCGGATTCACAGTGTAGTCCACTTCCGATCCACCATCGCGCCGGCCAGTGAGATTGACCATGATCAAATCGGAGCGATGGGCGCGCAGCTTGTCGTATGACAGCCAGCCGCGTGCCGGAAAGTTGGTGGAGAACATGCCGGCATCGGCACCGGGGGCACAGATCACACGGGTGAGCAGCTCCTGCCCACGCGGTGATCTGAAGTCGACGGCGATAGACCGCTTGCCCTTGTTCAGCCCGGTCCAGAAGAGGCTGGTGTTGCCGTCACTGGTGAGCGGCCAGCGTCTGGCGTCGAGTCCGCCGCCAATGGGATCAAAGCGAATGACGTCGGCTCCCAGCTGCGCCAGCGTCATGCCGCCAAGTGGTGCTGCAACAAAAGCCGACCCTTCGACCACACGCATGCCGTGCAGTACACCACGTGAGGCACTGGTCATGGACAAAAGCTCATGTCAAATCACTCGCTGCTCGCGTAACTCAGCGATGCGCGCGTCATCGAGTCCCAGCACTTCGCGCAGCACTTCGTCGGTATGTTGGCCCAGGGTAGGGCCGAGGCTGCGCACCGTGCCTGGCGTTTCCGATAGCAACGGAACCGGAGCCGGAATCACCATCGATTCACCGGTATTGGGATCGTCCATTGCCAGGAGGTTGCGGCGCGCGTGAAACTGTCGGTCGCCAAAGATGTCGGCGATGTTGTTGAGTGGTCCGGCGGGTGTGTCTGTGGCGTAGCATCGCGTAAGCACTTCTTCGCGCGTGAGCGAACTGCACCAGTCGCGCACAATCTCATTGACGGCGTGACAGTGTGTGAGCCGGACCTTCTGATCGCCGTACGTGCTCGACGACGCGAGCTCTGGACGGCCCATGGCCGCGGCCAGTCGGGCGAAGAGTTTATCTGTGGCGCACGAGATCGCGACCCACTTGCCGTCCTTGGTGGCGAAGTGCCCGTGCGGACAGGCAAAATCATTGTGCGACGAACCCATTCGTTCGCGCACAATACCGTTCATGCTGTAGGCCGGCGCCAGTTCGTCGGTGCAGCGAAACACTGATTCAAACAAGGCGGCGTCCACGTACTGGCCTTCGCCGGTCTGATCGCGATGCCGCAGTGCCATAAGCACACCCAGGCATCCGTACAGTCCGGTCATGTAGTCGCCGAGTGTGGTGGATCCCGGCGTGACAGGGGTGCCTTTGGGCATGCCCGCCAGATAGGCGATTCCACCAACCGCGTGCGCAACCCGCGCAAAACCTGGTCGGTCCTTGTACGGTCCGGTTTGCCCGTAACCTGTGACGCGCAACATTACGAGCCTGGGATTGATTTTGTGCAGCACATCCCAGCCAAGTCCCCATTTCTCCAACGTGCCGGTACGAAAGTTTTCGCACAGCACGTCAGTTTTGGTAATGAGTTCCTTGAACAGCGCCACGCCGTCGGGCATGCGCAAGTCGAGTGTAACCGAGCGCTTGTTGCGCGCTTCGCTCACCCACGTGAGCGTGTCGCCACGCTGCGATGGTGTACCAAACCGTCGCAATCCGTCACCACCCAGCGGGTGTTCAATTTTCAGCACGTCGGCACCGAACTCACCCAGCACCGTGGCGCAAAACGGTGCGGCGATAATTGTCGCAATATCAATGACGCGAATGCCTTCGAGAGGCAGCTTACCGGGAGCAGCAGGAGGTGGCAGCATGGCGTGTCAGATGATGCGTTGTTGACGCAGGCGCGCGATTTCAGACGACGCGAGACCCAACAGGTCGCGCATGACTTCGTCGGTGGCGTTGCCAAGCGTAGGGCCGAGGTTGGTTACGCGTCCCGGCGTTTTTGATAAATGCGGAACGACGCCCGGAATGACCAGGTCTTCGATACTGTCTTCCGACATGTGCAACAAATCACCGCGCGCGAGAAACTGTTCGTCTTCAAAAATGTCGGCGATGCTGTTGAGCTTTCCCACGGGCACTTCTTCGGCCAGGCACTTTTCGAGCACCTGTTCGCGTGTGAGCGAGCCCACCCATTCCACCACAATCGCGTTGACACGATCGCGGTCCGCCAGACGCTTGCGCTGATCGCCGTACAGATTGCTCGACGAGAGATGTGGCCGTCCCATGGCCACCGACAGCCGCTCAAACATTTTGTCGGTGGTGCAGGCAATGGCAATCCATTTATCGTCCGCCGTGCGGAAATGCCCGTGCGGGACCGCCACAAAACTGCCTGAGCCTTCGCGCTCACGAATCTTGCCCGACGTACCGTACGCCGTGGCAATTTCCTCAAGCACACGGAACACCGATTCGTAAATGCCTACATCAATCATCTGTCCGCGTCCGGTACTCTCCTGATGACGCAGCGATATCAGTACGCCAATGGCACCAAACAGACTGGCGATGTAGTCACCCAACGGCACGGTACCTGGCAGTACTGGCGTTTCGCCCGGAAATCCGGAGAGGTAGTTCAGCCCCCCAAAGGCCTGCGCGATGTGCGCAAAGCCCGAACGCCGTCTGTACGGACCGGTTTGTCCATAACCGGAAACGCGCAGCATGCATAAACGGGGATTGGCTTCGTGCACTTCCTTCCAGCCAAGTCCCCATTCTTCCATGGTGCCCGGTCGGAAGTTCTCCACCAGCACATCTGATTTTTTGACGAGCGCCAGGAACAGCTGCACGCCTTCAGGATGTCGCAGGTCGATGGTAACCGATTTGCGGTTTCGTCCTTCACTCAGCCATTTGAGCGACGCATCGCTCCTCGGCGACGGCGTTCCAAAGCGGCGCATCGGATCACCGGCGATGGGGTGTTCCACCTTGAGGACCTCAGCGCCAAACTCGCCGAGTATCGACGCGGCGTAGGGGCCAGCGAGGAAGTTCCCAACGTCGAGAACGCGCACGCCGCTCAGCGGTAACTGTGTGTCGGATGTCGGGGCTTCCGATGTACTCACCAGTGGTTCTCGGGTTCGGGCAAGGTGAAACGGCAGGGAATAGCGGCTATCTTGGGCGCACTCACGTATTCGCGTGCACGTTTCACGGTTTCGTTTCAACGGTTCACGCCCCACGTCCTGATAACATGACTGCACACGCGCCTGACATCACGCAATGGGTTGGCAAAACTGAAGTCGTGCATGATCCGCTGTGTGTGACGCAAGCGCAGACGGCAGCGGCGATGTTTGACGCGCACAATCTAACCCTTTCCGAACATTCGGCGCTGCCAGCGTTATGGCAATGGTTCTACTTCCTGCCTCGCGCTCCACAGTCCCTGCTCGACAGCGATGGCCACCCGGTCCGCGGCGGATTTCTGCCTCCCGTTGCATTACCGCGTCGCATGTTCGCTGGCTCCCGGGTGCAAATGCATCGTGCACTGCGTTTGGGCGTGCCGGCTACACGAGAGGGCGTCATTCACGATGTCATCACCAAAACCGGCCGCAGCGGGTCACTGGCGTTCGTGACCGTACGATATCGCTTCCTGCAGGACGGTGAGCTGTGCCTCGAGGAAGAACAGGACATCGTGTATCGCGAACCCGGTGCTCCCGTTCCGGTGCCCGTGATGCAGCCATTCCCCGAGCCGCCGGCCGATGCGTTGGTGCAGGATGTCACGCCTGACTCGCGCCTGCTGTTTCGTTTTTCAGCGCTGACCTTCAACGCACATCGCATTCACTACGACCGGGAATACGCGACGCAGGAAGAGGGATATCCCGGGCTCGTGGTGCACGGTCCTCTTACGGCGATGCTTCTGGTGCAGCTGGCCGAACGTGCGGAACAGCAACGTGCCCACGCGCTTGGGGAGAAAGCGGGTCGGATTTCTTCGTTCAGCTTTCGCGGCATTGCGCCGCTGTTTGACTCCGCGCCGTTCCGCCTGCAGGCCCGCTACGATGTGGAGCGGTTTGTGCTGGAGGCGATCAAGCCGGACGGCGACGTGGCCCTGCGTGCTGAGGCCTGGTGTGAGACGGGTTGACCCCTGACTGTGCTGCCGCGAACCGGCTGACCTACTCACTGTAACGGTTGGGCCGTATAGGGCGCTGTCTATGGCGACCTGATAGCTTTCTTCTCATGTCAGACGTTCCAGCGAATATTCATCCGTTCACCCGCCCCGCAGCGTACATGCCTCCCGAATCGGCCGCCGACAGCACCGCGCAGGTACGAAGTGCCTACGATCGCTGGTGTTCACACTACGATACCGACCACAATCGTACGCGTGATCTGGACGCGCAGATATTCCGGACGGACGGACCCAGCGTACGAGGCCGCGCGGTGCTTGAGCTGGGCTGCGGTACGGGCAAGAACACGGAGCTGCTGGCTGCCACCTGTCGCGAGGTGACGGCAATCGATGTATCGGCGGGCATGCTGGCCATTGCCCGTGAACGCATCACGGCCTCACACGTCCAGTTCGTTGAGCAGGACATCAGTGCGCCGTGGCCAGTGCCAAGCGCTTCCATTGATCTCGTGGTGAGCAATCTCGTGTTGGAGCATGTGCAGGATTTGCGCCCCATATACGCAGAAGCAGCACGCGTACTTCGCAGGGCGGCAAAATGTATATCAGTGAGCTGCATCCGATGCGTCAGCTGCGAGGCACGCAAGCACGCTTCACTGATAGCGAGTCTGGTGAGGTGGTGCAGGTACCAGCCTTCCAGCACAGCGTGAGCGAGTTTGTAAACACCGCACTGGCATCCGGCTTTGCCCTGCGCTCACTCGGCGAATGGCACGAAGACGACGCGGTAGCGGGCTCGCCGCCGAGGATTCTGACCGTGTTTCTGGTGCGTTCGGCGTCGTAGCAGCCGGCGCGTCGTGTGCGCGGTTGTGTTCAGTGTGCGCCAAAGAGTTGGCGCTAGCGAACGAACTTGCGGCGGCGTGCAAACATCAGTGCAGCAGCCACCAGCGCCAGTGACCACGTGGCAGGTTCCGGAACAGGTACGTTTCGGTCAAACGCGACGAGATCAAACGCAGCCGCAGCGACGTAGGAATGTCCGAGCGTGGTCGGATGCAGATCGTCGAAGAATAGCGACTGATCACACGAAGGCGCGCCGGGTGGATCCGGAAAACACGGCACCGTGGTATTCGTGATGCCGAACTGCGAGCCGCCGAGTGCTGCGTCCCGGAGAACATTATCGAACAAACGATCGAGACGAAGATCGAAGAAGGTGGTGCCGGCGAAATCCATACGCAGCTCTGCGATTTGCGAAGCGAGCGTTTGGTTGAACAACGTGGTTAGCCCGGTCACAGCCGCACTGAACGGTGGAACGGCTCGCACGTTGGGAGTCAAACCAAGATCTACCACGTTGGGCAGCAGGATAAATCGCGCACCCGCGGTTGCGAGCGTGCGAGCACCGGCACCAACTCGTTCGGCTGCGGCAATCGTGGCCGCACTGCCCGCGTCGGGGGGTGTCATTGCCGCGGCAATAATGTCGTTGGCACCGGCGAAGTACGTGTAGAGTCCATTTTCATCCGCCATACCTTCGATCTGCCGCGTGCTCCACGCCGCGAGCTGCGATTCTGTGCTTGTCGGGCCACCCGTCGTGCGGGCCCCTGCGACGGCATAGTTGCCGGAAGCCGCTTGCGTAGCGAGAGCGGGGTTGGCGTCGTCAGACAACCCCAGCATTGTTGCGATTTGCTTAGTCCAGACGGGACCGTTCGAGAACTGGCCCAAGGCATACGGTGGTGAAAGCGGTACAGCTGCAGCAGGCGCACCAAGAACAGCTGCGAGATTGCCGGTGTCCGAAAAGGAATCACCAAACACTGTGAACGACGAAAACGTTCGTTGCGCGTGTAATGGTGCACTTAAAAACAGAACCGCCGCAGCCGAAGCAAATGCAATCCGCTTTGTACGCCATTTCTTTGCAACAGTTGGATTCTTCATCGTGTCTCCTTGCTAGAGTTGAATCGGTACGTTGCTGTGATTCTTGTTAGCTCGCAAGATCAAGATGTGGAATGGATGGCGAACACAGCAGTGCTGAGTTTGCCTGCGCACTCATTCACTCAAGTAATCATCTACTCACTCGTGCAACCGTCACAGTTCAGCTGGCTTCGTCACGCACTCATCGCCAAAGCTGCGCCGCATCTGCCACACGATCCGTGGCAATGAGCTCCCGTAGTTCGTCACCCAGACGTTCACTCTCGTCAAGCGTTTTCTGCCATCGCTGCATGCGCTCCGTATCAGTGAACGCATAAAAGTCGCGACGATCGGGAATTTTTCCGCTTGGCAGTGACGCCACAAACGCATCGCTCGGTGCAAGCATCAGCACGCGGTCAAAGTTGTTGCCATTGGCTCGACGCCACGGCAACCCTTTGTCAAACCAGCCTGGGATGACGTGCGAATAGAAATGCGGGTAGAGCACGAGCCCATTGCCTGAACCAAAATCCAGGTCCAGATGGTAATCGAGCACACCGCCGTCCCAATGAACGCCCGCCGGTGCGCCCGGAATGCGCACGCCTTCGAGCACCATCGGGATCGCACCGGATGCCAGCAGCACCGAGCGCAGAATATCACGCGTGAGCGCCACGTGTTGCGTAGGCAGATCGCGCCAATGGGCGAACGGTGTGGATTCGCCAGCGTTGTGAAATACGCAGCGTCGGAACTGCATCGACAGCGAACGACGTGAAACGGCGTTCGCGGCAGCGGCCAAAGCGAGCGATGCCGACAACAACAAGCGTCGGTCGCTTGACGCCAGTCCGCGGCCCACCGCGGTAATCACATGCAGGCGAAAGACGGGATGCTCAAGAATTTCATTGACACCATTTTCGCCGAGCAGCAGATCGAGCGCGCGTGTCAGTACCTCGGTGACTTCGCGGACGTCTGGTCGACGGGAATAGCGCTGCTCGTAAATGTAGGCGTGGTGGCCACGTGCGAGCGCCGCCAGAGGATCACGCTGCGCGAGACATGCCATGCGCCAGCTGCCAATTGAAGATCCAACCAGATGCAACGCGCGGGTACGCTCCGGCTGCTGTAGCAACTCGCCAAACAGCATGCGATCCAGTCCGCCAATGGCCAGCCACTTGGCCCCACCCGAAGCGCCAGGCATGATGTCAATATCTTCAGCGCGCAGTCCGCGTTCACGCAACAGCGCATAGGCCTGCGTGCCGGCGCGCAGCGTGAGCGACGGGGTACTGATTTGAATGGCTGGCACGTGCAATGCCTTATGCGTTCGATGTCTGCGTGGTTGCCTGTACCGCGTTGCGAATCGCTGTTGCCACGCGCGCGGCGTGCGACGCACGAAGACCGCATATGCCGATGCGCAGTCCTTCGGGAACCGGGACCACAAATACATCAGCCTGGGCCAGATGCGCACTCACCACACGCGCATGCACTACCGGAACGGTCACAAAAAACCCGCCGTCCCATGGCACACCGTCAAAGCCCTCGGCTTTGAGCGCACTGTCCAGTGCATTGGCGCGTTCGGGGAGCACCGTGCGCCAGTGCGCGTGTTCTGCTTCAAGCTTTTCAAGCGCCGCCGCATCGGCACTCAGTCGCAGCAGTACATGCATGGGTGCGCGCGCGCAGTTGGAATACGTACCGCGGCAGCTTGTAGAGAGTGCCGCGAAGAGTGAGGCGTCGGT
>JBBSPO010000154.1:0-8914 GCA_038258695.1 Gemmatimonadales bacterium | reverse complement strand
GGACGACGCCAGGTCGGGTGTGAGCGCTACACTGACCACCTGAATGCCCACGTACAGCAGGGTGCCGGCCAACGCGGTCACCAACAATGCCTTGGGCAGGTCGCGTCGAGGATCGCGTGATTCGCCGGCCGGAACCAGCGCGCCTTCAAAGCCCACGAACGCGTAAAACACCAGCAGCGACGCTTCGCCCAATGTGCCCAACGGGGGCACCACCGCTTGTGCGAAGATTGACGGCTCCACGTGCGTGAGTCCCACAAAGACAAACACGAGCAGCGGCACAAACTTGGCCACGCTGATCCCGAGAATCGCGCCCATGCCCTGCTTTACGCCAGTGATATTGAGTACGGCGAACAACAGCGCCAGACCAACAATCACCGTGGCGCGACCGACTCCTTCATTGACCGACGGGATGTAGGTGCCAAGGTAGGTGGCAAAGAGATTGGAGTTGGCCGCCAACGCCGTGACGCGTCCCAGGTACAGCATCCAACCCGTCTGGTATCCCCAAAAGGGCCCGAATGCTGTGCCCGCGTAGAGAATCGGTCCGCCGGTGCCCTGGAAGTAGCTGGCCGCCTGGGCAAAGCTGAGCATCAGCGTGGCCATGAGCAGTCCGCACAGCAGGAACAGCGCGGGGCTGAACAAGCCGGTGAGACGAGCGGCGTCGGCGGGCAATCCGAAGATGCCGGCCCCGATCATTCCATTAAGCGCCAGCAGCGCGAGCGCAACGCGTCCGAGTTCTCGCTTGAGCGGCTCGGCGACAGGCAGGAGGGAGGGAAGCACGCGGGAGCATGGCCTGTGCGTCCTTCCGGCGCAATGGGTGTAGTACAACTCATGCAATCTCCCATCACACGTTTTCTTATGCGCCGGCCATCTTTTGCGCTGGTGGCGGCGCTTGCACTGGCGCTGGTCCTGGCGACGGGCTGTGGCGGTGATCGGGAATCAGCGCCAGCCAAAACAGTCGACGACATTGCGCTCACCCCCGATTCGGCGCGCTTGGCATCGCCCGATGTGGTCACATCACAGGTGCCTGCGGCAACCGCGCTCGTGGCGCTCTCAGGTGACGGCTTGATGCTGGTGAACTCGCCCACTGGCTCCACGCGTGCGTTGGAGTTCAACACCCCGGCCGATGAAGTCATCACCACGCTTCGCGCCGTACTCGGCGAGCCCGGCGAACGCAGCACCAATCAGGACTGCGGCATGGGCCCGCTCGACTTTGTATCGTTTGGCGACGAGCTGATGATTGCCATCCAGGACGAACGGTTTCTGGGATGGACCGTGCGACGCGGTGGGGCAATCACCATGCGCACCATGAGCAACATCGGTATCGGCTCCACGCGGGCTGAGCTGCAGAGCGCATACGACGCAGACATCGCCCGCAGCACACTCGGCATTGAGTTCATGGCCGGTGGACTGCAGGGGATTCTGGCCTCAGATGCCGCGTCGGCGCCAATTACTGACCTGTGGGCTGGCGCGAACTGCGTGGCGCGGTGACGTCAGGAGCTACACGACAACATGGAACAGCCTGCCTTATGTCGTGCCCATTCGGGGCGCTTGGCGGCAAAGTGTTCCATGCCGGGCTGTTCACGATAAGGATCTCGTAGCAGCTGCAATAGTTCAGCGATGCGTGACGTGTCGCCATCGGTGGCCAGGTCAATGGCTTCCTGCGCAATCCAGTTGCGCAACACATACAACGGATTCACCGCGTGCATGCGCGTACGTCGCGCACTGAACGACTCACCCGTGGCGCTGGTGTGTGCATGCCACCGACGCAGCCAGTGCATAAACGCATCGTTGTGTTCAGACAGTACGTTGTCGTGATAGAACACGTCGCCCAACACGTCGGTTATGACAGCGTCGTGATTGATGACGGGTGGCACGTCACCCAATGCACGAAAGAAGAGTGTGAAATCGGCCTGTGCCGAGTGCATGAGTGCAAAGGCTTCGCGAATCAGCTGTTGTTCAGCGTCACCGTGAGCGGTGAATCCGAACTTGGCCGACATCATGTGCTCGTATGCGCTGTCGTACGTGCTTAGAAACGCATCGAGGCCGGCCTCCAGCGGCTCAGGTGTCTTGAACACCGGACGCAGTGCTTCGGCGAGCCGCACAAGATTCCACTGCACAATGGCTGGCTGCTGACCATAGCGATAACGGCGGCCGGCGGCGTCTGTGGTGTTGGGTGTCCAGTTTGGGTCAAAGTCTTCGAGCCAACCGTACGGGCCGTAATCAATGGTGAGACCGAGTATGGACATGTTGTCGGTGTTCATGACGCCGTGCACAAACCCCACGCGCATCCACTCCACGACCATGCGTGCCGAGCGTTCGCACACTTCGACAAACCACGCGCTGCGTTCGGCTTCGGTGTTACTGGTGAGGTGCGCGAAGTCGCGGCTGATGGTGAAATCCACCAGCTGCTCAAGCAGTGCGCGTTCATCGCGAGCGGCGAGAATCTCAAAGTTGCCAAAGCGAATAAAGCTGGGGGCGACGCGGCAGACGATCGCACCCGGTTCGGCTTGCGCGTTGCCGTCGTAAAACATGTCACGCACGATATCATCACCCGTGCCGATGAGTGACAGCGCGCGCGTTGTTGGCACCCCAAGATGAAACATGGCCTCACTGCACAGGAACTCGCGTACGGACGAGCGCAGTACTGCTCGGCCATCGGCGGTTCGTGAATACGGAGTGGGGCCGGCACCCTTGAGTTGCAGCTCCCAGCGCTCACCGCGTGCGTTCACCACTTCGCCCAGCGTGATGGCACGTCCGTCACCCAACTGTCCGGCCCAGTTTCCAAACTGATGTCCGCCGTAACACGCCGCGTACGGTTGCATACCGTGATAGAGTGCATTGCCAGCAAACACCTGCGCGAACTCCGGCGAATGCACATGCTCTTTGGTCAAACCAATCAGGTTGGCGACTTCTGCTGAATGCGCCAGCAAGACAGGTGCAGACACCGGTGTTGGCTGAACCGCGCTATGGCACGCGCCCAGCACCTGTCGGCGACGCGCCGATGTGTCAGGATCGGCCGGCAGATCGCGCACAAAGCGGTTGTCGAAGTGACTCTCCGGCTCGGCGGCAAACGCAAGCTGCGGAAGCTGCGGAGTGTGCGGCGGCTGTGTGATGGTGTCAGGTGGCATGATTAGCCCAGCGTCAGTTCACGTCGTGCCAACGCTGCCGGCGCCGCGGTGCGCCCGCTGGCGCGTGCCAGCACGATCAGCGTGAGTACATATGGCAATACGAGAAACAGTTGATACGGTACGGCATTCCAGCCGAGCGACTGAAAGAGATACTGCAGCGCACTGGCCGCGCCAAAAAGCAGCGCCGCTCCGGCAACACCAAACGGCGTCCAGCGGCCAAGCACAACAATGGCAATAGCAATGAATCCTTTGCCAGCGCTCATGTTCTCTACAAACGTACCCGATTGAGCAAGTACAAGCGTCGCGCCCGCGAGTCCGGCCATGGCGCCGCCAAACAACACGGCCATCGCTTGTACACGCTTCGGACGCACACCAGCAGCCATCGCCGCATCGGGGCTTTCGCCAACAGCCCGCAGTGCCAGTCCGCTTTGTGTGCGAAAAAACCACCAGGCCATGGCTGGTACCAGGATGTACAGCGCGTACGTGACAAGCGGCTGTGCAAAGAGCGCCCGCCCAATGAACGGGATAGATGACAACAGCGGAACTTCAACAGCCGCCGTGGTGGGCGTGGTGAGTCCGACACCGGTGCTGCCGTACACCGACTTGTAGAGCAACCCCGTGAGGCCGAGCGATAGCAGTGTGATGGCTGTTCCGGTAATGATCTGATCCGCACGCAAATACACGGTGAAGAGCGCAAACAATACCGTCACAAGCAATCCGGCGGTCAGTCCGGCGGCGAATCCGGCACCCACTCCAACACTGCCAGCGGCGATAGTAGAAGCCAGCGCGCCGCAAATAATCGAGCCTTCAAGTCCAATGTTGATGACGCCTGAGCGCTCCGTGACGCACTCACCAAGCGCCGCCAGCGCCAACGGTGTGGCCGTGCGTACGCTCGCGGCAAGAAAGTCGTCCAGTGGCACCGCAAAACCATCGAGCAGTGAAATCATGTGCGCTCTGGTACGGAGTCAGGAGCCACGGTGTTTGCTGTGCGAGTTGAAGAAAGTCGAACACGGTCGCCAGCAATCACGAGCAGAATGATCACCGCTTCTACTACGTTGACCAGCGCGATTGGTACACCAGCATCGCGTTGCATGGCACTGCCGCCGGCTTGCAGCGCACCGAACAACACGGCCGTTCCCAGCACGCCCAACGGATTGAGCCGAGCCAGCAACGCCACCGCAATGGCTGTGTAGCCGTAGCCCGGACTGAGATTTTCATACAGCGCGTAGGTGACCCCTGTGTACTCCACGCTTCCGGCCAAACCCGCCAGCGCACCACTTGTCAGGAACGCCAGCACACTCACGCGCGCCACATTGATGCGACCCGATGTTGCGGCGGCGGACGCGTTCAATCCTACGGCGCGCAACCGGAACCCGCTGGACGTGTATCGCAGCCACCACCAGGCAACAACCGCCAGCAGCACAGCGAGCATGCTGCCCGCATGCAATCGTGTACCTGACAGCACGACCGGCAGTTGCAGCGCTTTTTCAAGCGCCATGCTCTGCGGATAAATCTGTGTGGGTTCTTGCAGTGGACCGCGAACCAGCCAGCCCACGGCATACAGCGCCACAAAGTTGAGCATGATGGTACTGATGACTTCAAGCACACCAAAGCGCTGACGCAATACAGATGCGATACCGGCCCATGCAGCACCGGCCAGCATGCCGCACAACAGAATCACCGGCAAAGCCGCCGCGCCCAGCGTTCCGCCCAACACGGCGGCGGCCGTTGTTGATGCGGCCGCGCCAGCCAACAGTTGACCTTCGGCACCGATGTTGAGCAAGCCTGCGCGAAAGGCCAGGGCAACGGCCAGCCCGGTGAGCGCCAGCGGAACCGCACGCACAAACGTGGCCGACGTGATCGCGTACCACGAGCCGAACGCGCCGTTCACCATGGCACGCAAAGATGCGTCCGGATCGTATCCGGTCATGACCAACAACAGCACGAGCAGTACGGCGGTAACGGCCAACGTAATGCCAAGGCGCAGGATGACCTCCAGCGCCGATCGTGCTGCAGGTGCCATGCTCATACAGCCGCCAGCATTGCGCGGCCTACCGTTGCACGTTCCCGGGGCACTTCGCGCAGCGTGCCATCGTGCAGCACAAGCACCCGATCAGCGATCGTTAGTACCTCGTCCAGATCGCTGCTGTAGAAAAGAATTGCAATGCCAGCATCACGGGCGTCCCGTAGCGCATCGTGCACCGCAGCCGCGGCGCGAAAGTCCAATCCGCGCGTTGGATTTTCAATCACCAGCGCCGACGGAGCGTCGTCAAGCGCGCGCGCCAGAATGAACTTTTGTTGATTGCCACCAGACAAGGTTCGCGCCATCACCTCTACGCTCTCGGCACGCACGTCACGTTGCTTCAGGACCTGGGCGGCTCGGTTGGCCAGTGCTGTCCAAGGGACTCGTCCTCGGCGCGCACCAGCGTCGCGCAGGGCAAAGTTTTCTGTCAGCGAGGCGTCGAGCATCAAGGCGTCGCGGTGTCGGTCTTCAGGCACAAACCCGGTGTCGGCTGGTGCGTGCAACCGGCCCGAGGCGAGCGGCAGCAAACCACACATGGCTCGCAACAACTCGGCTTGCCCTGATCCCTCGACTGCAGCCAGCCCAACAATTTCTCCCGCGCGTACGGTAAACGAAGCGTTCTTTACGCGTGGCACATCGCGCGCATCGTGCACTGTGAGCGCGTCTGCGCGCAGCACAACGTTGTGGGCGCCTACGCTGTCCGTGTGTCGCGTGACCTCGGGCACGACCTCCGATTCAACGGCGCGGGTACGATCACCCGGCCCCAGCATGGCGTCGGCCAGGCCGGCCTCGGTGAACGTATGCACGGCGCCCGCTGCGGCCGTTGCACCACGACGCAACACTGTCATGTCATCAGCGATTTCGAGCGCGTCGCGCAGCTTGTGCGTGATGAGGACCACGGCGTGGTCGCTGCGTTGCTCTACAAAGCCGCGCAGCCAGCGCAACAGCGCCTGCGCCTCGTCGGGGGCCAGGACGGCTGTTGGTTCATCGAGAATAAGCACCCGCGCATCGCGCGCCAGCGCTTTGATAATTTCGCAGCGTTGCTGAGCGCTGACCGACAAGTCACTTACCCGGGCCAGCGGGTCAATCACCAATCCGGTGCGCTCACCAATGGCGCGGATGCGCTCTGACATTCGTCCGTCGTCGTACCGGCCATGCTCACCCAAGGCCACGTTTTGTGCTACAGTCATTGCGGGCACCAGCGAAAAATGCTGATGCACCATGCCCACGCCGTGTTGTATGGCGTTGCGCGCGGTGTGATTGCGCATGATTTCGCCTTGCACCAAAACATCGCCCCGGTCGGGAGCGACAAGTCCAAAGGCCACGCGCATGAGTGTGGTCTTGCCAGCACCGTTTTCGCCGAGCAGTGCATGCACTGTACCGCGGCGCACTTGCAATGACACATCGTGCAGCGCACGCACCGTGCCAAAACTTTTCTGTACGCGTTCCAGCGCCAGTGCGGGCGGCGAAGCTGCTGTGGTGGCGTGTGTCACGCGCGTCTCACGCGAAACTCAGAGCCCCGTTGGGCGCAGGATAAATGTCGATGGTGTGGCAAAGCGCTCGGTCAACCACGCACCCAGTGCCTGCACGCCCAACGTCTCGGTGGCGTAATGACCTGCGTAAATGATGCACAAGTCATGTTCAATGGCATCGACCGCGGTGTGATGCGGGCCTTCGCCGGTAATGAGCGTATCAACACCAAGCGCATAGGCCTCCTGCAAGGTGTGACTGTTGGCGCCGCCGCCGGTGCAGAGCGCCCAGCTTCGCGTCCGTCGGTTGTTCGCTTCTATAGAAGTGCGGACCGTGCCGCCGTAGTCGCGGGCGTAGCTGCGCGCGGTGGCCACGAGTTCGGCTGTATCAATGTCACTTGTACCACGCACGCCGATGGCCAGGCCATTGTGTTCGGCAAACGGAGCGGAGGGTGTCAGTTGCAGGGCGTGAGCGAGCAGTGCGTTGTTGCCGAGTGTTGCGTGTGCATCGAGTGGCAGATGGGTGCTGTAGAGCGCGATGTCGTGATCAAACAACAGACGCAGTCGCTCGTACGCGACCCCGCGAATCGGTTGTACGCCGCCCCAGAAGAGACCGTGATGTACGATGAGCAAGTCAGCGCCCAGCTCGGCTGCCGCCGCGATCGTGTCTCGCGACGCGTCCACAGCGGTCGCGATTCGCGAGACGCCCTGGCGATTGGCGACCTGCAGTCCATTGTGCGCGCCGCCGTAGTCTTTGATGTCAGCCGTTCGCAGTTCGGTGTCGAGTGCGTTCACGACGTCATCGAGTGGTACGGACGTGTTGTTGACGTGTGACGTCATAACGAACCGGGAGCGGGAGTGTCTTGTCTGTCAGCGGGACGCAGCACGTCATCCATGTTGTGAAACCGACCTTCCCGGATGGCGTCGCCCACCGAGTCAACCTGTGCTTGGAGCGCGGGCGGGATGCGGTTGGCCAGCTGGGGATTAATCACGAGGCTGACCACGTTGGCCCGCAATCCGAACTGATAAATGGTGCTGGTAAACGTGCCGGTTTTCACGTCCCGGGCAACGCTCATGAGCGCTTTGGGGAGATCGATGTAGACCGATCCGATGATGTGTTCGGGCGCGATGTTGTTTTGGTTTGAATTCGTTCCAAACGTCAGCACGTTTCGCTCGCGGGCGGCTGCAAAGATGCCGAGGCCGGCCGCGTTCGTGTTCTGAAAGAGGATGTCTGCGCCACGTGAGATCTGGGCGAGTGCCTGTTCCTTGCCTGCGCTCACGTCGTCCCAGGTTCCGAGGTATGACACGAGCACATTGATGTTGGGATTGGTGAGCTTGGCGCCGCGCTCAAACGCTATAAAGCTCGCGCGAACTGGCGGTAGCTCCTGCCCACCAATCGCTCCAATGGTGCCGGTTTTAGAGAGCCGGGCAGCGATCATGCCGGCCTGAAAAGACGCCTCTTCAAAGGCGAAGTTCATGCCTGCAACGTTTGGTCCGGTCGAGTTGCCCGACGTGCAGACGAAGACGGTGTTGGGATAATCGGGGGCCACGCGCATGGCCGCGTCCTGAAACTCAAAGCCGTGCCCGACCACCAGCTGATACCCCTGCACACCATATTGCCGGAAGTTTTCCTCGAACTCGGCCGGTGTTCTGGTCTGGATGTGGCTGATATTGGCATCGAAGCTGTCGCGGATGGCTACGAGACCGGCGTAAGCGCCTGCGTTCCAGGACTGATCGGTGATTGGTCCCGAGGTGAGGAGGGCGACTTTGAACGACTGATCCTGCGCGCCCGCAGCGTCTGCGTCCGCTTTTCCGCCACAGGCCGTGGCGGTTAGTGTCACGGTTGCGACTAAGGCGAATACCGCAGAAAGCCGCGATAAACCGCGGCGGAACGCAGAGGTGGCGTTCATATGATCCTTTGATGGTCTGTTTGTGACGCTAATTGGCTATTCCAGAGAAACGCCCATGATTTCCAGCAAGCGTTCAAGATCTTCGTTGGAGGTGAACGTTATTTGCAGCTCTCCCTGATCCCGGCCAGCCGAGGCAATTTTTACGGATGTTTGTAGCCGGCGTCTGAGCAGTTCTTCGATGCGTCGGACTTCGGCGTTCGCAGCGCTGGACGCTGGGTTTGCAGCGTTGGCGTTGGAGCCCGCGTTTGGGTTTTGGCTGGTCCGTGCGTCGGGTGCGCGTCGGGTGTTTTTTACGCGGCGTTCAACCTCACGCACACTGAGTCCGGCAGCGGCTGCTTCGCGGGCCAGATCAGCCATTTCGCGTTCGCTGGTCAGCCCGAGCAT
>JBBSPO010000153.1:0-8914 GCA_038258695.1 Gemmatimonadales bacterium | reverse complement strand
CGTCCGCACTTCCAGTAGCGCCACCACCTGACGGCCCAGCAACTCGAGCATGGATACCTGCTGCGGCGTGAACACGCGCGTTGTGGTGTCCATGACCGTGAGCGTACCAACGGCGTGGCCACCCGCAATGACCAACGGTACGCCGGCGTAGAATCGCACGAACGGATCATTCACGACGCAGCCATACTGGGCAAACTTCGGATCTTGCGTCGTGTCGTGCACAATGAGCGGCTCGCTGCCGACAATTGCGTGATCGCAAATGGCGGCCGAGCGTTCCGTTTCGCGGTCGCTCAAACCAATCACCGATTTGAACCATTGCCGATCAGCATCAATGAATGTCACGGTGGACATGGGCGCAGCGAACAGCTGGGTACACAGCAACGTGATGTCGTCAAACGCCGCTTCTGGTGGCGTATCAAGAATCTGGAGGTGGCGCAGCGCTGCCAGGCGCGCTCCCTCCAGAGGGTGACTTGATTCCGTCGCGGTCTCTTCAGAAAACATGCTGAAGACTACGTAACGAGTGAAGCGCCGTCAATCGGAGCGCGGCCCAAAGCACAGGTGAAACGCTACGCCGCTACCGTGGGAGCAACGCCGGGAAGCTGCTCATCGAGCTCTTCGGGCGACAGCTTTTCAATTGTGAAGCCGGTGAAGCCGTAAATCCGCGAAACCAGCGGGTTGAGCAGGTTAAAAAACGCAAAGGGTGCGTAGGTGAGCGTTGCGACCCCGAGAGTGCCTGCCATAAACGCGCCGCAGGTGTTCCAGGGCACGAGTGCCGACGTGAGCGTACCACCGTCTTCAAGCGCGCGCGACAGATTCTTGGGGCTCAGTCCACGACGGCGGAACTCGGCGCGAAACATGCGACCCGGCAGCACAATCGCGATGTACTGATCGGACGCAATAATGTTCATGCCAATCGCGGTGCACAGCGTGGCGGCAATCAGACTGCCGGTGCCGCGCACGGAACTCAGAATCGAGGCGGCAATGCGCTGCAGCATGCCGGTGGTTTCCATCACGGCGCCAAAGGTCATGGCCATGAGAATCAGCCACACGGTGTTGAGCATGCTGGACATGCCACCGCGGGACAGCAGTTCGTCAAGCGCCGCGTTGCCGGATTGCAGCGTGTAGCCGTTATACAGCGATGTCCACGCGCCTTTGAGCAGTGCCAGCGACGTCGGCAAGTCTGTCTCACCAACAAACCGCAGCACCGCCTCACGCTGAAAGCCGACGGCGAACACGCAGCCCGTGAGAGCGCCAATGAGTAGCGCCGGAAACGCCGGCACCTTGCGCACCACCAGCGCAATCACCACCACCGCGGGCAGCAGATTAATCCAGCTGATGTTGAACTGACCAGCCAGCTGCTGCTGAATCGCGACGACATCTGAGGTATCGGTGGCGCCACCCAGGTACAGTCCGATGCCGGCGTAGAGCGCGATCGCAATCAGAATGCTGGGTGTCGTGGTCCACACCATATGGCGGATGTGGGTAAACAGGTCCGTACCCGCCATCGCCGGCGCGAGATTGGTGGTGTCGGACAGCGGCGACATTTTGTCCCCGAAATACGCGCCCGAAATCACTGCGCCAGCGGCCAGCCCCAGATTGAGTCCCTGCACGGTGGCGATACCAATCAGAGCCACACCAATCGTGCCGGCGGTCGTCCACGAACTGCCCGTGGCCAGCGCCACAATGGCACAAATCACCACCGCTGCGGCGTAAAACCACGTTGGGCTGAGCACCGACAGGCCCATGTGAATCATCGTGGGGACCGTGCCGGACAGGATCCAGCTGCCAATCAGCGACCCCACCATGAGCAAAATGAGAATCGCGCCGGTGGCGAGCGAAATGCCGTGTACGATGCCGGCCTGGAGGTCTTTCCAGCTGTGCCCATTGCGCCACCCGAGGGCTGCGGCGGCCATGGCGGAGAGCAGCAGCGCGATCTGATTGGGCCCCGAAGAGGCGCCGTCGCCATACAGACACACGGAGACAGCCAGCAGTGCGACGAGGACCATCACCGGTATGATGGCCTGGCCGAGCGCGGGCGCGGTGTGTGGGGAGGGATTATTCACGCGCGAAAGGTGCGTGCAGGGGATACGATACAGCAAGCGCTCTTGTCTCGTTTTGGCGGTGCCGTGATATTCCCGCCACGCATTCCTGCTGAACGCACGCTGCTGTGCGTCCCACCGCGGCTGTCGCCGCCTTCCCACGCATTCATGACTGCCACTCCGACGAAATCGTCGAAGTCCGTTCCGCTGCACACCAAAATCCTGAGCGGTCTGCTCGTTGGCGCACTGGTTGGCATTGCGGCGAACCTCACGCTTGGCGGCACGCATCCGCTGGTGGTCAATGTCAATAAATATCTGGCAGGCCCGATCGGCGCGATCTTCCTGAACTTGCTGTTCATGATCGTGATTCCGCTGGTGTTTGCGTCCATTGCGCTGGGCGTGGCGGGGCTGGGTGACCTCAAGCGGGTGGGACGCATTGGCGCGAAGACGCTGGGGTTTTTCCTGTTCAGTACTGCACTGTCGGTCACGGTTGGTCTGGTACTGGTGCAGACGCTACGGCCAGGCACGCGCATTACACCGGAAGTACGGACGCAGCTCATGGAGACGTACGGCGGCGATGCGGCGGTGCGCATGCAGGCCGCCGAAACATCAACGTTTGGTATTCAGACGCTCGTGAACGTCGTGACGCGCAACCCGATCAAATCGGCGGTTGATCTCGACCTGCTGGGCATCATCTTCTTCGGTATCGTCTTTGGTGCGGCCATCACCATGATCTCGGCCGAACGCGGCAAGCTGATGATCACGTTTCTGGAAGCACTGAATGAGATTGTGCTCAAGATCGTGGACATGGCCATGAAGCTCGCGCCGTACGGCGTGGCCGGCCTGATTTTTGGCGTGACATCGCGGTTTGGTTTGTCGTTGCTGCAACCGCTGGCTGTGTATGTGACCGTGGTGTTGTTGGCGCTTACGCTGCACGTGGTGGTGAACTACAGCTGGATTCTCAAGCTGTTTGTGGGCATGTCGCCGCTGACGTTTTTTGCGCGGGTTCGCGCGCCCATGATCACGGCGTTCTCCACCAGTTCAAGCAGTGGCACCCTGCCGACGTCTATTGCCACCGCCGAACAGCGCCTGGGCATCCCGCCGCAGATTGCCGGGTTTGTATTGCCGCTAGGCGCCACGATGAACATGAACGGCACGTCACTGTTTGAAGGTGTTACAGTGATTTTTCTGGCGCAGGTGTTTGGCGTGACACTGTCGCTGGGTGATCAGGCCATCATCATGATCATGTGTGTGATCACGGCTATTGGTGCAGCCGGCGTGCCAGGTGGTTCGCTGCCGCTGCTGATCGGCATTCTGGCCATGTTTGGCGTGCCGGGTGAGGGCATTGCGCTCATTCTTGGTGTGGACCGAATTTTGGACATGGCACGTACCACCACCAATGTGACCGGTGACCTGGTGGCTACGACGGTGATTGCCAAGGCCGAGGGGTCGTGGAATGCGTCTATGATTCCCGATGAGTCGGGCGATCCACCGGCGCGAGCGGCGTAGCGGCGGTAGTGCGCCAGGCAAGCATGCCACCGGCCAGCGATTGCACGTGCCGGGCGCCGGCTTCGGTGAGCTGGCGTGCTGCCTGAGCGCTGCGTTTTCCACTTTGGCACACAATTACCAGCTGCTGCGTGAGATCGAGTGTTGCGAGCTGTGACGGCAGCGCACCAAGTGGGATGAGACGAGCACCGTCAATGGTGCCGGTGGCCGTTTCATACGGTTCACGGACATCAACAATGCAGAGTGTTGGGTTGGCCGAAAGCAACGCGGCTAGTTGCTCAGGCATGACTTCGTCAACAGTTGCGAAGCCCGGTGCCTGAGCGCCCAACGCTGGCGTACCACAAAACTGGTCGTAGTCAATGAGCGCCGTGATCTCTCGTGTGCCGCAGGCCGGACAGTCTGGATCGCGCTCAACGCGCACCTGCCGGAACTGCATGGACATGGTGTCGATGAGCAGCAGTCGTCCGGCCAGCGAGTCGCCCGTGTTGAGAATGAGCTTGAGCGTCTCTACGGCTTGTATGGTGCCCACCAATCCGGGCAGCACACCAAACACGCCGCCGGTGGCGCAGTCGGGCACCGAACCGGGGGGGGGAGGTTCGGGGTACAGGCAGCGATAGCAGGGGCCGGTTTCTGTGGCGAACACTGAGGCCTGTCCGTCGAACTGAAAGATCGCGCCGTGTACGTTGGGTTTGCTTAACAACACGCAGGCGTCATTGATGAGATAGCGAGTGGCAAAGTTGTCTGTGCCATCAAGCACGATGTCGTAGTCGGCGATGATCTCAAGTGCGTTGTGCGAGGTGAGCCAGGCTGCGTGCGTGATTACTTCAACGTGCGGGTTGACGTCGCGCAACCGGTCGCGCGCGGAGTCGAGCTTGGCGCGCCCCACATCTTTGCTGCCGTGCAGTAGCTGACGTTGCAGGTTGCTTTCATCGACCACGTCATTGTCCACCAGTCCGATGGTGCCAACACCGGCCGCAGCGAGGTATAGCGCTGAAGGGGAGCCCAGGCCACCGGCCCCGACAATAAGCACGCGTGCGTCTTTGAGGCGTTGCTGACCCGCGACGCCCACAGTGGGCAGCGACAGATGACGCTGGTACCGGCGGAATTCTTCTGGAGCAAGTGGCGTGGCCATGCCGAATGCTGATCAAGACTCGCGCAAATCGCAATGTCGGCGCATTGTTCCGTGTCTGATTACACGCCGGTTACACCCAGGAGAAACGCCATGACGGGAATCCGAGTGCTGGTTGGGACGCGAAAAGGCGCGTTCGTTTTGACGTCAGATGAACATCGAGAGCAGTGGTCGGTAGACGGCCCGCATTTTCCGGGCTGGGAGATCTATCACATCAAGGCTTCACCAGTGGATCCTGACCGCATGTACGCGTCACAGTCGAGTGGCTGGTTCGGGCAGATTATCCAGCGATCTGATGACGGTGGAACGACGTGGACGCCGGTGGGCAATGAGTTCGCGTACGAAGGCGATGCCGGTACGCATATGTGGTACGATGGGACGCCGCATCCGTGGGAGTTCAAACGTGTGTGGCATCTTGAACCCTCGCTCACCGAGCGCGACGTCGTGTACGCCGGCGTTGAAGACGCGGCGCTGTTCAAATCAACAGACGGTGGCATGACGTGGCATGAGCTCTCGGGGTTGCGCAAGCACGGATCGGGTTCACAGTGGCAACCGGGTGCCGGTGGCATGTGTCTGCATACGATCGTGCTTGATCCCACCAACGCTCAGCGCATGTACATCGCGATTTCGGCGGCTGGTGCATTCCGCACGGACGATGGCGGCGAGACGTGGACGCCGATCAACAAAGGGCTGCGATCGCCGGAAATCCCGGATCAGGATTCGGAGGTGGGACACTGTGTACATCGCATTGCCATGCACCCGTCACATCCGGAACGCTTGTTCATGCAAAAGCACTGGGATGTGATGCGCAGCGACAATGCTGGTGAGCAGTGGCACGAGGTGAGCGGCAATCTGCCGACAGACTTCGGTTTTCCGATTGCCGTGCACGCACACGAGCCGGAAACGGTGTATGTGGTGCCGATTACGAGCGATTCCCATCACTTTCCGCCCGAAGGCAAACTGCGCGTGTATCGTAGCCGCACCGGTGGCAACGAGTGGGAAGCGCTCACCCATGGTTTACCGCAGTCTGATTGCTACGTGAACGTGTTGCGCGATGCGATGGACGTCGATGATCTGGAGTCGTGCGGTGTGTACTTTGGGACGAGCGGCGGACAAGTGTACGTGTCGAGTGATAGTGGTGATCACTGGACCGCCATTGTGCATGATTTACCGCCGGTCATGTCGGTAGAAGTACAAACGTTGAGGTGAGGGCGAGTGGAAAACCTCAACCGTCAACTGTAAACTGTCACTGTAAACGCAGTCAAACGGATTTTTGGAACAACCGTTTGACAGCGTTTACGGTGAGGGTGGACGGTTTACGGTGAGGGTTGAACTGCTGGGCCGTTTACGGTTTACGGTTTACGGGTTGCTGGCGCGGAAGGTGCGAGTTGAACGCGTGTTGAGGAGTGTTGCGTGTCTCACAAGGTGCGAGTTGTGTTACCAACTCACCTGCGCGCGCTGGCGCAGGTGGGGTCGGAGATCAGCGTTGAGATTCGCAGCGCGCGCGTGACACTACGCGCAGTGCTCGACGCAATCGAAATGCAATATCCGATGTTGCGTGGAACGATTCGCGACCATGGCACGCATAAGCGCCGGGCATTTGTGCGTTTTTACGTGTGTGAACGTGACATTTCGCACAACTCACCCGATGATCTGCTGCCGGACCGTGTTGTGTGTGGTGATGAACCGCTGCTGGTGGTGGGCGCGATGGCGGGCGGGTAGCGAGCTCTTCGTGCGCACTGTTGGATCCTGAGCCGAATGGTGTGCCGTCGGGTATGCAGAGAGACGCAGTCCTTTTCTCTCCAGTCCAGGCAGCTCATGAGCAACAGCAATCAGAACGCCTACAAGCACGATTCCAGCGACAAGAAACTGGCGCAGGAAGCCGACGACGCGAAAGCGAAGCTCGCTGAATCGGAGGCGGACCACGCCAAAGGTCCAGGCCATGATGAGGCCAAAATCGCGCGTCATGACGATCAGGGTAAAGACCGTCTCTTCGAGAAGCGCGAGCAGCACGACGACGCGGAAAAAAAGAGCGAGAAGTCGCGACTGGCCAAGGAAGAAGCTAAGTCAACGCCCGCTGACGACTAGGCCGCAGTCGCCTGATCAGCCAGGAGCGAATCGTGCCTGCAGGGCCGCAACGCGGTTCTGCACGGTACGCACGATTTCCGCTTGCTCGGGTTCCGGCGTTCACGAGGGAAACGAGGAACAGCTTTTCGGCTAAGCGTGGTCAACGCACGGCTGGGCGCCGGACCATCGGAGATAGCCATGGTCGGGCGGCGTTGTGCAGGCATCTTCGTCGATCAGTATCTTCCCCGTGCCCGCTCCCCCCGTCCGCTCCCACCCGCCAACTCCCCACATGGCTCAGAAGACATCGCCCCTCACGCTGCTCAAGGCGTGTGGACCCGGACTGCTCATGGCTGGCGCTGCCATTGGCGTGTCTCACCTCGTCCAGTCCACACGCGCCGGCGCCGATTTCGGATTCCAACTCATTGTTGTGGTGCTGCTCATCAACCTGCTCAAGTATCCCTTTTTCGAATACGGGCACCGCTATCCCGTAGCGACGGGCAAAAATCTGCTGGACGGCTACCGACTCATGGGGTCGGGTTTTCTGTATGCCTTCATGCTGCTGGCGCTGATTACGGCGGTTGGATCAATCGCTGGCGTCACATTCGTAACCGCGGGCATCGCGCAATACTTTTTTGGCGACGTGATTCCACCCATCATGTGGAGCGTGGTGGTGATGGCGGTGTGTGTGGGGCTCCTGGTAGGCGGCCACTACAAGGCACTCGACGGCACCATGAAAGTCATCATGGCAGTGCTCGCGGTGGCCACCGTGGTCGCCGTTGGTGCGTCCGTCATACACGGACCCGTAGCCGCGCCGGGCTTTGTGAGTCCGTCGCCGTGGAACTTCGCAGCGCTGCCGTTTCTCATTGCACTCATGGGCTGGATGCCGGCGCCGGTGGAGATCTCTGTGTTCCAGTCGCTGTGGATTCAGGCCAACGACCGCAGCGCCGGACGACGCACCACACTTGAAGAAGCGCGCTTTGACTTCAACTTCGGCTATGGTCTCACGATTGTGCTCGCTGTGTTTTTCGTGGCACTTGGCGCGATGGTCATGCATGGATCAGGGCTCGTGTTGCAGAACTCCAGTGGCGGTTTTGCCACGCAGCTGGTGGCCGTGTACAAACAGGTGTTGGGCAACTGGGCCGGCCCGGTGATTGGCATCGCGGCCTTTGCCACCATGTTCTCCACCACGCTCACGGTGATTGACGGGTATCCGCGCGCGTTGGCCGTGGGCACCAACATCATCGCGCCGAAATTGGGAGCGACGAACCGTTTGTACGTGGTGTGGATGGCGCTCACCTGCGTGGCGGCCATGGTGCTGATTATCCGGTTCGCGTCATCGCTCACCGGACTCGTTGATCTGGTCACGACCATGGCGTTTCTTTCGGCTCCGGTGGCCAGCTACCTCAATTATCGGCTGATCACGTCCAGCCACACACCCAAAGAGATGCAGCCAGGCCCCGCCATGCGCGCGCTCAGCATTGCGGGTCTGATCTTCTTTGCGTCGTTCAGCATCTTCTTTGTGTGGTTCCGGTTCATCCGGTGAGGGCGCGGCACAACACTTTCGCAGGCAACAGTGCGCGCACAATCGTGCTGCTGGCGCTGAAGTAGAGGCGATCATGTGACGCGCGCGAGGCCGGAGCCTCCGCTGCAGATCCATGGTGTCACGCATGGACGTACAATCATGGCGGCGTTGGAACCGGATCAACATCTGATGACTTGCGTAAGCTACGATCTGAGTGCACGACGTCGATCACACATATCTCACGGGAGTTCTCATGGTCACAGTTGGTCTGGTTGTTGAGCTCGAGGCAAAAGCCGACAAATCCGAAGCGCTGGCCGCATTCCTGACGTCAGCACTGCCATTGGCGCAAGCCGAGCCCGAGACCACCGCGTGGTTCGCCATGCGTACCGGTCCCACCACATTCTGGATCGTGGACGCATTCCCGAGCGATGCGGGTCGACAGGCGCATCTTGACGGTCCCATTGCCGCCGCGCTGATGTCCTCGGCCGATGAACTGCTGGCCAAGGCGCCTCGGCTGCTTACGGCCGATGTGCTTGCGTCCAAGCTGCCGGCCTGACGAAACATCGAAGCGTAGCGGCGTGCGTTAACGCCGCCACGTCAGCCCAACGCCGAATCGCATCAGATACGATTTGTCGCTGGGTCCCGCGTCGG
>JBBSPO010000152.1:0-8931 GCA_038258695.1 Gemmatimonadales bacterium | reverse complement strand
CGTCGTGTTTTTGGCTATGCTGCCCAAGCTTGGTTCGGGCAAGATCGATCGCCGCGCTGTTGACCTGTTGGCGCGCGAGGCGCTTGCGCCAGACCATCACGGAAACTCGCGTGCGAGTGGTGCGAGTGGTGCGAGTGGTGCGAGTGGTGCAAATGTGGTGAACGGGCCGAGCAACTGATGGCCACGGCCAAGGGTGCCACCGTGCGCGGGACGCTGGCCTACGTGAAGTCGCTGGTGGGTGACGCGGCGTCCGCGCGCATGCTGCAGCAGTGTCCGGGTGAGACGCGCGAGCTGCTCGCTCAGGTGCAGGCAACGGACGACGTGCCGTATCACGCGCTGGTTGCGATGTGGACCGTGGTGGACGAGGCGATTCGCGACGAGCATCCGCAGTGGGCCGAGGCGGCGGGGGCTTACAGCATTGAATCAGCCGGCGTGCAGCTTTATGGCGGGATTTTGCGCAAACCCACACCGTCAGATTTTCTCACGCAGAGTGTATCACTATTTCGCCTGTTCTACGCGCCAGGTGACATGACCGTCGTGCAGGAAGACACGAGCTCGGCGGTACTTCGGCTCGTCAACTTTGATCCGTTGACCACGGTGTTCTGCCGACGCCAGGTGGGCGGACTCACCCGGGCGTTGCAGCTGGCCGGTGGCCGTGACCCTCGTGTGCATCACGTTCGCTGTACGCTGCGAGACGACGCGTTCTGCGAGTGGGAGATGTCATGGGAAGGCCGGCCCGAACACCCCGACGGCTGACCGATCAAAGCGCTGCGTGGCAATGCAACTTTTCGGCTCCGGACGCTATCATGTGCCTATCATGTCACGAGCGCCGCGTTCCGCCAGACCGTCATCCGCCGCGCCGCCGGCCGTCCCCGCGAAGCAGATGGACATGTTTCCGGAGCAACCTGTGGTCGAGCAGCTCGACCCGGTGACGGTCGTCGGCCCGCGCACTGGTGCCACGGCGGTGATCCGGGTTCGCCTGCGCGCAGTTGAGTCGCCGCACCTGGTGTTTCACGATCGGCACGGCTGGTACTGCGATACCCACGGTCCGACGTGCGAGGCAGTGAGTGTAGCGCGCGAGTCGCAACAGGAGCGATCTGGTGAGTGATGACCGGGCGCCGTTGTGGACTCCCTCGCCGTCCCAGATAAACGCGAGCGAGATGGCTCGTTTTATGGGGTGGCTGGTGCAGCAGGGAACGCTTCCTGCGCCGCTGGCCAACAGTCACGCGCTTTGGCAGTGGAGCGTGCAGCAGCCGGAGCTGTTCTGGGAAGCCTGGTGGCGCTTTGTAGACGTGAAGGCGAACACACGCCCTGACGGCACGCACTACGATATGGTGCTGCGAGGTGGTCGGCGCATGGCGCCGCCCAACGCTGCAGCTGGTCCACAGTGGTTTCCGGGTGCGCAGCTCAACTTCGCCGAACATCTGCTGCAGCGAGCCGACGATCATCCAGCGTTGGTCTGCTGGACAGAGCAGGGGCTGGTGGAACGCGTGACCTACGCACAGCTCGCGAAAGACGTCGCGATGTGTGCTGATGCGCTGCAGCGACTGGGAGTCATAGCAGGTGATCGGGTCGCGGCATGGATGCCCAATGTTCGCGAAACGGTGGTGGCCATGTTGGCGGCGTCGGCTATTGGCGCTGTGTGGTCGTCATGTTCACCGGACTTTGGCGCCGACGGTGTGGTGGATCGGTTCGGGCAGATTGAACCGGTCGTGCTGATTGTCGCAGCCGCGTATCGCTACGCGGGCAAATCGTTCGCGCTGCTTGAGCGTGTGGCTCAAGTGGTGCAGCGACTGCCGTCGGTGCGCGCCGTGTGGGTGGTGCCGGGTTCGGCGCGCGATGGCGTGAGACCGCCAAGCGATTCTGACCGCGATACCGCGCGACTGCCGACAGAAGCGGCAGAGACAGCAGAGACAGTAGAGACAGTAGAGACACGGCCGTCGTTGTCGCACATTCCCAACGCGCAGTACTGGACCGACGTCATGCGTTCGACGGACGCTGTGGAATCACCGCGCTTCACCAGACTGCCCTTCGATCACCCGCTGTACATCCTGTACTCGTCAGGGACCACAGGCTTGCCCAAGTGCATTGTGCATGGCGCTGGCGGCACCTTGATGCAACACCTCAAAGAACATGTGTTGCACACGGATCTGCGCAGCACAGACACGATCTTTTATTTCACGACCTGCGGCTGGATGATGTGGAACTGGCTGGTGTCCGCACTGGCTGTTGGCAGTACGGTGGTGCTGTACGATGGAGCACCAATGCCAACCAACGATCCGGCCATTTTGTGGCGTATGGCCGAACAGGAACAGGTGTCCGTGTTTGGCACGAGTGCGAAATATCTGTCCGCGCTCGAAAAGCAGGGCGTGAAGCCGCGCGAGGTGGCCATGCTGTCAGCGCTGCGTACCATTCTGTCAACGGGCAGTCCGCTCGCCGAACATTCATATCAGTTTGTCTATCGCGATGTGAAAAGCGACGTGCAGCTGTGCAGCATCAGCGGTGGGACCGACATTGTCTCCTGCTTTGCGCTCGGCGATCCCACCAGCCCGGTCTATCGCGGCGAGTTGCAAATGCGTGGACTGGGAATGGCCGTTGACGTGTGGAATGACGCCGGCGAATCGATTCGTGGTGAGCCGGGTGAGTTGGTGTGCACCGCGCCATTCCCGAGCATGCCGGTTGCTTTCTGGAACGATCCGCACGGGGAGAAGTACAGCGCGGCGTACTTTGAACATTTTCCCGGCGTGTGGCGGCACGGTGACTGGGCCGAGCTCACAGCGCACGACGGTTTGATCATTCACGGTCGCAGCGATACGACGCTCAACCCCGGCGGTGTGCGCATTGGCACGTCGGAGATCTATCGGCAGGTTGAGACGATGCCCGAAGTGCTGGAGAGCGTGGTCACGGAACACACGACGGTGGGCGCCTCGGGTACGGACGCCCGGGTGGTGTTGTTCGTCCGGCTGCGGCCAGATGTCGTGCTGGACGACGGGCTCATCGCACAAATTCAGCAGCGCATTCGATCAGCTACCAGCCCGCACCACGTGCCGCGCGTGGTCATGGCGGTGGACGACATCCCGCGTACCCGCAGCGGCAAAATCAGCGAACTGGCGGTGCGCGAGACTATCAATGGGCGCGCGGTGAAGAATGTGGAGGCGCTGGCCAATCCGGAGTCGCTGGCGCAGTTTCGAACTCGCGCTGAGCTGTCTGTGTAGCTCAGCTCAGACCGAGCATTGTTCGGCTATGGCAGCCGATTGTCCCAGCGTGGAGCCCCCCGACTGGTTCCCGGGTATTACCTTGCTCCTACAGGACTTACGTGGCGCGGTGCGAGCCTCGCCGCCGATTGTTTTTGCCCTCAGTCCACGAGCGTCCAGCATGGCTACCACCTCTGCTCCCGAAGCCGCCGTCGGCACGCACGACACGTTTCCGATCAACGGTACCGACTACATCGAGTTTTTCGTTGGCAATGCGCGCCAATCGTCCATGTTCTACCGCGCAGCCTTCGGATTTCAACTCGTTGGCTATCGCGGACCCGAAACGGGTGTGCGGGATCGCGCCAGCTACCTCCTGCAACAGGACAAGATTCGCCTGGTGCTCACGTCGCCGCTTGGTCCGGATGGCTTCATCGCCGACCACGTGCGCAAGCACGGTGACGGTGTGCGCGATCTGGCCTTCTGGGTAGATGACGCACGCGATGCATGGACCAAAGCGGTGGAGCGCGGCGCGACCTCCGTGAAGGAACCACAGGTGCACGCCGATGACCATGGCGAGGTGGTGATTGCCGCCATCGCGACCTACGGGGACACCATTCATTCCATCGTGGAACGCCGCAACTATCATGGCCTGTTTCTCCCCGGCTTCACTGCCGTCGCATCTCAATACCAGGCGTGGCCAACTGGTCTCAAATACGTCGACCACTGTGTTGGCAACGTGGAGCTGGGCCGCATGAACGAGTGGGTGAGCTTTTACGAGCGCGTATTGGGCTTCCACAACCTGCTCACCTTCGACGACAAAGATATTTCCACCGAATACTCGGCGTTGATGTCCAAAGTCATGTCCAACGGGAACGGTCGCATCAAGTTCCCCATCAATGAGCCGGCATCGGGGAAGAAAAAATCACAGATTGAGGAGTATCTCGACTTTTACGGCGGACCGGGCGTGCAGCACATCGCCGTGGCCACCGACGATATCATCGCGACGGTGAGCGCGCTGCAGTCACGCGGTGTGGAGTTCCTGCGCACGCCCACCACGTATTATCTGGAGCTGCAGGACCGGGTTGGCGCTATTGACGAACCGCTTGAAGAACTCGAACGCCTGGGCATTCTTGTGGATCGCGACGACGAGGGCTACCTGCTGCAGATTTTCACCCGTCCCATTCAAGATCGACCGACCCTCTTTTTTGAGATCATTCAGCGCAAAGGGGCCAAAGGCTTCGGCAAAGGCAACTTCAAGGCGCTGTTTGAATCCATTGAACGCGAACAGGAACTCCGCGGAAATTTGTAATGCCCATTTATCACACCGTAGGCAGTATACCGCGCAAGCGACACATCGTATTCCGCCGCCCTGATGGTGGCTTGTACGCCGAAGAACTCATGGGACATGAGGGATTTACCGGGACATCCTCGTTGCTGTATCACGTGCATCCGCCCACCACGGTGCTGCGCGCGCGGAAGGTGCGTGACCTGGTGTGGGAAGCCGACGAGAGTACGTCGCTGCGTCACCGTCATTTCCTCACCTCCCGCGTAGCGCCGGGCGGCTCGGCAACACTCAGCCGCGTTCCGCTGCTGTTCAATGCGGACATCGGCATGTTGTACGTGGAGCCCGATCAGGACGACACGCATTTCTATCGTAACTCGCAGGCCGATGAAGTGGTGTACATCGCCGAAGGGCAGGGTGTGCTGCAGTCGGTGTTCGGAGATCTGCCGTACAAGTCAGGCGACTACGTGGTGATCCATCGCAATATCACGCATCGCTGGCAACTAGATGCTGCCCATGCACCCACAAAGATGCTGGTGATGGAGAGTCGTGGGCACGTCAGGTTTCCCAGTCGCTACCGCAACAATGTTGGTCAGTTGCTCGAGGGCGCTCCGTATTCTGAGCGTGATATCAAGCGGCCGCAGTTCGCGGAGCCACGTGATGAAAAAGGTGAGTTCCCCATTTACGTCAAGCAGTACGATGCGCTCAACGAACTCGTGCTTGATCATCACCCGTTCGATGTGGTTGGGTGGGACGGATATTTTTATCCGTGGATCTTCAGCATTCACGATTTCGAGCCCATTGTCGGTCGCATACATCAACCGCCACCGGTGCACCAGACATTTCAGGGCGACGGTTTTGTCATCTGCTCATTCTGTCCGCGACCGTACGACTTTGATCCACAGGCACTGCCGGCGCCGTACAATCACAGCAACGTGGATTCGGACGAGGTGTTGTTTTACGCGTCGAGTGAGTTCATGAGCCGCAAGGGCATCGAGTACGGTTCCATTACGCATCATCCCGATGGGTTGCCGCATGGACCGCATCCGGGACGAGCCGAAGCATCGATCGGCGCCAAATACACCAACGAATTGGCGGTGATGATGGATTCGTTCCGGCCGCTCAAGGTGGCCAAGGCTGCCATGATCATTGAGGACGAGAAGTATCACCAAAGCTGGGTCGAGAACCAACACGCACAGTTCAATCCCCCCACATCCTGATGCCGCGATTCTCCACACGTTTTGCGTCGCTGCCGCCGTATCCACTCGCTCATATTCCCGCTCGCAAGCGTGTGCTTTTGGCGGCTGGACGTGATGTCATTGATCTGGGAGCCGGTGACGCCGATTTAGCGGCGCCGGCCGAGGCGATCGAGGCGCTGCAACAGGCGCTCGCCGTACCGTCCATGCATCGCTACGGCTTTGCGCTGGGCCATATGCCGTTTCGAGAGGCGATCGTTCGCTACATGTCCGAACGATTCGGTCAGCAGTTCGACCCCATGACCGAAGTGGTGCCGCTCCTGGGCAGCAAGGAAGGACTGGCGCATGTGGCATTGGCGTTCTTGCAGCGCGGCGATGTCGCTATCGTGCCTGATCCGGCGTACGCGGCGTATGCCGGGGGTACGCTGCTCTCGGACGCTGAGCCGTATGTGGTAGCGTTGACGCCGGCCAACAACTTTCTCATTGAACTTGACAACATTCCGGCATCGGTGCTTGACCGCACGCGCGTGCTGTATTTGAACTACCCCAACAATCCAACCGGTGCAGTCGCGCCGCGCGAGTATCTGGAGCGCGTTGTGCGCACCTGCCGCGAACGCGACATCCTGCTGGTGTACGACAACGCCTACGCGGAAATGTCGTACGACGGATACGTCCCGCCTGGCATTTTTGAGATTGACGGAGCACGGGAGGTGGCCATCGAGTTTCATTCTGTGTCCAAAACGTTCAACATGACGGGATGGCGGTGTGGATGGGCGGTGGCGCGGCCGGAGCTGGCCGGTGCGCTTACGCGGATCAAGAGTTTTGTTGACACCGGCACGTTCATGCCCATTCAAGCCGCCGCGGCAGCGGCGCTCAATGCTCGGCACAGCTGTGTGCCACCCAATGTCGCGGTGTTTCAGCAGCGGCGAGATGCTGCGGTGCGCGCCTTCCGGGCGGCGGGGTTCTCGTGTGAGGTGCCCAAGGCGGCGATGTATTTGTGGATTGGCTTGCCTGCTGGAGTTGCCAGTGCGGAGTTTGCCGATCGGCTGCGTGAAGAAGAATCCGTGATCGTGATGCCGGGAACAGGCTTTGGCGCTGGTGGTGAGGGTTTCTTTCGCGTGTCGTTTATTCAATCCCCCGAGCGCCTGGCCGAAGCAGCAGCGCGCGCCGGAAGGGTACTGCGGGACATGTTGTCGGTGCGCGCGGCTGCCGTTAGCGAAGCGCTAGCTGAAGCGGCATCAACAGCATCGACGGTGGCAACGTGATGCGTTCTCTCTCCAGCGTGCGCCACGGAAGTCGCGTATTGCGTGGCGTGGCAGTCGCGGCTATCGCCGTCGCCGTGTTGGGCGGCAGCATGATCATGCGCGCGCAAAGCACCGCTCCGTCGGCGCTTCCCGTTTCAGCCACCGATGCACCGCCGGTCATGCGCGAGTTTCGAGGTGTATGGGTGGCGACGGTGGCCAATATCGATTGGCCGTCCAAGCCGGGCCTGCCCGTGGCCCAGCAGCAGCGCGAGTTGCTCACAATCCTTGATCGTGCCGTTGAGTTGCGTCTGAATGCCGTTGTGTTTCAGGTGCGTCCGCACGCTGATGCGCTGTACAAGTCAGCCATTGAACCGTGGTCGGAGTATCTCACCGGGACGCAGGGTGCGGCGCCAAATCCCATGTACGATCCACTCGAGTTCGCTGTGCGTGAAGCACACGCGCGCGGTCTTGAGCTGCATGCGTGGTTCAATCCGTACCGTGCACGCAACGATGCATCAAAGAGCTCGCTGGCGTCAAACCACATCGGTCGCACGAATCCCGCGTTGGTGAAAACATACGGTCGCTTTTTGTGGATGGATCCGGGTGAACCCAAAGTGCGTGAGCGCACGCTTGAGGTGGTACTGGATGTCGTCAAACGATACGACATCGACGGCGTGCACATTGACGACTATTTCTATCCCTATCCCATTCCTCTCACACGTGGACGGGGCGAGACTCCGTTCCCGGATGACGCCAGCTGGGGTCGTTACCGCGCCGCGGGTGGGAAACTTGCGCGCGACGACTGGCGACGGAATAACGTGAACACCTTGGTGCGTGAGTTGGCCGAAGGTATTCGCGCCACCAAGCCGTGGGTCAAGTTTGGCATCAGCCCGTTTGGCATCTGGCGTCCGGGTTCGCCCGCGACCGTGCGCGGCCTCGATGCGTACGACAAGCTCTACGCCGACGCGCGCCGGTGGATCAACGAAGGGTGGGGAGACTACTTCTCGCCGCAGCTCTACTGGCCCACCTACAAGGAAGGGCAAAAGTATCCAGTGCTGCTCGAATGGTGGTCCAAGGAAAACACAAAGCGACGTCACCTGTGGCCCGGTAATTTTTCATCGCGTGCGGGTGGTCGCGGAGCGGGTTCGTTCACCGTATCGGAGTTGCTTGAACAGATCCACGTCACGCGCGTGCACCCCGGTGCCACCGGCAACGTGCACTTTTCCATGAAGTCGTTCGTCAGCAATCAGGCCAGCATGAACGAAGCGCTATCCGAGGGTCCGTACAGCGTGCCAGCGTTGGTGCCACATTCACCGTGGATGAAAGCGCCTGCACCACCGGCACCGCGCGTTGCCATGGGGCGCGATCAGAACGGCGTGCGCACGGTTGAGCTGACCACTGCCTCGGGAGACAGACCGTGGCTCTGGGTGGTGCGCATTCGCACCGCCCAAGGATGGCAGGCACAGGTGATTCCTGGCACGGCTGTCGCATGGCGGGCGGCCAACAACATTGATCCGCTCGAAATTGTAGTCTCTACCGTCAATCGAATTGGTGAGGAGCGAACGCAGTGAACACAACCCGACCTTTCTACTATCGCGAGACTGACGGCATACGCATCACCGTTCGTCCCTCGTTTCTCGCGGAGCAGTCCAATCCGGTGCTCGGGCAGTATGTGTTTGCGTACCACATTCGCATTGAGAATGTCGGTGCGGTCGCAGCGCATCTGCGAACCCGCCACTGGCGCATTCACGATCCGGTCGGCGGCGACAGCGTGGTGGAGGGTGATGGCGTGATTGGTGAGCAACCGCATTTGCTACCCGGCGAGGTGCATGAATACCGCAGCTTCTGTGTGCTCAAGGCACCGCAGGGTTGGATGGAAGGCAACTACCGGTTTGTACGGCCGGACGGCTCAGCGTTCCGCGCGCTCATTCCACGTTTTGATCTCGACGCCCAACCACGCCCCGATACAGTTACCTGATCAGTTGGGCGGAGCCGGTGAGCACTGCGTTCACGGG
>JBBSPO010000151.1:0-8972 GCA_038258695.1 Gemmatimonadales bacterium | reverse complement strand
TTCACGGGTTGCACCAACAGGGTAAAGACATCGGCGGGCAGGGCATCGCGCACTACCAGCGCCATCAGCGCCGCCAGCGCGGGTTCGGCCACCGGCAGCATCGCCGTGGTCTCCCGCCTCTCGGTGCCCGGCGCTCGCAACATTTGCAGCAACGGTGCAGCGGCGGCGTCGCGTTCCGTCTCGCGATGCACCCGTATTACTGCCTCACCAAGCGCCCGATCAGCGCGTGCCAAGGCCGGATCATTGCGCGTCGCTTCCCATTGCTCGCACACCGCGTCATGCTGCGTCCCGGTGAGCGCCGCCAGGTCACGCAAAAAAGCGCGAACCTCAGCCGTTTGAGGTCCGTACGGCTGTGCGGCGGCGTTGAGTCGCGAATAGCCTAGCCGCACCAGCCCCTCGCGCATGTTCGGCACCTTGGGTGTCCAGCCAAGCGCAAGCAAGGCGTCAACACGTATGCGCTGATTGGATCGGGCTGGCGGTGCTTCGGGCGCGTCATGGTCGGCAATGCTGACGTTGCGCCCATCGGCAAGCGCGACCAGCCGAACGCCCTCGCCCATTGTGAGTGGAGTGCCGTCGGCGACGTTGAGCACCGTTGGCGTGCGCACCGCTGATCCTGCATGCGCCATCGCGTGATCGGCCACGCAGCGCACAGCGGCAATCACATCGTCGCGCCAGGCCAGATTCAGCCAGTGACCAAACCGTCCGGTGAGTGAATCACCATCACGGAAACGACCCGCCGGATCACGATCTGGTCCATACAGTCCGGCCGCGCGCAGCACACTCACCCGCAGCGTGCCGCTGGCGGCGCCGAGGATCAGATCTTCGGCCAGACACAGTGCCTCGTTGCCTGTTCGCTCCGTCAACTCGTCTGTTTCACGACCATCCGTGTGCCCGTACACACCGGTGCTGGACACCCAGATGAGCACGCGCGCACCAGCCGCCTTTGCAATGCGTACCGCGGCACGGGCGGCGACGGGGTAGGTGCTGTCATAGTCATCACCACGGGCGCGGTCGGGCGCTACAGCGGCCACGATAATGTCAGCTTCGGTGAACTCGGCCGGCACCGCACCGAGCCGCTTGCCATCCCGCGTGCGCGCGGCCTGATCACTTGCGGCCTGCTCCGCACCGCTCTCAACAGTCGCCGCGCCCAGCTCGCCCAGATCAAACTGCACGGCTGTTCCGCCGTATACGGCGCCGTGTGCGCTACGGCGCACCGTTGTCACGCTCGCTCCATCCCGGGCCCAGGATTCACCGAGCGGCAGCCCCAGCCAGCCTGCGCCCAGAATGAGCACACGGTTTGGTTTTGCGGCGTTGACAATGTTGGCGGGGATCACAGGCGGCCTCTGGGAGAAGTGCGCAGCAGTGCCTGCAGGGAATGCGACGGACACCGTGGCTCAAGCCAACGGTAGCACGACACCGCTCGAAGCTGATATATTAAAGGGTTGGTCGGGAGTGGTGCACTCCCCTTGGCTCCAGCTCGGAGCGCGCGCACCGGATTTCCACAGGGACTACATGAGTAAGCAGGACGCAATCGAACTTGAAGGAACCGTCACGGAGTTATTGCCCAACGCAACGTTTCGCGTGACCGTGCAGAGTGGCCATGAAGTTTTGACAACGCTGGCCGGCAACATGCGACGCAATCGCATTCGCGTGCTGGCCGGCGACCGGGTCACCGTCGAAGTGTCACCCTACGACCTCACACGCGGTCGCATCACGTTCCGCCACAAGAACTGATCGTCCACCGCAGGCGGCTATTCGTCGCTTTGCGTGCGTGGCGGCGCGGCATACGATTCATCATGTGGCACGCCGTACTGGATTTCAAAGCCCAGTGGGTTTGTTCTCGCGGTCCAGGATGGCGTTGTATGTGTTCCCGGCTCGATCAGTCCCTCAGTGCGGATGGATTGCGCGCTTGGCGAACTCAGGGGCGCGTGCAATGAGTCGTCGATCAGGTCAAACTCGTCGTCCATGATCTGAGGGAAGATGTCATCCGCCGGTTGAGACGTGTCGCGCGCGCCCGTCACGCGCGCCATCAACGGGTCCAGTCGCGACGCATCTTCACCAAGGGTTCTCAGCAAACCGTGCAACCGTAGCAGCAACGGTTCCGCGACCGCCGAGTTGTTGGTCATGAGGGCCAGGCGAGCCTGATTTTCCAGTACGCACACCAAACGCGGATCCTCGTCTCCGTACTGCACTTCCAGCGACTCCCGGGCATCGTCCAGCATGCTGGCCGCTTCGTCTAAACGTGCGACCGCCGTCAGGTAGACAGCCAGATCGCACTGGGCGCGCGCCATTGGTGCGTCACGCTCACCATCGCAAGACAGCAGCCGCGCCGCGATTGATCGCTGGCCCAGCTCTACCGCCAACTCGAGTTCGCCACATTGAAAGCGAGCCTGGGCCAGGTTCGAGAGCAACAGCGCGTGCGTGTCTGGCTGCAGCGCAAACGCCGGCGCATCGGCGAGCGCCAGCGACCACAGCTCGGCCGCGGCTTCCCACTCGTGCTCGTGGGCACAAGCGAGTGCGCGCTCGTTCGCGAGAACCCACGACTGCTCGTGGGAGACGGTATCCGGGGGAGTCAGAGGACGAGTATGCATCACGCAGGGATGACGCACGCGGACTTCTCCGCGTCACCCACCGTCACAGCCTCGGCATTAAGCGTGTGCTGTGACAGACTGTGCCGTTGAGACGCTACTGGCGGGCGCATGGTTGACGACGCAAAATGAGATATGCGATACGCCATGCTTTTTCGTCCGCGTTCATCCGCCTGCGCAGCATCACCTGCGCAGCCAGTTTTGTACGTAATCGCTCTGGGCGACGCGAGAGTCCGGAAGCCTCGGCGCGCGCGGATTGCCGCGCTGCTGAGTGCCGTGGTAGCCAGCACAATGCTGGTGGCGTGCGGAAGTAACGACTCCGTTGAGTTACCACGCGATGCCGCTGGGCTCGAAGCTGCATCATTGCGCGGCGATTCAATCGCCCGCGCGTTGGCGGCCGAAGCCGCATTTGCGGATACGCTCGAGATGGTCGCTAATGGCCAACTTGATGGATCACATCTCGCGCGTCTGGCCAACGAAGCGGTGGAGGCGCCCATTCCTGTGCCAATGGAAATACCGGAAGCAACCAGCAGCGGGTCGGGAGAGGGCATGACTCGACGCGCGCAGGCACGCGGAGACTCCATGGCGCGTGCGGCAGCGCGTGATCTGATGACGGCGCCCGAAGCGGTAGGCAGTCGTGCCCTGCGCGATACGCTGCGTGGTGTTGTTGCGCTTGAAGGCGAGGCGCCGATGTTGCGGCTAACACTTGATACGCCAATGGCGAGCTCGCCGGTCTCGCTCACCGGTATGGCTACCACTGAGCTGCTGCGACTGGAGGGGCTTGACGTTGTAGTGCGCGGAGTGCGCACTGGCCCGCGCGATCTCGTGGTCGCGTCGTTTGTGGTGCGCTCTAAGGACGGTGTGTCTGTGCTTGACGGCATCCTTGAGAACACCAACGGTACCTGGACTCTTCGCCTCACCGAAGGCGGCCAGCGATCGTTGCTGCGTGTGCCGGTACAGCTGCAGCCGTACGCCGGCACACGTGTTTACATTGGCGAAGGCGACGCGGCCATGTCAGCGCACGGATTGATTACCCGCACACGCTGACCGGACCGGGGCCACACACACCCAGTTACGCGTCGCGCAACACCGTCATTGGTGTTTCGCGGTGCACATCACGACTGGTGAGCAGCCCAATGCCAACTGTGAGCACCACGGTGGCCGTCATGATGCCGGCGGCAGCGCCCCACGCGGGAACAAAGGTGTCGTCAAACACAAAGCGCATCAGCGCCCACGCGCCGCCAAACGCCAATGCCATACCGGTCACGGCACCCAGCACACCCAACGCCGCGTACTCTGCGAATAACACGCGCTGCACGAGAGATCGTGACGCGCCCAGTGTTCGCAACAGCACACCTTCCCGCAAGCGCGCACGACGTGTTGCTGCAACGGCGCTGAAGAGCACCGGAATACCAATCGCGAGACAGAACACACCCAGAAAGCGAATCGCAATGGTCACGCGATCAGTGATGCCCTTGATCGTGCTGCGAATAACCGACAGGTCAAGGCTCGACACATTCGGGAACTGACGAATCGCGTCACGCTGCACCTGAGCAAGGGTGACAGGGTCTGCGATATCGGCAATCAGTACATGCTGCTGCGGTGCAGCACGCAGCGCTTCCGGCGCGAATATGGCAAAGAAGTTGGTTTCAAATCGTGCCCAATTCACTTCGCGAATGCTGGTAACAACGGTGTTTACGCGCACACCTTGCACATCCCACGTGATGGTATCGCCAAGTGTGACCAACAGATCGGTGGCCACCCCTGCTTCAAGCGAAACCTCATACGGACCATCGGGCCCACGACGTCGTTCACGCGCGGCCGCATCAGCGGTCCACGTACCTTCAAGCACTTTCTCCGATGGTGAGAGCGAGTCGCGATACGACGATCGATACTCGCGGCGTAACACCCAGCGCGGACGGTCTATCGTGGTGTCACTCATCAGTCGCTGCGCATTCATACCGTTGACGGCTGCTACGCGCATGGTGACAATCGGCGTGCGCTCCACAATCGGATGTCCATCGCGTCGCACCAACGAATCGAGCGCGTTGACCTGATCATCCTGCACGTCAAAGAACAGGAGATTGCCGGCCGCTGCCATGTCCGCAACTTCAAACCGCTTGAGCAAGTTGCCTTGCACCAGATAAACGGTGGCCAGCAGAAACGCACCAAAGCCCAGCGCGAGTGTCACCGCACGCGTCTGGTTGGCGGGACGATAGAGATTGGCCACACCCTGCCGGAACGCAAACGGCCAGCTGCTGCGCACACTGCGTCGCGCCAACTGAATGAGCAGCGTTGCCGCAGCCCACAGCACCAGCACGGCTGCCGCGATACCAAGCGTCACAAACAATCCATCGGTCCAACTGCCGGTACGCGCGACCGCAATGCCAACAATGCTGCATACGAGCGCGACGTCAACAAAAAGCCGTGCCGGATCCGTCCATTCGCGAGGCAGCGCATTTTCATCAGTCGCGCGGCGCAGCGCCTGCAACGGCGACACACGTCGCAGCGCGAGCAACGGACGCAGCGCGAAGATCAGCGCCACCCACACACCGATGCCAAGTCCCATGGCCACGGCGCGCCATTCCACGGTGGGCGCAACATCAAGCGGCAGGAACTCCTTCACCAGGCCTGACAGCACAAGCTGAATACCCACGCCGAGCGCAGTGCCCGCCGCAGCTCCCACAAGCCCCATGGTGCCGGCCTGCAACACATACAGCGCCAGTACCTGTTTGCTGCTGGCTCCAAGGCATCGCAGCACGGCCACCGTGTCGATTTTGGACACAACAAACGCATGAATGCCGCTGGCCACACCAATGCCGCCGAGCAACAGCGCAATCAAACCAATGACAGAAAGAAAATCGGCCAACCGTGACACGGCTTCGGTGAAATCACGTTCAGTGTCCACCACCGTGCGCACACGAACGCGTGTAGGCGCTGCTGCCAGACCCGCCGCGCCATCTCCAACCGTGACGGAGTCATCGAGCCGTTCACCACCACCCAGCGCTGACGCGGCACGTTCACGCGTGGCGTCTTCGGCTACCTGGTCCGCATTGCCGGGATCAATGCGGCGGCGCAATACACGCGCCAATTGTTCGCCGGCTCGCGTGCCATTGTCCTGTGCAGGCAATCGCAGCACGGCCTCGTACTCGGCGCGACTACCGGCCTGCAACAGCTGCATGTTGGTGAGCCAGCGCGATGAGACAAATACACGCGGACCAATCACGGCCGTAATGCCGGCATCGCCCGGCACGTTTTCGAGCGACGCCGCGATGACAAACATCTGCTGCCCCAGGCGCATTGAATCGCCGACTTGCGCATCAAGCGAGACGAGCAATGACGGATCGACAAACACAACCGGTGCATCACCGTGCGCCGCACTCCACAACCCTGCAGGCTGCGTGCCAATGGTGCCGTAAAACGGATAGCCGTCCGACACGGCGCGTACCTGCACCAGTCGTGTATTACCCGTCTCTGCGGCCAGCGCCATGGAAGCAAACGATGTCACACTCGCGCTGGCGATGCCCGCCTGGCTGAGTGAGTCGAGCATCGTGTCCACCACGGTTGGAAAGCTGGCCCGTGAAGAAACTTGCAGATCACCACCCAGCAGATTGCGTGATTGTTCGCGAATGGAACGGGTCACGTTGCCGGCAAAGGAATCAATGGCCACCAGCGCGGCCACGCCGAGCGCGATGGATGACATGTACAGAGCCAGCCGGCGACGTGCGGTGCGACTCTCACGCCACGCCAATCGGGCCAGCACCGCGGGCCGCAATCCGGGGGTGCTCATACCACTGCCGGAGCGCGCGTGATGTCTTCAATCACCGCACCATCGGCCAGGCGAATGGTGCGCTGCGTGCGTTCAGCCAATGCGGAATCGTGGGTCACCAGTACAACCGTGGTACCGCGTTCGCGATTGAGTTCTTCAATGAGCTCAACAATACGCGCGCCGGTGGCACCATCGAGGTTGCCGGTGGGTTCGTCAGCGAAGAGAATCTGCGGTGCGTTGACAAAGGCGCGAGCCAGTGCGACACGTTGCTGTTCGCCGCCTGAAAGTTGCGTGGGAAAGTGATGGCTGCGACCGTGCAGCCCAACACGATCGAGCAGTGCCGTGGCGCGTTTGGCCGCTTCTGACGTGCTCACCTCGCCGCGCAGCTCCAGCGGTACCTGCACATTTTCAAGGGCGGTAAGCGTGGGGATCAGTTGGAAGCTCTGAAAAACAAATCCCACTTTCTCGCCTCGCAGGGCAGCACGCGCGTCTTCTCCCAGGGCACCCATATCAGCGCCATCCAGCAACACCGAGCCCCGGGTTGGGGTATCGAGACCGGCCAGGAGGCCCAGGAGGGTTGTCTTGCCCGAACCTGACGGACCGACGATAGATACGTAGGCACCACGCGCGATCTCGAATGAGACATCGTGCAGTACTGTGAGTGGCTTTTCGCCACTGGCATAATCTTTGGATAACGCGCGAGCAACGAGCATGCGACTGGAGTCGAAGATCAAAGCAGGACGGAGCGCACCGCTGTTGTTGCTGTGCGCCGCGATGATGGCGTGCGGCACGGACGCGGCCGAACAACCAACGGGTGAACTAACGCCATCGGGCGCTGACGTGGCAACTGCCACGGGCACGCAGGCCAACCGCGCCCAGGGGCCACGTGTGGTGATTTTGGGTACCAGCCTGACCGCCGGCCTCGGATTGGAGCCCGACAGCGCCTGGCCCGCACTGGTGCAACGCCTCGCCGACAGTGCTGGTGTCCGGGTCGAAATCGTGAACGCCGGGCTGAGCGGCGAAACGTCGGCCGGTGCGCTGCGCCGCGCGGACTGGGTGCTGGGTGAACCGGCTGATCTGGTGGTGCTTGAGGTGGGTGCCAACGATGGGTTGCGCGGTGTCGATCCGGACACCACTCAGGCCACCATCGTCGCACTGATCGAGCGGGTGCGAGCCATCCAGCCCGAGGCCAGCATTGCGTTGGTGCAAATGGAGGCACCACCAAACCTGGGCGCAGGCTACACCACACGCTTCCGGGCGGCCTACCCGAACGCGGCCAGCGCGGGAGGCGTCCCGTTGTTGCCATTCCTGCTGGACGGTGTAGCCGGTGATCCCGCGTACAACCAGTCCGATGGTATTCACCCCAATGAGCGTGGGTCAAAAATCGTGGCCGCCACCATGTGGGAAGCTTTGGCGCCTCTCCTGCGCAACCTGAATCAGCGCTGATATTGGCGGTGAAGTTGGTGGCTCGATCGGTCGAGACTTCATTAGCAGCGTCTTTCGCATCTCACCACCCCGGTTAAGATGCGCGCGCGGAAGATTCCCGCTATTCCCCCTCGCTCAGTCTCGACCGGTCACAATGCAGGCTTTGCTGGCGCTGGTGGATAAAGCAATCAACGGCTTCGCCGATGAGCGGGTAAGTGCGCTCATCCACGCGCGCGCTGCTGTGCTGCGTCAGGAGTTGGGTATGGCGGCGGGTAGTCTCGCACGTGCCGAGGCGCTCGTGGCCGGCACGGCTGACGTCCTGCGGATCCCGCTCGCCGATGCCTACCGGCTGATTGGCGAGCGTGCCATGGCGCCGTTGGGTCGGGATCTCGTCTCCGTGCTGCGGGCGCACAATACGGCGCACACCTGTTGCCTGAATCTCAACGCGATTCTTCAGGAAGAAATTCAGCCGCTCGTACCGACGGCTGTGGTGCCGGTGGTGGATGTGGAAATGGTGGACTGTGAATCGTTGCGCATCAGCCTGATCGCGAGCGATGAAATGCTGGGCCTGCTGTGCGGCTGCCTGGTCGGTCTGGCCTCGCACTATCGCCAGGTGGTTCGTTTCACCAAGGTTGCACCATCACACGCCTCAAGCGTCGCCGTGGCGTCGGGGCGACGATACCTGGACGTGCGCTTTCGCCCTGATGCGCGCAAGACAGAGGAGCCGATCAAGCCACCGGCTGCCGAGCGTCGCCTGAATGCGGTCACGGTTGCTCTGCAGAGCTTGTTCCGGTAAATTTCAAGGCTATGTGGAGAGCGTCCCTCCGTGGGGCGTTTCGATCCAGACAATATTCCGATTCTCCGTTCCAACGGTTTTTATATGGCGCTTACAGCTACGCAGATTCGCCGCGGCATGGTGCTCGTGTTCAATGGTGATCCCTGCCGCATTATCGAGTTTCGCCACCATACGCCGGGCAACCTGCGTGCCATGGTGCAGGCCAAACTCAAGAACCTGCGCACCGGTTCGTCGTTCGACCACCGTTTCCGCGCCGCGGATACGATTGAAAAGGCGGCCATGGAAACGCGCGAACTCGAGTTCCTGTACCAGGGCGGCGAGTCGTATCATTTCATGAACTCGGCCGACTACGACCAGTTCGAACTCGATGAAGAATCGTTGGGCGACAACGCGC
>JBBSPO010000150.1:0-9007 GCA_038258695.1 Gemmatimonadales bacterium | reverse complement strand
GCTTACCGCGGCCTATGGGCCCACATCGGTGCGGCGTGGCTCTTGCAGTAATCGGCGGTTACCGGCGAGAGTCCCATTGCGCCGACTACACCCCTCACTGCTCTCGCAACAGGATCATTGCATGAAACGAGCTATCGCGGTATCGCTTTTGTCCGTTCCTCTCATAGCCAGCTCAGCGTTGGCGCAAACGCCGGTCAATCTTAACTCCTGGAGCGCGGAGTCCTACCAGGCAGTGTCAGGATTCGGCAGCGGCGTCTGGACCGTCGCTGGCGGCGGCGTCTCAGTGAATCAAACAGTCAACGGCCAGCCGACGTTTTTTGTCGGCGATTTCAACGCGCAAGGCCAGCAGCTCAACGGCACACTGCGCGTCAACAGCTCCGGCGGCGACGACGATTTCATTGGGTTCGCGCTCGGCTACCGTTCGGGAGACAATACCAACGCCGCGGCTGATTATTTGCTGGTTGACTGGAAGCGCGCCTCGCAGTCATTCAACTTTGGCGCACCAGCGAACCTCACGCCAGGAGGAAACGCACCGAGAGGCTTGGCCGTCTCACGCGTCACAGGAACACCCACGGCCGACGAGTTATGGCAGCATAAGAATCTGGTGCAAAATCCAACCGGCGGCGTAGAAGAACTTGCACGCGGCGCAACGCTTGGCAATACGGGCTGGGAATTCAATACCGACTACGAGTTCGGTTTTGTATTTTTGCCCAATCAGTTGCAGGTCTTCGTCGACAACACGCTACAGATGACCGTCAATGGTGCATTCGGAGACGGGCGATTTGCGTTTTACAACTTCTCGCAAGCCAGCGTGAACTACAGCTCGTTTACTCAGCGGCAAGCCTCTGTTCCAGAACCGTCATCGGCTGCGCTGGGTGCTTTGTCGTTGTTGGCGCTGGCTGGCATGACCTTCCGCCGCCGTTCTTCCAACTGAGCAAAACGGATCTGGCAGCGCCGTAGTCGTCCCTGACACCGGCTGCCAGAGGCCGAGCAGGGTTCACACCGGGCTACGGGGCGGGAGCTGTGAGCTTCCCCGTGCCTCGGTGTTGCGCCCGTGCACAACGTGTTGCATCGTCACAGCAGCAGAAGGCGACACTTCGCAACGGGAAGCCATGAACCAATGCTCCACACGTGTGGCACGCGTGACCTCACACCCCTGCCAGCGGTCTGATCGGTAATGGAGAGCACACCCGATCAATCGCACCCGACCCAGGCATTGCAGGAAAGCCTGCTGAACTTTCAGCACATGGCCGAAAATGTGCCGGGCGCCCTCTTTCAGTACATCCAGTATCACGACGGCCGGAATCAGGTCACCTACATGAGTCCGCGCTGCGTGGAGCTCTGGGAGCTGCCGCCGGAGCAGATCGAGCAGGATTCGTCGCTGCTCTGGCAAATGGTCCACCCGGACGATCTGCCGGCCATGGCCGCCTCCGTTGTAGAGTCGGCGCAAACGATGTCACCGTGGTACTTCGAGTGGCGCATCACAACGCCATCGGGCAAGCACAAGTGGCTGCAGGGCTCGGGGCGTCCTGTGCTGCGGGACGAAGAGTCGGTGAAGTGGAACTCGTTTATTCTTGACGTCTCAGAGCGCCGACGCGCAGAAGAAGCCGCCTCGCAACTGCGGGGGCAGCTGCGACAAGCCGAACAACTCGAAGCACTCGGACGACTGGCCGGAGGTATTGCCCACGACGTCAACAACGTGCTGACAGTGGTGATGGGCTTTGCCGAAGCCGCGCTCGACACGCTGCCCGACAGTACGTTGGCGCGTGATGACATCGCCGAGGTGATTTCGGCGGCTGCGCGAGCCGCTGCTCTCACGAGTCAGCTTCTGGCGTTCGCGCGCCGACAACCATCCACTCCCGCCGTGTTTGATCCCGGCGACCGACTCGAAGAGAGCAGCCTCATGCTGCATCGACTGGTGGATGGACGCGTGACACTTGACTATACCGTCGCCAATGATGTGCCAACGCTGCTGATGGACCCCGGCCAGTTCGACCAGATTGTTGCCAACCTCGTGCTCAACGCGCGCGACGCCACGCCCGACGGCGGCGAAATCGTGGTGTCTTTGCGCCACGTGGAGGGACACGTGGAGCTGGCAGTGACTGACTCAGGATCCGGCATGGACGCAGATACGCAGTCGCGCGTTTTTGAACCGTTCTTCAGCACAAAACCTCACTCGCATGGTACCGGCCTTGGGCTCTCCACGGTCCACGGTATCGTGAACGCGGTCGGTGGCCAGATTTCTGTCCAGAGCCAACCCGGTGTCGGATCCACGTTCACCGTGACGCTGCCGAGCTCGGGTGCGCTCCCCAGCGCTTCGCACATCGCCAACGAGAGCGCGGACTGGCCGCTTCCGCCGCGCATCCTGCTCTGCGACGACGACGCGCCGCTGCTTCGCGTGCTCGAACGTGTGCTGCGACGCCATGGCGTTGACGTACGAACCGCCGCCGACCCGCAAGCAGCGTTGTCGCAGCTGGACGGATGGATGCCCGACCTGCTCCTGACTGACGTTGTCATGGGAGGCGGTGGCGGTGTGTCCTTGGCCAGAACAGTTCGCGAACGCCAGGCCGAACTTCCGGTCTTGTTTATCACAGGCTATGTCGACGACGACCTGTCGCGCATTGTGCTGGAATCGGGCGCTGACACCGTGTTGCGCAAACCCTTCCGGAACGCCGAGCTGCTCGATGCCGTTCGCCGTGCGTGGCAGCTGTCCGTCAATCGCAGCTGAAACACAATCAGCGAAACAGTTCAGCTGCCAGACGTTTGTCGTGACCATACACATCGTCACGGAACTCAAGCTGTCCTTCACGATTCACCCACGACGTGAAGTACACAATGAGCACCGGTCGCGGATTCGTGAGCTCAACCGAGGTCTCGCGTCCACTCATCATGGCGCGTCCGATGCGTTCGGGAGGCCATTCATTGTTGTCCCGCAGCAGGTATTCAGCGAGGTCGCGCGGTTCGCTCAGCCGGATACATCCGTGACTGAACGCGCGCTGCTCGCGTGCAAACAACCCCTGTGCTGGCGTGTCGTGCATATAAATACTGTAGCTGTTTGGAAACACGAACTTCACACGACCAAGCGCATTGTTGGCACCCGGACGCTGACGGATAACGGGCAACTCGGTTGAGCCTCCGATAATCTCCATGTTGTGTTTGCGCAGATAAGCGGGATCCTTCGCGATCGCCGGTAGAATCTCGTTGCGGGTGATGCTTTGCGGCAACGTCCATGTGGGACTCATGACTATGGTCTGCAGCGTTGACGAAAAAATCACCGTACCGGTCGCATCTGCGCCAACGACAATGCGCATGTTCATGACTTCAAGATCATCTTCAAACACCAGAAGCCGGAAATCGGGAATGTTGACGATCAGTGCATTTGACGGTTGTTGCTCCGGTGCCCAGCGCAGCCGCTCCATGTTCACCAGTATCGTGCGCATTCGCACGGTCGGCGACACGTTGAGCGCACGCAAAAAAGCCGGACCCATCACACCGTCGGACGCCAGGCCGTGTCGCGCCTGAAACGATTGCACCGCCACCACCAAACCGCTGTCGACCACGGGCGAGGTACTGGTCAGCTGCAGATCACTGAGTTGTCGCAAGCGTTCGCGTATGAGTGCCACAACCGCCGCTGTGTCGCCCGCTTTGAGGCTGCGCGTGCCGGCGGCGAGAGCAATCTCTGGCCATGGCACCCCCGACAGCGCACTCAGCTGTCGCAATCCATTCCGCAGCAACACGTACTGAGGATGCAGCGGCTCGTAGGCGGCCAGATCCATCGTGCCCGCCGCGAGCGAGTCCATGAACTGCGCAATGTCTTTTTTGGCTCGCGGAATAAACCAGTCGAGTTCACGTGGATCGCCGCTGAAGTGCCCGTTGTAGTTCCGTTCGGCAAAACCAAAGAACTCCGCCGACAATCGTAGCTCAATCTGCGACGCACAACTGTCGCAAACTGCCCGACGCAGTGAGTCTCCAAACGCCGACAGATCGCCCAGCGACAGGAAGGCAGTTGCGAGCTCGGTGAGCGAGTCCCGCACAAACCACGCGAACTGCATGTTGCGTCGCGCGTAAAACTCCGCCATGCGCGTGGAATCGTCGCGAAAGTTGGGATGGCGCTCGAAAAACTTGCCCAGGTCAGTTGAGTCGAGTGTGCGCGCACTGTACGGCTCCGCTGTCTCGAACACCGCCGCAATGATGGCCGCCTGCTCCGTGCGCTCCACGGGTGCACGTTCCTCCGCACATCCTCCCAGCAGCACGGCTACACAAAGCGCCGTGCCACACCGCAGAACGTTCACACGCCGTAAACGAAGAGCAAGCCGCCGTTGGCGAGTGCAGCGCTGACCACTGCCATGTCAGCACGCGGCACGGCCGGACAACCCCAGCTCCGCCCCAATCGCCCCGTTTGCGCGATAAATCGCTCGCTGACGTAGTCTGCTCCGTGAATGATGATCTCACGGGCGCGCGCCTGGTCGTTTACGCCAGCGTCGAGACCGTGCAGCAGCAGCGCCGGTCCATGCTTCGGGCTCCTGATCACGTCTCCCACACGGTAGAGACCGAGACTCGTCTGATGCGATTCGTGCGTGTTGCTGAACGCTTCGGCCATCAATCCACCACTGCCCTGACCGTGCGCCACATACGTGTGCAGCAACACCTTTTGCGAAGCGAGATCAACCAACACCATGCGCCGCGCCGAACTCGGTTGCGACATGTCGGCAATCGCCAGCGTCCCACTGTCCGCATCAAGACCACGTGAGACAACGCTCGCATGCGCCGCCGCAAAAACCTCGCGCGTAATCATGCCCGACAGCCCTGCATTGTTGTACAGCGCACTGGCTGGATCGGCGACTGCTGCTTCCCGGAATCCTGCTGGTGATCGCGCCCCGGACGTGGCCGTGGCGCTGCTGGCTGAATCAGCATACCCCATGAAAACGAACAAAAACAGCAAGACAAGCGGTGCAATCATGGACAGTTCACAGGCAGACGGGAAACCGATCCCGGAGTGACACGTAGACACGCTGGCTGAGCCAGCGGCGCGAACATACTTGGTGGAAGCCAGCCGGCCGCCGAACGCTGCTACCCGCAAGGCGGCATTTCCCTCCCACAATCTACGGTGTAGGCGAAACCGTCAACCGGGACTCCGCCCACGTGACGGCCTCGACATACACCTCCCCCAGCGGCGCCGAGCTCTCGGCGCTCATCTCCGTGACCGCATCCCAGGCCGCGTGCTCGTACGCCTCCACGAGTGAAAGCACCGACGCATGTGGCCCCACCCCGTGCAGCAGCGCGTCGCGAACCTCGCTACTGACCGGCAACCGGCTCAGGACTTCGGTCATGGGCAGCCCGAGCAGAATGTCAAAACGGGACAACAGGCCCACCAGAAACCGCGCGGCCGGATCGCCTGATCCCATGGTGGCGGTCACCAGCTCGCAGAAGCGCGCGCGCACCAGCGCATGCTTGACCGCCTCATGCGCAATCGGATTGCGGGACGCCACACCCGACACGAGCAGAATCAGCAGCCACCGCGAGAGCGCCGCACGACCGAGCAGCTGCACCGCATATGGAATCGACTCGACATTCCGAAAACCCAGACTGGCCGAGTTGACGATGCGCAGCAGCGCATATGACAGCGACGGATGTGAGCCGAAGGCTTCGTCCAGCGCCCGTTCACTGACCTCCGGATCGCTCAGCAGCTGCAGCAGGTTGGCGATGGTGACTTGTTGCAGCGACAGCGCCCGTCCACCAAGCGTTTCGGGACGGCTGAAGTAGTAGCCCTGAAACAGACTGAAGCCGAGTTTGGCGCACAGTGTGCGCATGGCCCCCGTCTCAACGCGTTCCGCCAGCAGGCGGAGGTGCGGATAGCGGCGCAGCGGCGCGATGAACGCTGACAGGCTCTGGGCGTCGTGACCGAGCACGTCCACCTTGACGATGTGCGCGATCTCCAGCAGCGGCGCCCACGAAGCTTTTCCCTCAAAATCGTCGAGCGCGATGGTGTAGCCCTCGCGCACGGCACGCTTGCAGGCGTCCACCACCGTCTGATCGGGACGAATCGTCTCGAGCAGCTCCAGCACCACCTCTTTCGGGTCAAACACCCGATACAGGTCGGCTACCAGATGCTCGCGGCCGAGGTTCACCCAGGCTGGCGCGCCGGCGGTGAGACGATCCATGCCAATGGATACGATGGCATGCAGGGCGGTGTCGCTGCACATGGCGTCCACCGAAAAGCCGGCGGCCGATGTGGATACAGAAGTGGCCCTGAACAACAGCTCATACGCCACGCACCGATTGCCGAGATCAAAGATCGGCTGCCGGGCGAGACATACATCTTGAGCGGTTGGTGGTGGCGCTGGAGTCAGTGAGGCCATTCGTACGTGAGTGTCGCGTGAACGCGACGGAACCGGGAGACAGGATTTGCGTAGAGAGCCAAGGGACCGCGCGAGCAAGAGCCGTCGCGGCCTGACCTCCTTGGGAGTATCGTCACATGATGTCCGAATTTTCTGTTTTTTCTCGCGCGTCGCGATATGCGCGTCGATGCAGCCTCGCCCTCGCTCTCGGAACGGGGGCGCTGGTCGGCAGCGCGTGTGGTGGAAGCGACAACCAGCCAGTGCTCGACGACAGTCTGTCGCGCGACCTGAGCCTCGCCAGCGAGGGCCGGTCCACCAATCCGACAGCGTTTGGCGACACAGCCACATCCGAAGCGTCACAATCGCCTGCACCTGAGCCCGAGCGGGTCGCGAGTGCTCCGCAACCGGCGCCCGCGCCCACCCCGCGGCCGGCACCCGAGCCCACGCCCTCACCGCGACAGGCGCCGCGTCCCGAACGCACGCCCGCCCCCGTGGCGGTAGAGCCCACCGTCACGCCGATCCCGGCCCCCACACCGGTCGCTGCGCCAACCGATGCGCCAACGCCAGCACCGAGCCGTCGCACCCTGCTGGGCGCCGGTACCGCGATGGTGGGCAGCACCGGCGGCGAGATCTGCACCACCAGCAATCGCCCCGGTGACCGGGTTGTCATACGACTCACCTCGGCGGTGACCGGTCCTGACGGCGCGCGCCTTGAAGCCGGTACGCCGGTGCTGCTGGAGCTCGCGTCTACCGATTCCGGCCTCGTGTTCAAGGTGAAAGGCGTTTCCATTGACGGCGAGCTGTATCCAGTGGTGGCCACGGCGTCCATTGAAAGCGAAATGGAAGGGTCGCGCATGGCCGGCGGCAGCGATAAAAAGAAGATCATTGGCGGCGCCATTGCCGGCGCCATTCTGGGGCAGATCCTGGGCCGCGACACGCGTTCCACCGTGATTGGCGCCGCCGGTGGTGCCGCGGCCGGTACGATTGCCGCCCGTCGCAGTGGCACGTCGGAACAGTGTCTGCCCGCGGGCGGCACGATTCGCGTCGTGCTTTCGGAACCACTCATTGTCACCGGATCGGGTTTGTGATCGAGGTATCGGGCTACAGCAAGCTGTACGGCGATTTCCGTGCGGTGCACGATCTGTCATTTCGTGTGGAGCCCGGCGATGTGCTCGGGCTGGTGGGCCCAAACGGCGCCGGTAAAACGAGCACGCTGCGTGCGCTCGCCGGCATCCTGCAGCCCACCAGCGGCACGATTCACATCAATGGCATTGATCTGGTCAACGATCCGGTGCGCGCCAAACAGCAGTTGGCGTTTATCCCCGACGAACCACAGCTGTTCGAGTATCTCACCGTCACCGAACACCTAAAGTTCATGGGACGGTTGTACAGTGTGAGCGACGCGGACGCGCGCATTGGTCCGCTACTCAGCGAGCTGGAGCTCGAGTCCAAACGCGACGCGTTGCCAACCGAGCTTTCCCGCGGCATGAAGCAAAAGCTTGCCATTGCCTGCGGCCTGTTGCATGACCCCGTGGCGCTCATGCTCGATGAACCACTCACCGGTCTTGACCCTGTGGGTATCCGCCGCATGAAAGTCACCATCGCCGAACGTGCGCGCGCTGGAGCGGCGGTGATTCTCAGTTCGCACCTGCTGCATCTGGTTGAGGAGCTGTGTACGCGCCTGCTCGTGATCCGGAACGGCAAGCGGGTGGCGTACGGCACCATCCCGGAAATTGTGGCTGCCAACCCGTCATTGCAGGGCCTCTCACTTGAGGAGATGTTCATCGCGCTGACGGGCGTGGATCCGCACGCCGACCCGCCGTCGGACGGCGCGACCCTTTCTGCCCACACCAGCGAAGCCGCTGCCCCGTGAGTCGTTCTGCGGCCGCATCGGCGCTGAGTTATTTGTTTGCCACCACCCTGCGCAATCAGGCACGGGCGCAGCTCGGTCGCGTGCGACAACCGCGCTACGTCATCGCAATGGGACTGGGGTTGTTGTATCTGTACTGGATTTTTTCACTGAATACATCCGAAGAGGTGAATCCATTTGTCATTCTGGCATCCCCCGGAGTGGCCCCCACCATTCTTTCGGCCTTGCTGCTGATCATGGCAGCGCGTTGGTGGCTGGCCAAACCGGATCGTGGTGCGCTCGCATTTACTCCGGCCGAAGTACATCTGCTCTTTCCCGCGCCGCTCTCACGTCGCACGCTGGTACATGCCAAGCTGCTGCGCGGACAGTTCGCCATCCTGCTCAACGTGCTCATCTGGGTGCTGCTGCTGCGCGGTGGTGGTTCGTCAATTGAGGGCTGGCAACGTGGCATCGGTTTGTGGATCCTGTTCTCTACGTTTTCGCTGCATCGCCTCGGTGCTGCACTCGTTCGATTGAACGCCTCACAGCATCAAGCAGCTGGACGGAAACGTGCGGCCGTACCACTGCTGATTTTTGGCGCGCTGTTCACCACGGTGGGCGTGGTACTGTGGCGTGCGCGACCAGCGATTGAGGCGTCGTGGAGCATTGGCCTTCGTGCCGCACTCGACACCACGTATCAGGCACTGCAACAGCCGGCGGCCGCGATTGCGCTGGCACCGGTGCGCGCGCTGGTGACACCTGGTTTCGCGGAGAGCGGTACCGCCTGGCTGTGGTCGCTGCCACCAGCGCTGTTTGTATT
>JBBSPO010000149.1:0-9051 GCA_038258695.1 Gemmatimonadales bacterium | reverse complement strand
TCATGCGTATGGTGCGGAACTCATCCACCATCTGCGCCGCCTCTTCGGTGCCGCGACGGCGCTTGCGGCTGATTTCCGGAATCACACCCAGAATGAACAGCCCGAGCTCATCGGTGGCCTGCATGGGGTAGCGGAAGCGCTTGTCCAGCAGGTCAAAAAGAATGGCAATCGCAATGCCGAGGCCCAGACCGGCTGCAATGCCGCCGAACAACAGTATAGGACCGGTTTTGCTGGTGGGCTCCAGTGGCGCCACCGCTTCGTCGAGCACACGCAGGTCAACCGGCGTGGTCGCTTCGGCCAGCTTTGCTTCCTGTGCCTGGATGAGCAGAGAACGGTACTGCTGATCGGCCACCGATACGGCGCGCTCCAGGCGTCCCAGCTCAATAGTGCGAGGTGGCGCGTCGCGCAGGTCCTGCTCGGACGCGGTGATCTGCACACTCAAATCGGCCGCGCGGCGATCGAGCTGTGTAAGAAACGCACGCGCCGCTTCGGGGATGACCGCGGTGCGCAGCCGCTCCAGCTGGGCCGCCGCGCGCTGGTAAATGGGGTTCTCTTCGGTTTGCGTTACCCGAAGCTGGCGCAGCTGGCTTTCGAGGGTGAGCGCTTCGGTAAGATCGCTTCTGAGCTTGGTGGCTGCCGGCTCGGTGTTCACGCTGGGCACAGAGAGCAGCGCTTCAATTTTTACGCCGCCATCTGTTTCGCCCGTGAGAGCACGTTCAATCCATTCCCGGTCGCGGCGCAGCTGATCAGAGCTGACCTGCTGGTTGAAATAGGCCGAAAAGGCCGGATTGGCGGTGAGCTCAGGCCCGGCGATTTGCGGGATGCGGCTCTCCGACGGCATGGTGGCTGTGCGAAGCTTGAAGCCGAGCAGCGCCGTTTCGGCATCGGTGAGCTGAGCGCGCGCGTATTCCGTCTGTCCCTCCAGAATAATGGCGCGATTTGTCACGTTGCTGTTCTTGAACTGCGTAGCCACAGCCACAAAGTTCTCGGTCCACTGATTGAGCGTGGCCTCAGTGAGTTTAGGGTCAACACCACTCAACGACAGCTGCAAAATTGGCGATCCGGCGCGCATTGTGGGCATGCGCAGCCGCGTAATGAGCTGCTTGGACACTTCGCGCGGTGTGCGCACCACAAAATCCACCTCTGAGCGCCCTTGCAACGCCGCGGGCGAGGGCTGCCACGAAAAGCGTGCTGGCGATCCAACTACCGTGCCCAGAGCGCCCTGCTCAACCAGCTGTGTTTTGTTACGAATGAGCTGATAGTTGGCGCCTGTGATGCGCAGCGAGTATTCACCGCCCAGCACGTCGGAACCGGCGCGGAATCCACGAAAGAGCGCGCTGTCGGCTTCATTAACAGGCTTCACGTGCAGGTTCAAACGCGTGACCACCGAGTCTACCACCTGATAGGACACAATCAGGTCGAGCAATCCGGCCTGCTTGAGCCCGTCGGCTGGATCCTGACTGTTGCTCCCCCCGTCCTGCGACAGGTAGACAACCGATTGCACTTCATATTCGGGATCCACAAAGCGGGACGCCACAGTACCACCCACCCCACCCACAATAGCCAGAAACAGAATCAGCCATTTAAAGCGCCACACCGCCGCCAGATAGCGCTGAATCTGCTGCGCACCCTTGTTGGGCTCCTCAACGCCGCCTTCGTCCCACCCGCCGCCTGCACCGGGCTCCTGATACTGCTGGAGCGGGGCGTCGTTATCGGGCACGGGCTGGAGATGTGATCCTGTCATTCGGCTGGGGAGTGATGAGTACGGAGTGCAAATCCGCGCAAAAGTATACGGCAAAAGATCAGCATAGCAGACGGCAATACCAGACGTCTGGCAACAAACTCAAACAAATGTGGCACAAACGAGACAGTGTGTGTAGGGGCGGCACTACGCTTTCCCTTGACTTCCCGCCAGAACTCAGCAGACTTCGCGCAGCTACCGGACACTACGGCACGACTCGTACCGCGATTATGACGACTTGACCCACAGGTGGGATACGAACCGAGGCGCAAACCACCCCGGTGTCGCATGTATGATACGCTTTACCCGTTCGTGCGTCCTGAAGGTGCAACACCCAGAGGCTTTGATGCATCGGTGTGCCGGCGCCACACATTTATCAACAACACAACCTGCCCGGCATCCACGTCGTCACACCCGCACGTAATCATCATCTACCACATCTCTTCACGTAGCGGCGACACTCAGCCGTCGCTACCGCCGATACTGCTTCCCCGCCCTGCATGAGCTCCACCGCCGTTCCAGCCAAAACCGCCGAACCGTCTGGCAACAGCATGCGCGTCCTCGTAGTAGACGATGACCGCACGCTGCGCGAAGGTACTGCGTCTGTGTTGCAAATGGACGGCCACGCGGTCACCAGCACGGGCCGCGGCGAAGAAGCCATGGAGCTGGTGCGCCGGCGCAAGTTTGATCTGGTATTGGTTGACCTGTACATGTCGCCCATTGGCGGCATCGACATTTTGCGCGCCTGCCTGGACACGCACCGCGACACCATTGTAGTGGTGATGACGGGTAATCCGAGCGTCGCCTCCAGCATTGAGGCGCTGCGCATGGGCGCCTGGGACTACCTGCCCAAGCCGTTTTCCGCGTCACACCTGCAGGTGCTGGTAGGACGCGCGGCGCACGCGGTATCAAGCGCCCGGGAATCGCGCGAGCAGGCGGCTGGCGTGAGCGCCCGCCCACAGCTGGTCACACAAAGCGGCACGGGCCAGGTCATGGACCTGCTGGGCGAGAGCCCGAGCTTTCGCAAAGCGGTAGATCTGGCGCAAAAAGTAGCCGGTACCGACGCCAGCGTCATGATCTCCGGCGAAAGCGGCACGGGCAAGGAAATGATCGCGCAGTTTATTCATCGCAACAGCCGGCGTGCACAGCGAAAGATTGTGCCCATCAACTGCGCCGCGTTGCCCGAAAACCTGCTCGAAAGCGAAATGTTTGGATATCGCAAAGGCGCTTTTACAGGTGCCGATCGCGACAAGGCCGGACTGCTGGAAGTGGCCAACGGTGGCACGCTGTTTTTGGACGAACTCACCGAAATGACCATGCCACTGCAGGCCAAACTGCTGCGTGTATTGCAGGATGGCGTGGTGCGCCGCCTGGGCAGTGAAACGCACGATGCAGTAGTGGACGTGCGCTTTATTTCGGCCACAAACCGTGATCCGCAGGAGTCCGTCAAGCAAGGTATTTTGCGCGAAGATCTGTTTTACCGATTGCGCGTTGTGCCCATCAAGCTGCCACCGCTGCGTCAGCGTACCGAAGACATTCCGTTGCTGGCCGAGTTCTTTTTGCGCAGCTCATGGGCACGCCATCGCGGCAACGCCGAGTCGCCAGTGTTTGGCAGTGAAGCCATTGCGTTTCTGGTGTCGCGCCAATGGCGAGGCAATGTGCGCGAGCTGCAGAATGTGATTGAACATGTGGCCGTTATCGCCGAGCCGGGCCAGGCTATTTTGCCTGACGATATCCCCATGCACGACGACGCCAGCACGCAAGCGTCGGCGGCGCCGCTCATGCCCTCGGCCTATCTCAACGAACCTTTTCACCACGCCAAAGACAAGTTGGTGGCGACGTTTGAAAAGGAGTATCTGTCTAACCTTACCAACCGCGCGTCGGGCAACATGTCCAAGGCCGCGCGACTGGCAGGCATTGATCGCACCACGCTGTACCGGCTGCTTGAAAAGCATGAGATCAGGCGGGACGGTACGGGCGAGGCTGACTAGTTGCTGGTGGGTGAACCAGCCATGCCAGAAGTCGCGAGCGGCAATGCAGCGCGGAATGAAGCGCCGGCGGATTTGCTGGCCAGCGCTATTCGCGGTGCGGGCTATGCCATAACACAGCGTGACCTGTCGCTGCCGCTCGATGTAACACTCGCACAATCGGCGCTACAGGAGCTCGAAGCGGCACTGCGCGCTCCGGCAGAGGCCGAGCAGCTGTTGCGCACCGCCACGTGGACACCGCTGGCGCGTCCGCTGCTTGATATTGTGCGCCGACAGATTTTGCACCTCACGCAGGAAGCAGGCGACGCCGAAGCCTACGCACAATCGCATAGGCTGCTCATGGCGGTAGAGCGCGTGCAGGATGCGCTGCAGCAGGATGATTTGTACCAGGTGGCCGACAAACTCAGCGGTGCCGGCGGGCTGGAGCTTCTGGTGGAAGTGGCGCACGATATGCGCTCGCCTCTGGGGTCCATCCTTTTTCTTACCGACCGGGTACGCTCGGGGATGAGCGGGCCCGTTTCCGAACCGGCGTCGCGACAGCTGGGGCTGGTGTACAGCGCCGCGTTTGGCTTGAGCGCGCTGGCCAGCGACCTGATGGAGCTATCTCGTGGTGGTGGCCGGCTGGTGGGCCCCGTGGCCGAGGAGTTTTCGCTGGCCGATGTGATGCGCCGCGTGCGTGAACTCATGCAGCCAGTGGCCGAAGAAAAGGGGCTGGCTCTGGCTATCGATACGCCGTCACGCGACCTACGGCGTGGGCATCCGGCGGCGCTGGTGCGTGTGCTGCTCAATCTGGCCACCAACGCCTGCAAGTTTACCTCATGTGGCGAGGTGGCCATTCGCGCGGTGCTGCTCAAGGGTGACACAGTGCGCTTTGAGGTGCAGGATACCGGGCGCGGCGTGCCGCCCGAGGTAGCGCAGCGATTGTACGAGACGTTCAGGCCGCGCACCGGCAGCGGGGCCAGCTCAGGTGAGTTTGCGTTTTCGAGCGCCGGTCTGGGGCTGGCCATTTGCCGCAAGCTCACGGCGGCCATGGGCGGACGCTTGAAAATGCACACCGTGGCAGGCGAGGGCACGCGCTTTCAGTTTACGCTGGCGCTGCCACACGGTTAGCGCGCGGTCGGAGCGGGCCCGAGGTCCAAACAGCATGGGTACAGTCGCTACATTTGACGTAACTCATGTTGTGGCATCAGAGCCGACCATTCATGCAGCAAAGCAAGTGGAGATACTGGGACGATGACCGAGCAGAAAAATCCTGCCAACGCCAATAACGCGCTTGAGCTGAAAGACCTGCGCACCGGATCGCAATATTCCATTCCCATCACCACCGAAGGCCCCGAAGGCGACACGTCAGTGCGCGCCATGGACCTTCGACAGATCAAGCGCGAAGAAGGTGAATTCGGGCTGCTGACGTACGATCCGGCGTTCATGAACACGGCGTCGTGCAAGAGTGCCATCACCTTTATTGACGGTGACAAGGGCATTCTGCGCTATCGCGGCTACCCCATTGAGCAGCTGGCCGAAAAGGCCTCGTTTCTGGAAGTGGCCTACCTGTTGCGCAACGGTGAGCTGCCAACGCAGCCGGAGTACGATACGTGGGTCAAGGACATCACCTTTCACACGTACGTGCACGAGAACATCCGCAAGTTTCTGGAAGGCTTCCGGTACGACGCGCACCCCATGAGCATGCTGTGCAGTGCCACCGCGGCACTCTCCAGCTTTTATCCGCAGGCCCGTGACATTCAGGATCCGCATCAGCGCTACATCTCAATGGTTCGGCTTATGGCCAAGCTGCCAACCATTGCCGCGTTTGCGTATCGCCACGTAAAGGGGTTGCCGTTTATTTACCCCGACAACGAGCTCTCGTACACCGAGAATTTTTTGAGCATGGTAGCGCGCATGTCGGAGCCCAGGTACACGGCCAATCCGGTGTTTGTAAAGGCGCTTGAAGTGCTGTTTATTCTGCACGCCGATCACGAGCAGAACTGCTCCACCAGCGCCGTGCGCGCCGTGGGCTCAAGCCACGTAGACCCGTTCTCGGCCGTTGCCGCGGGCATTGCCGCACTGTTTGGCCCGCTGCATGGTGGCGCCAACGAAGCCGTGCTGCGCATGATCAGCCGCATTGGCGACAAGAAAAACATCCCGGCGTTTATTGAAAACGTGAAGTCGGGCGGCGGTGAGCGCCTTATGGGCTTTGGCCACCGTGTGTACAAGAGTTACGATCCACGGGCCCGGATCGTGAAGAAGCTGGCGGACGAAGTATTCGCGCAGGTGGGCATGGACAAGGATCTGGAAATCGCGCTTGAGCTTGAGCGCATTGCCCTGGAAGACGATTATTTCGTGAGCCGCAAGCTGTATCCCAATGTGGACTTCTACACTGGCCTCATTTACCGCTCCATGGCCTTCCCCACCGACTTTTTCACGGTGCTGTTTGCTGTGGCACGTGTGGCCGGCTGGGCGGCGCAGTGGGAAGAGATGGTGCTGGACAAGGATCAGAAAATTGCGCGTCCCCGGCAGATTTATGTTGGTCCCGGTGAACGCACGTACACAGACTCACTTACAGACAAACTGCCGCGCGCGCGGAAGGACAGTATTCGCAAATGACTCAAGCCGGCGCCGACATTTCGCAGCCACTCGGCGCCGAGCGGCCTGTACCAGTCTTCACGGTTGATGTGGAAGACTGGTTCCAGGTGAGTGCATTTGACGCGCACGTCGATCGCACGCGATGGGATACGTACGAGTCGCGTGTGGTGCGCAACACCGAGCGATTGCTCGAGGTGTTGGCGCAAAGTGGTGGTCGCGGCACCTTTTTTACGCTCGGCTGGGTGGCGAAGCGCTTCCCCGCACTGGTGCGCCGCATATCCGAGGCTGGCCACGAAGTGGCGTCGCACGGCTTTATGCACCAGCGCATTCCCACACTGAGCGAAGCTGAGTTTCGGGAAGACGTGCGTTCGGCGCGTGTGGCACTTGAGGATGCGTGTGGCTGTGCGGTTACAGGTTACCGGGCGCCTTCGTTTTCACTTACTGATGATGTCATGTGGGCGGCACGTGTGCTGGTCGAAGAAGGGTACACGTACGACTCCAGCCGGTTTCCCATATCGCGGGCCGGCTATGGCACGGCTACGGGCAAACGTGGACCGCATGTGATAAGCACCGCATCGGGTGATCTGGTGGAGTTTCCGCCGGCCACCTGGATTGTTGCGGGACAGCGCATTCCGGTGGCGGGGGGGGGATGGTTCCGGCAGCTGCCGTTGGCGGTCATACGTCAGGGGTTGAGCGCGGTAATGGCCGAGGGTTTACCGGCTGTGTTTTATATCCACCCGTGGGAGATTGACCCGGCTCAACCGAAAATGAATGTGGGATGGGTGACGCGTGTGCGTCATTACCGTGGGCTGTCGCAGGCTGAGGCGCGGTTGCGTTCGCTGCTGGGTACCTGGCGGTTTGAGGCGCTGGATTCGCTGATGCCAAAAGCAGCGGTGCGGGTATGAGTGCTTTACAGATTCGTGAGGCGACTGATGGCGCCGAGTGGAATGCATTTGTGGAGCGCACGGACGGTGGTAGCACGTTTCACCGCTGGGAGTGGCGTGATGTGTACCGTGAGTGCTACGGGCACAGTACTCCCTATCTGGCGGCGTATGATGGCGCTGAAATGGTTGGAGTGCTGCCACTGGTGCGCGTAAAGTCGCTGGTGTTTGGGCATTACCTGGTGAGTAATCCGTTTGTCAGCTATGGTGGCCCTGTAGGCACCGCCCAGGCACAGCGGGCGCTGAGCGCGCATGCGGCCAGCATTTCCAGCGGTGCAAAGCTGGTGGAGCTGCGGTCGCGGGCTCCCATTGATACGGAGCTCACGCTGGTGTCGCGCAAGATCACGGTGGTGCGTGATTTGGTGGCGGGCGATTACGAGGCCACGTTCAAGAGTTTTGACAGCAAGGTGCGTTCACAGGTACGGCGTGCTGAGCGTGAGGGGTTGAGTGTGCGCTTTGGTGCTGACCAGCTGGAGGCGTACCACCGGGTGTTTGCGGTGCACATGCGCGACCTCGGATCGCCGGCGCATGGTCAGTCATTTTTTGCCAAGCTGGCCAGTGTGCTGGGTAAGCGCGCGTGGGTGGGAGTGGCCTGGCTGGGAGATGAGCCGGTGGCCGCGGGCTTTGCGATTGAGAACGGACGCGAAGTAGAGATTTCGTGGGCTTCGGCGTTACGAAAGCATTCAAAGATTGCGCCCAATATGGCGCTTTACGGTGCCTTCATTCAGCGCGCGTGTGAGCGTGGGTTTGATGCGTTCAACTTTGGGCGCTGCACGGTGGACAGTGGCACGCACAAGTTCAAGCGTCAATGGGGTTCACGCGATGAGCCGCTGTCGTGGTATCAGTACTCACCGGGCGGAGGAGTGAGTGCACCGCCCAACCCCGATCAGGGTGCGTACGGCACGGCGGTTAAGGTGTGGCAGAAGCTGCCCGTGTCGGTGACCACACCGCTGGGTGCCCGGCTTATTGCCGGGATTCCTTAAGGCATGAGTGTGCGCAGTGTGTTGCGCGGTGCTGCTGAGCAGGTGCTGGTGCGTTTGCCGCGTACCACCAAGGCGGGTGACCGGCTCATTCTGGCGTACCACAATGTGGTGCCAAATGATTGGGTGCCGCGTGGTGATGTGTCGTTGCATATGCCGCTGCACAAGTTTGAGACGCAGCTGCGCATGATACGTGATGAGGCGGAGATTGTGTCGCTTATGGAACTGCTGACCACAGAGGCACCGAGTTCGCGGAGGGTGGCAATCACGTTTGATGATGCGTATGCGAGCGCGATGGAGTTGGGGGTTGGAGCGTGTGTGGCGGCGGGTGCGGCGTGTACCGTGTTTGTGGCGCCGGGGTTGTTGGGGACGGTGCCGGTGTGGGATAGGCGGGCTATCGCGGGCACATGGAGTGCGGCGGAGCGGGATGAGTTTTTGTGGGGTGGGCAGGGGCGCGGTGGTGAGGGTGTGCTGGCCGCGGGGCGTGATCATGGCAACGGGATTGGGCCATTAGCCATTGCTACGCAGGCGCAGCTTGAGCAGCTGTTGGCGCGTGTTGGCGAGCAGTTGCTTACGCTCGGCAATCACTCCATGACGCACGCGAATCTGGGTGCGCTAAGCAACGACGAGGCGCACGGTGAGATATCGCAGTGTGATGCGTGGCTGCGCGAGCATGTGGCGGCGCGGTGTGTGCCTGTGGTGGCGTATCCGTATGGCATCGCGCCGAAAGATGCGGCGGTGGCAGCGCGTGGGACTGATGCGATGCTGGGGTTGCTGGCGGCGGGCGGGTGGTATGGTGAGTTGCCGCCAGCACAGCAACT
>JBBSPO010000148.1:0-9092 GCA_038258695.1 Gemmatimonadales bacterium | reverse complement strand
GCTTCCGTGCGACGCTGTGCGGCAATCCAGCGAGCTGGCATACCGAACGACGGATCAACCGTTTCCATACCGTCGATATCTCCGACTACGCCACCCGTATCAAGCGCCATCAGAAAGCGTGGCATCACTTCACCGCGCGCGACTTCAGAGCCACGTAGCTTGATGAGGTATTCGTTGGCCGGCAGGCGAATGTCGTCGCGAATGCGAATGGGCGGCACGAGAATGCCGAGTTCAATGGCCGCCTGCTTGCGCAACAACGAGATGCGCTCGAGCAGATCGCCGCCCTGGCCTTCGTCAATGAGCGGAATGAGTGCGTAGCCCACTTCAAGCTCAATGGGATCGATCTGCAGCAGGTCGCGCATCGGATCGGTTTCCTGCGGCGCTTCCGGTTCCGGTGCCGGCCCAATGAGTGCGAGCTCTTCACGACGCACTTCTTGCTTACCGCTGGAACGTGCGAGGTATGCCGTGCCACCGGCCAGTGCGAGAAACGGAAACACTGGCAATCCCGGTAAGAGCGCAAACGCTCCCATCAAACCACTCGTCACCCACAAGGCACGCGGGTGCGCGCTGAGCTGTGAACTGATGACGACACCAATACGCTCTGTGCCGGTCGCTGCAGTGACCATGATGCCCGCGGCCGTGGAAATAATCAGCCCGGGAATCTGCGATACCAGTCCGTCGCCAACGGTAAGAATTGTGTAGGTAGACGCGGCCGTCGCGAAGTCCATGTCGCGCTGCACTACGCCAATAAAAATGCCACCCAGGATGTTGATCACGACCACGAGGATGCCGAGCACCGCATCACCCTTTACGTACTTGGACGCACCATCCATCGCGCCGTAGAAGTCAGCCGTGCGCGAAATCTCGTCGCGACGACGGCGTGCGTCTTTTTCGTCGATCAAGCCGGCCGAGAGATCGGCGTCAATCGCCATCTGTTTGCCGGGCATGGCGTCGAGTGTGAAACGCGCAGCGACTTCGGCAATACGGCCGGCACCCTTCGTAATAACAATGAAGTTGATGCCAACCAGAATCAGAAAGATGACAACACCGACCGCGTAGTTACCGCCAACGACATACGCACCAAAGGCTTCAATCACCTCGCCCGCTTCACCCTCTGAGAGAATGAGTCGCGTGCTGGAGACGTTCAGTCCGATACGGAACAATGTCAGCAGCAGAATCAGCGACGGAAACGAGCTGAAGTCGAGCGGGTTGGTGTTGTAGAGCGATACCAGCAGCACCGTCATGGACAAGCCGATGCTCAACGCCAGACACAAATCGAGCAGTATCGGGGGCAGCGGCAGCACAATCAGCGAAATGATGAACACGACAGCCAGCGCCAGGCCGATTTCGGCACGACGACGGCCGGCGAGGCCTTCAATCGGGATGGGGAGTGAGGGGCTGGTCATGGTGATCAGGCCGCCGCGTTACCGCGCCACGATTTTCCGTAGCGCTGACGTTGACGCACCACGAAGGCCAGCACTTCGGCCACCGCGAGATAAAAATCCACAGGTATCATGGATCCAACACGCGCGAGTTTGATGAGCGCACGGGCGAGTGGTTTGTTCTCAACGACCGGTACACCCGCTTCAAAGGCAATCGCCTTGATCTTCTCGGCGATCTTGCGCTGCCCAATGGCAATGACAAACGGCGCCGGAGCGAGATCCGGGTCGTACTTGAGCGCGATCGCGATGTGTGTCGGGTTAACAATCACGACATCAGCCGACGGCACATCCGTGAACATCTGCTTGCGCAAACGATCACGAGCGACCTGGCGACGGCGTGCCTTGATGTTGGCGTCACCTTCGGAGTTCTTGTATTCGTCGCGCACTTCCTGCTTGCTCATCTTGAGCTCTTCCAGACGCTGCCAGCGCTGATAGCCGTAGTCGGCGGCGGCCAGCACGAGAAAGAGCATGCCCGTGTTGCGCAGCAGGGCGAGCGTGTAGCGGCCTGTGACAGACAGCAGCGCCGTTGGCTCGAGCAGTGGCAGCGCTTCGAGATCCGGGATCGCGCGCCGCACCGTGATCCAGACCACCAGAGCGACAATGCCCATCTTGAACAACGACTTGAACATCTCCACCAGCGAGCGTGGCGATGCAATGCGCTTGAATCCGGCGAGTGGACTGATGCGCGAGAACTTTGGTTCGAGCGGCTTGGCTGTAATGAGCGGACCGACCTGCACCAGGTTCACCACCACGGCAATCACAACGCTGGCCATGAGCACACCACCCATGGCGGCGAGTGACTTCCAGCCCAGTCCCTGCAGCATGGCAACGCTGGCGGTGCCCGCGAGCGACTGCTGTCCGGCGGTCATGAGACTCTGCCCCATGCTGTCGAGCAGAAAGCGCCACAATGGCGGACCGGCCACGGTCAGCGTGATCGTCATGGCCATCAGGAACGCAGCCGTCATGAGCTCCGGGCTCTTGGCGATCTGTCCATCGAGGCGCGCATCCTGCAGTTTTTTCTCTGTGGCGTCTTCGGTCTTTTCGCCGCCCGGTCCTTCCTTGGCCATGTCAGCGCACTCCCGGGAGCGCCAAGGCCCCCATGGTGCTCTCCAACGAGAGGCCGAATTCGGCGGGCCACTGATTGATCGCCGTCGCAACGACAGACAGCGTCATGGCAAACACCAGCAGGCCAATGCCGATTTGCAACGGAAATGCGACGGTGAAGATATTGAGCTGCGGTGCCGCCCTGCTCAGTACGCCCAGAGACACGTTGGTGATCATGATCGCCCCCAGTACCGGGGCGGAGAACTTGAGGGCCGAGGCAAAAATCGTCGCGCCCGTGTCGGCCAGCGCGCGTGCGCCATCGGCCAGATTCACGGGAGCGCCGATGGGCAGCACGCGGAACGTATCGGCCAGCGCATCGAGCATGATCACGTGGCCGCCGGCGGTGAGCAGCAACGTGAGTGCGAAGAGCTGCATGAACTGGCCCAGCACCATGGTCTGGCCGCCGTTCATGGGGTTGAAGATGGCGGCGCCCGACAAACCGATGGAGATGGACAACATGTCGCCTGCCGCCTCGGCGCCGGCGATGACGATGGCGCCGGCCAGGCCGATAGCGAAGCCGATAAAGGTTTCGGCGAGAAAGGCGGTGGGCGTAATGACCACGCCACCGGCCGGCGCGCTTGCGATTGCGGTTGGGAGGAGGAGTACCGCGAACATCACAAGACACGCCGTCCGGAGGCGCATTGGAACAGTTCGAGCCGACCAGACCGGTGCAACCAGCAGCAAGCCACCGACGCGAAGTGCGACGAGCACCAGCGCCGACGCCATGCCGGGAGCAAACAGGTCGGGAAATGCGCTCACGCCACCATCTCCGGAATGCTCTGGATGAGGGCGGTGGTGTACTTGATCAGGATGTGCAGCAGCCAGGGCAGTCCAATGATGAAGGCCGCGCCAACGCCAACCAGCTTGGGCACGAACGACAGCGTCTGTTCCTGGATTTGCGTCACCGACTGGATCACGCTGACCAGCAGTCCGATGCCAAGCGCGATGATCAACATCGGCGCGGCAATCATGAGCGCGGTAAGAATCGCTTCGCGTGAAAGGTCGATGACAAACTGGTGTGACATGGAGTGGTCAGGAGGTTTGACGGCGTGGGGCATAGGGAGCCCGTTATACGCTGTGTAAGAGCAGGAGTCGTACCAGCGATACCGGATTCAGCACGAATACTGGAAAGTGTTTAATCACAACACTTTACGCGTGTTCCTCAAAGAGGAATATCGATTCGCTCGTTGCTCGGGACGGGAAGTTTTTGCCGATCTGTGAGGTGTGACCTGCGCCACTTTCGACGCCCGGAAGAAGCTGCCGGATGGTGTGCGGAGGGACAGTTTGTCCGGCGCGGGCATAAAAAAACGGTGCCGGTCCTGTTTGAGGACCGACACCGTATTCGTGTGGATTGCTGTCAAGCGCGTGTGTTCAGCCTGCGCTTGGGGCCGTCTGGCGCGTTTGCTGCGCTAACGGAAGCTCTGCACCAAGCTCTGAATCGTGAGGCTCCAGCCGTCAACCAGCACAAAGAGCAGCAGCTTGAAGGGCAGAGAGATCATAGCGGGAGGCAGCATGAACATGCCCATAGCCATGAGCACCGACGCCACCACGGCGTCAATGATGATGAACGGCAGGTAAATCGCGAAGCCAATTTGAAAGGCGGTGCGCAGCTCGCTGGCTACGAACGCAGACATAAGGACATGCAGCGGTACGTCGTCGGGGGTGTCGGGCTGAGCGATCTGGCTCATTTCAACGAAGGTGCGCAAATCCTTTTCGTTGGTTTGGCGCAGCATGAACTCGCGGAACGGGATCACGCCGGTCTTGAGCATCTCTTTTTGTTCAATGCGTCCTTCCAGCCACGGCGTGATCGCGGTGCGATTGGCCTCGGTCAGGGTGGGCGCCATGACAAATCCCGTGAGCAGCAGCGCGAGGGCTGCGACCAGATGGGCGGGCGGTGCGCTCTGTGTGCCCATGGCCTGCTTGAGGAAATGCAGCACAATGAGAATGCGCGTGAAGCCCGTCATCATGAGCAGCAGCGTCGGGATCATGGTCATTAAACCCATCATCAACACGACACCAACAGTACCGTTTAAACGCAGTTCACTATCAGGTCCGCTGCCCAATCGCAGATCGAGCTGCGGCACCAGTCCACCCACCGCTTCGCCCAGGCTTGCGACATCGGTTGGGTTGACCGTGGCCACGCCGTTCTGTGGGGTGCTTTGCTGTGTCGCTGGCGGACGCGCGCCGGAGTTGCCTTGCGGCACGACCGGCGGTTGCGCGGATGCCGCTGCGCGCTGCGCGGCTAAAAGCTGTGCGGCTCGTTGTGCCACGCCTTGCGTTCCCGGTTGGGCACTGCCCACGGCCGGTACTGTTGGAGGCAATGCCGGAGGCAGGACCACCGGCGGTTGGCCCAGCGCACTGGCTGGGTTGGCCGACGCCGCTTGCGCGGCTAGTGCTGTCCGAGCGGCTTGCGCAGCGGCGATTGAATCAGCGCGCGCAGTGGCCGATTGGGCTGCCTGGGCTATGACGGAGGTCGGGTTCGCAAGCAGTCCGGTGCAGAGCACGGCGGCAAAGGAGAGCAGGCGAGTGGACGGCGCGAGCGTCATGGAGAGCACGCTGGCCAGATCGCGCGGCTGCCTTGTCGCGACGGGCCTGACTGTCTCTGCGCTTTCTATCGCATTCGGCGCATCTACCGTGGTAATGGCCTTTACATCAGCTGATTGTGTCTTGCTGATGGCGTCTCCAAGCGTCAATCCAAAGGGACGCAAGACAGCCCGTTTGGTACCCGCAAACGCCTCGCGAGCCGCCGCGCTGCTGACCATCGGGGCGGCGGCTTCACTCTCCGTCACAATGCGCAGCCGGTCCGCCTCGTCCACTTCAAACAGCGTGTGCACGCCGCCATCGCCCATGGAAACGGCTATGACCTTCTCGCCCACACGCACAATCGCCAGGCCAGACTTCGGGCCAAGGGAGATGCGCTGCACAACTTCCACGGGTAACCGAGAACGATTGGACATTGTAGCGCCGCCTACACGCTTAAGCGCCCAGACCGCCAGAGCGATGAGCCCCAGCACGAACGCGAGCGCAGCGAGAATGCCGATTCCGGCCGAAAGCATGAGGTGTGTGGCTCAGGTTGCAGACAAAGCAGACAAAACAAACGAAGCAGGCGGTCGCGTGCGCGACACGCGCCGGACCGTGCACATCACGCCGCTTCCTTGGCGGATTTGGCCGCCGCATTGCCACCGCGCGACAGAATCCGCGTCACGCGCACGCCAAAGTGTTCACCCAGCACCACCACTTCACCCTCGGCGAAGCGACGGTCGCCCACAAAAATGTCGATCGGCTCGCCGGCCAGTCGCTCGAGCTGGATCACCGAGCCACGGCCGAGGCGCAGAATCTCCTGCACTGACATCGACGTGCGGCCCAGTTCAATGGAAATGGGCAGCGACAAGCTGAACAGCATGCTCAGCGGCACTTCCGGGTTGTTCGCCGCGATGCGCTCAAACTCAGTGAGCTGAGGCGCATGCGGTGCGTTGGACGAGGCCGGGGCGGTGTCGGCCGAGGCTTGGGTCGCCGTCGCCGGCGCGGCAGCTCCGCCGGCCTTGGCGGCTTGCACACTCGCTACGAGGGCGTCGATTTCTGCGGGATTCATGGCGCGGAGTTGTGAGTCAGTCGAGTGAACAAAGCGGAAACGATCGGGAGAACACGGTGCATCGCGAGGGCGTGGCTACGGCGAACTGGGCGTGATGGTATCGACCACGCGTACCGCGAGCATGCCGCCAACCCGTCCGGCCTGTCCCACAAACCGTTCCTGGGTGCCGGTGCGTACGATCAGACGGGCGTCTTTGGACACGCCGGTGGGAATCACGCTGCCCACACGAAGCGCCATCAAATCTTTGAGCGGGATGTCGAACTGCGGCAGTCGCACCGACAGCGGCACGCGCATTTCGCGCAGCGCATTCTCAGTCTTGAGCCGTGCTGCCTCGCGTTCCGCATCGTTGCTGTGCAGCAAAGCGAGGCGTTGCTGGCCGCTGGAGGTGAAGAACTTGTCGAGCACGGAAAACGGCAGGCAGATGAGCATGAGACTGCTCTGGTTACCGGCCGTGATTTCAACGTTGGCCACCAGCACCGGATCTTCACGGTTGGCGACCTGCAGGATTTCCGGTGACGACTCAAAGCCGGTGATGTTGAGCGACATCGGCACGTGGTCCTGCCAGATCTCTTCGGTCAACTGCGCCACGCGATCCGCCACCGTCCGAATGGCCATGCGCTCAATCGGTGTGAGCGAACGGATGGGAAGAGCGGCCTGTCCGGTACCGCCAAACACGCGGTCAATGACATAAAAGCCGAACTCGGGGCCGATATCGATCACGCCCTTCTGTCCCGTATCGGCAATCTCAAAAACAAACGAAGAACAGGGAGTGGGCAACGAAAGCGTGAACTCGCCAAAGCTGAACTGCTCCACGCTTTGCAGACGGACTTCGATTTGTCCGCGCACGCGTGAAATCACCCAGGCTTCGAGGTTCTTGACCAGTCGTTCGTACATCGCCTCAAGTGTGCGCAGTCGTTCCTTTGACACGCGCGCGGGGCGACGGAAATCGTATACCTGGATATCGACGGGCGATTCAGTGCGTGCCGCCTGGGCACCGCCACCGCCACCGCCGAGCAGGCGGTCAATGTCGTGCTGTGAGAGCGTTTCAGAGGACACGTGTTCTCCCTACTGTACGACGTACTGTGGGAAGTAGACGCGCACGACCGACTTGGCGCCAAAGCGCTCGTTGAGTGCGGTGAGCAGCTCGGTTTTTATTCCCTCGCGCTGCGACACATCGGCCAGCTCTTCTACGGTCTTGCGGCTGAGTGTGGACAGCACAACATCACGCAGCTCGGCATCCCGTGCCTGGAGGCTGGCGAGCGACTCGGCGCCGCCGCATTCCATGGCCACAGTGAGCAGCAGGAAGCGCGACCCACCCGAGGCGGCGGGATTGAGCACCAGATTTTCCAGGGTGAGCACGGTGGGCGTCGAACCGGCCCGGGCCAGTGAATCGGCTTCCGCACTGGCCTCGTCGGCCACAGCGACCGTGTCAGCGATGGCTACTGCACCAAAACCAAGCGCCTTCGCGGCGGCCGGTCCAACCACTACGGCGCCAGTGCCCACACCAATTGCGAGACCGGCCGTGATGGCGGCGATGAGCGGAAGGCGCGCCTTCATGCCGCTGGGCGCGGGAGTCGCTGCTTCTGAAGCGCTGGTGTCTTGATTGTCTGCCATGGTTCGATATCGGGAAACGAGGGAATCCGATATCTGGTAGAAGCATGGTTGGTGCCACGGCTGGAGCGGCCCATACGATGGGTCGTAAAGCGTTGTTCTTAATGGGTTTAGAGCGCTTTGTCCAATTCCGGTCTTGGTCGGTAGAGTCGGGCTTGCAGGCACAAATGGGCATAACAACGGCAAATGCTGCCGTTTAGCGTATCCGGCAGAAAATACCGGTTTGCTGTGAGTGTTGCGCAGGGGGCCGTTGTCTCTCCCGCCCCTGGGCTTGCCACTGCCGCTGCGCGGCAGAAGCCGCCCAGAGTCGGGAGCGCCACCGGCTCGGCACTTTCGGGCGGAGCAACGGTGGGCGTTGAAGTGGGCTGACAGGCTACACAATGTAAGGTTTGCGCTGATCTTGGCTTGGTGGCGAGCCGCAGATTTGCCCTCGCTGCACTTCGCCCAAGCGGGTGAGGTCCATCCGCGCGTGGTCGTGGGAGACGCCGGCCTCGGTGATCGCCTAGGGCGACGAGAGGGTCCGTCCCCGCGCGGGCGGGGAGACGAGGCTAGACAAATGATCGCAATCACTGTGAAGGGTCCATCCCCGCGTGCGCGGGGGAGACAGAGCCCGCAGCGTACGCCGGATGCGTGGGGGGGGTCCATCCCCGCGTGGGCGGGGGAGACAGCGGAAGGCTCGAGGCCGCGACGCCGTCCCGGGGTCCATCCCCGCGTGGGCGGGGGAGACCCATGCCACTGGTCGTAATCGCTTGAGCCGATGGGTGCATCCCCGCGTGGGCGGGGGAGACGTGGCAACCGCCAGCATGTCGTACGCGCTGCCGGGTCCATCCCCGCGTGGGCGGGGGAGACACGCGAGGATCGGCAGTGCTTCGTATCTGTCAGGGTCCATCCCCGCGTGGGCGGGGGAGACGTCACGGATCCCACGACCGGTTGCGTTGCCGCGGGTCCATCCCCGCGTGGGCGGGGGAGACGATGCCAACTCGCGGGTGGTGGCGATCCTTGAGGGTCCATCCCCGCGTGGGCGGGGGAGACCGTCATGGGGGGCGTTCCTCCTAAAGCGGTGTGGGTCCATCCCCGCGTGGGCGGGGGAGACTGTCAACACGGGGCGCGCGTGGCAGCAACGCAGGGTCCATCCCCGCGTGGGCGGGGGAGACGCGGAATCCGACCGACCCAACCAACCACGCCAGGGTCCATCCCCGCGTGGGCGGGGGAGACTGATGTGCGGTTTCCGCGCGTACGTAAGGGGAGGGTCCATCCCCGCGTGGGCGGGGGAGACGCAAACAGAAACTGCCGCGCGTTATTGCTCACGGGTCCATCCCCGCGTGGGCGGGGGAGACTTGGTC
>JBBSPO010000147.1:0-9154 GCA_038258695.1 Gemmatimonadales bacterium | reverse complement strand
GCACGCCACCTCCGCGCACATGGAAACGGCCATCGCCGCCGCCGCGGACAGCCGCGCGACACTGGCGGGATTGAGTGCCGGCGACCGCAGTCAGCGACTTGACGCATTGGCTGATTTGCTGCAGCAGCGCGAGGATGCGCTGGCACAGTTGATCGTCGCCGAAGCGGGCAAGCCCATTGGCTACGCCCGCGCGGAGATCGCACGCTGTATCAGCACCGTGCGCACGGCCGCCGCCGAAGCGCTGCGTTTTGGTGGTGAAGTGGTGCCCATGGACTTTGGCGCCGGACGCGGACGCACCGCCTTCACGCGGCGCTTTCCGGTTGGTGTTGTGGCTGCGATCACGCCGTTCAACTTTCCGCTTAACCTGGTGCTGCACAAAGTGGCGCCGGCCATGGCCGTAGGGTGTCCGGTGGTGCTCAAGCCCGCGCCCCAGGCACCGCTCTGCTCACTCGCATTGGCGGGTATGCTCGAAGAGATTGGGTGGCCGGCCGGGGCGTTCAGCGTTCTGGTGTGCGGCATTCCCGTGGCCGAGCAGCTCGTCACCGACACGCGCGTGGCCATGCTCAGCTTCACCGGCAGCGACTCGGTGGGCTGGCACCTCAAGCGCATCTGCGGCAAGAAAAAGGTGGCCCTTGAACTGGGCGGGAACGGCTCCGTCGTGATTGACGACGGCACAGACCTTGCGGCGGCGGCCAAGGCCATTGCGATGGGCGCCAACCTGTACGCCGGACAAACGTGCATCAGCACGCAGCGCATTTTTGCGGTGGCGTCGGAGTTTGAGGCGTTCCGCGATTTGCTCGTGAGTGAATACGCCAACCTGTCCGCTGGCGACCCGTCCGATGCTTCGGTTACGGTGGGTCCGATTATTGACGGCCTGCACTTCGCGCGCATCAGCGATTGGGTGGCCGAAGCGGTTCGCGACGGCGCGCAGGTATTGGCCGGCGGTGCCGCTGCAGACGCCGACCGCCATGTCTACGCTCCCACGCTGCTCACCAATGTCGCACGGTCGGCGCGCGTGAGCTGCGCTGAGGTGTTCGGGCCGGTTGCCGTGCTGGAGCGGGTAGAAGATTTTGACGCGGCGATCGCCGGCGTGAACGACAGTACGTACGGACTGCAGGCGGGTGTGTTCACCAACAACATCCGTCACATGACCCGCGCTCATGAGCAGCTCGAAGTGGGCGCCGTGATCATGAACAGTGCACCCGGATTCCGAATAGACAGCATGCCGTACGGTGGTATCAAAGACAGCGGCCTGGGTCGCGAGGGATTGCGGTACGCCATGGAAGAAATGACGGAGCCGCGGCTGCTCGTGTACTGATGCGTGTGTGGCGTGGTATCCCTCCGTCCCGCGATTTATGTCTGCGACGCTGAAATTCGCTGCCGGAAGCCTGCTGGTCGGCGTCGTCGTGCTCGGCCTCAAGCTGCTCGCCTGGTGGATGACCGGCTCAGTGGCGCTGCTCTCCGACGCGTTGGAAAGCACCGTGAATCTGGCAACGGCGTTTGCCGCACTCGTCGCCATCCGCATCGCCGCTCGACCGGCGGATAGCAAACACCCTTTTGGTCACCACAAGGCCGAGTTCTTCAGCGCGGTGCTGGAGGGGGTGATGATCATTGTGGCGGCGCTGTTCATCCTGCGCGCGGCGTATGCCGGCTTTTTGAGCCCACGCGCGCTCGACGCACCGATTGACGGCCTGTTGGTGAACGGGGTTGCCACCGTGCTCAATGCGATCTGGGCGTGGGTCCTGGTGCGGCAGGGGCGTCTGCTCAAGTCACCGGCGCTGGCCGCAGACGGGCGCCACCTGTGGAGCGATGTGATCACCTCGGCTGGCGTTGCCGTTGGAGTGATTCTGGCTCTTATGACTGGATGGTGGCTTCTTGATCCCGCTATGGCGGCGCTTGTTGCACTCAACATTCTTTGGTCGGGGTCACGGGTGGTCAAGGAGTCCCTGAGCGGACTCATGGACGAGGCGCTTCCCGAAACGATGCTCACCACCATTCGTGGAGCCATCGCCCAAGAAGCCGGCGGTGCGGTGGAAGCACACGATCTCAGGACACGCCACGCCGGTAGCGCCACGTTTGTCGAGTTTCACCTGGTCGTTCCCGGACATATGACCGTGTTTGACGCACACGAAATCTGCGACCGAGTGGAGGCCGCGATCGGTGAAGCCGTTCCGGATTCGCATGTCACCATTCACGTCGAACCTGAGCACAAGTCAAAACATTCAGACATTGTCGTGCCGTTAAGAACGGAAGAACCCGTAGATGGGTTACCTTCAGGCTCGCCCATGCCTGGGTAGTGCCCGGCGCCAGCGGCCACACGCCATCCTTCCGCCACTCCACACATGACACGTCAGAGCACATCAACCCATCTCGGCGCGCTTGGCCTTTTTGCCACCATGGCGCTGCAGGCCGTGGGCTGCGCGAACGCGGCTGACAACACCGGGGCATCGCCAAGTGGTACCGTGCGCGACAGCGCCGGCGTGGTGATTGTTGAACATGCCGGACTGCCTGCGGAGCTGCCGGTGTGGACCATGGCAGATTCGGCCGAGGTGCAGATCGGGTCGTTGGACGGATCGGGGCCGGATGTGTTGGGACGCATTGCCGGTTTGGCACTACTTCCCTCTGGCACGGTAGTGGTGGCCGAATCGCAGGCGCTGGAGCTGCGCGCGTTTGATCAGAGCGGTGCACACCTCTGGTCGGCCGGACGCGGCGGTGAGGGGCCCGGTGAGTTTATGCGCACCATTTCGCATTTCAGCCGGTTGGGCGCTGACTCACTGTTAGCCAGTGATGCAGGCGGGCGGACCATGGTGTTTGGACCGGACGGGACGTATGCACGATTGGTGCGATTCGCTGAGCCCGCGGAGGAAACGGGTCGGCCCAGGGTGATTGGTGCGCTGGACAACGGCACGCTTGTGGCCGGGTCGTACAGGCTGCTGGCGACCACCAGCAATGAGATCCCAAAGGGTATTACCCGTGGCCCCGAAGTGTTGGGCCTTCTCGACTCAGCGGGTACGATTCGCGAGTCGTTGGGTGAGTTCCGGTCGCAGGAATCGACCATCAAGGTGACGACCGGCGCGCGCGGCGACATCACCAGCATCGCGATACGCCGTCTCACGATGGGGCGCGGTTCGGCGTTCGCGGTGGGTGAAAGCAGTGTTGTCGCAGCCGAGACCGATCGGTTTGCACTCTTTCGCTACGACGCCACCGGCGGTCCCACCACAATCATTCGTGTTGACATGCCGTTGGTTTTGCTTAGCGACAATGCACGTGAGCAAACGCTGGCCATGGATTCAAACGTTGTGGTGTCTGACACGCTGCCCGCCATCGGTAGCGTGCGCATTGATGACGTTGGCCGGATTTGGGTACAGGAGTTTGTGCCCGTGGATGAAGAGCGTGCGGCCGACTGGTACGTGCTCGATGGCAACGGCACGTTTGTCGCACGCGTTGTCGTGCCGCGCGGGTTTGATCCGCGCGCGTTTTCGGGCGACCAGGTGTGGGGCGTTCGTTTAGACGATCTGGACGTGCCGTATGTGGAGCGGTATCGGATTAACAGGTAAACGGAGATCGTTGCTGGTCAACACGTCCCGTGATCGGGGTCCCGCTCTGCTCGTAGTGCGAACGCTGTGCACATGCAACGCTACCACATCGTCTTCGTCGAGCACTCGCAGCACCACGCGGTCATTGCCGAAGGCCATGGGACGTGCGTCATCCGGGATGCGGAGGCGGCCGAGCATTGCGCCGTCTGACCGGTAGGCGGTAAGCATCTGTCCGTCAGTTCCGCTTTCGGCCGCGTTGTCGAGCACCCATAGCGTTCCGTTGGGTGTCACGAACAGATCCTGAATAAGCGGCAACGAATCCGCGCTGGGTGTGAGGAGCGCGTTGGCGCGTTGCTCGTCTTTTGTGTAGGTGTTGCCTTCACCTTCACTGCGAAACATCTCAACTGCGGCGAGTGCTGTTGCAATCGCGTCGTCTTTCATTTGCTGCGTGACAGGGCGACGACGCAGCGGTATGCTGATCTCGCGCAGCAGCGTACCCGAAGGCGCCCGCATGCTGATGCGATACACATCACCTTGACTGGTGGTGACCAGTGTATCCCACAGCTTGATGCGTGCACGTGGTGTGAACGACAGCACTTTATTGATGCGTTGGTCGCGGCCGCGCACCCGTTGCAATACCGTAAGCTCGGCCAGATCAGGTATCGATGCGATTGATTGTCGCGCGCCGGTGATCGGTTGCACCTCCACAAGCGCCGCGCTGCGAAAAGCGGTGTCAGAGGTTGTAGACTCCACACGCCCTGCGGAGTGCAGAATGAGTCGCCCGTCGGGAAGCACGCCCGCAACAGATTCTGCGTTGTTGCGAAGGCGCTCCCACTGGATCGTTGATGTACGCACAAACTGTCCGTCCGGCAGTACCCAGTTCAGGCGGTTGTTGGGAACGTCGCTGAGAAAGAGCGTGTCGCCGGGCAACACGGACACACCACCCGGTCGCGTGAACTCTCCCGGACCGCGACCCAATCGTCCAATCACGCGTTCTTCCGAACCGTCGGCACCAAACACCAGCAAGCTCGCTCCGATATTGGCAAACGCAACCAGCCGATTGTCGGAGAGCACATGCACAAGATTGACCCACGTCAGGTCAAACTCCCCTGTGCCGTTCGCACCGCCAGCGACCGCAACCGGAACGGAGTCCATCGTGAACTGCGGCACCCGCGAGAAAGCGTCGGGCGGAAACGTGAGTTGTTGCACGCCGTTGCTGTCATCTTCGATCACGGGCAACACAATGCCCGTGAGGTTGTCAGCCCCCGATGCAGCGTCGCCGTCGTTGGTGTCGCGAGTACTGCATGCGACGAACGCGGCCGTTACCGAGAGAGTGAGCAATGCGGATCGCACGTAGTTCATTTGATCACGAGTTATAGACGTACGTGTGTAAACCGGCTCAATCGCATCGGCCAGACATTCCAACTGCAACCGTAGCCGCTATCCGATAACCCCTTTGTAGCGCGCCTGCTCCTGCCACGAGTGCACGTTACCTCCGCCGAACACCGCGTGCTGCCTCAGCGATGGTGAGAACAGGCTGTAGAGCATGCGCGGCGCTCCGGCGCTCACGGAGTCGAGTTGTGAGTTATGCCCGTCGGACAGACGCAGGTCAAGCGCGGCCACGTTGTCTGCCACCTGCTCCACCCGGCTCACACCCATGAGCGTGGTGGTCACACCCAGACGGCTTATCACCCATTGCAGCGCAACCCGCGCCATGCTCTCGCCTGTCTCCGCGGCGATCCGTCGCAACACATCCACGATCTGCCAGTTGCGATCGGTGAAAAGCGAATCGCCAAATGGATTGGCACCGTCAAGACGCTTGTCGTTGGCGGGGCGAGCCTCGCCAACCGTGGCAGCATCGCGCGGCAGTCCGGACGCGCGCGGCGCCGCTGCTTCAACGGTGGTGCGATCATACTTGCCCGTGAGCATCCCGTACGCGAGCGGACTCCACGGCATGATGCCCATACCGGATGCCTCGGCGAGCGGCACATGCTCGTCCTCGATGTCGCGATTGGCCAGCGAATAGAAGTACTGCATCACGATGGGTACAGGCGCATTGCGAGCCCTCGCCAGTGCGGCCAGCGTGGCCACATACCACGCCGGCGCGTTGGACATTCCCCAATAGCGAATCTTGCCGGCGCGAACCAGCGCGGTCATGGTTTCCAGCAGCTCTTCGGCGGGCGTCACCGCATCCCACACGTGCACGATGAACAGGTCGACGTATTCGGTCTGCAGGCGGCGCAGTGATCCCTCGAGCGCGGCGTACAGATGTTTGGCACTATTGCCACCCGCATGCACACCGCGCCCCGCAGCGAAACCCGCCTTGGTAGCAATCACCACCTGATCCCGCATTCCCCGCTCAGTCACGAACTGACCCACCATCTCTTCGCTTCGACCCGCCGCATACACATCTGCCGTGTCGATCAGATTGCCGCCCGCTTCGAGGTAGGCGTTGAACACCGCCCGCGACTCGTCCTCTCCGGACCCCCAGCGTGCCGTGCCAAAGGTCATGGTGCCAAGCGCGAGCGGGCTGACGACGAGTCCGGATCGGCCGAGTGTGCGATAGTCTGTGAGTGGCATGGGCTGAATAGAGTGGGAAAATGTTTTCGTAGTGTTCGCTATAGATTAACTGACACGGCTTGCCACTCAGAGTCAAGTGTTTCATAGTAAATGATATGAAAAGACCTTCCACTGCGGTTCGCCGGCCACAGGGGCGACCACGTTCCTTTGATCGTGACGACGCGCTGCACAAAGCCATGCTGCTGTTCTGGCGGCAGGGTTATGAAGCCACGTCGCTCAACGATCTCACCTCGGCGTTGGGTGTGACGCCCCCCAGCATCTACGCTGCGTTTGGCGACAAAAAACGGTTGTTTCTGGAAGCGGTTGAGCGCTATGTCGGTAACCCAACCACAACGTCGTCGATCATTGCCAGCGCCAACACGGCGCGAGATGCCGCCGTCGCGCTGCTCACCGCTTCGGCGATCGGGTTCACCGGCGTGGACACACCGGCCGGCTGCCTGCTGGCCAGCGCGGCGATCAGCTGTTCACCAGACGCTGCAGACGTCCAGCGCGAACTGGCAGATATCCGTGGCACCATTGAGCAGCAGCTGGCGGCACGCATCGCCTGCGACGTGGAGTCCGGTGCGCTGCCGGCTCACGTGGACGGCGAGAGTCTGGCGGCACATATTATGGCGGTGATACAAGGCATGTCCACGCTGGCCCGCGACGGCGCGTCGCGCGAGAAGCTGCTTCGCGTGTGCGACACGGCGATGGATGCGTGGCCGGTGAACGCGCCAAAACGTGTGCGTTCATGACGTTGGGCAAACACAGCATCCGGAGCGTGCACGATGTCACTTAAACAGCTGGCCTTCCTTTTGAGCGCGCCCGCGATGGCGTTGTTTGCTGCGTTCCATGATTCCGGCGCCGCTGCCGAAGCGCTCAAGTGCAGACAGCCTGTCAGCACCAAAGTGTGGCACTTCTTCGATGGCAATGCGGTGGATGACGCGCAGTTCAAGCAGTTGATCGAACAGTCGCAGCCGGTGTGGGTTGAAGTAACGTGCGTCAACCCGACCGACACCACGCTCGATACACTGGGGCTTGGCGACGTGCCGACCTCGGTACGCATCGTCCTGGATGCGTCACCCACTCGCTGGCGTGCGTCGGTCGGTGTCAGTCGCCTGCAGGGACCGGTGTGCAACGTGTTTGACGGCGACGTCACCCCACCGTTGCCGGGCCAAAAGGGCATGGTGCACTGCAACCACATCAAGACCGCGGGCCAGTAGGGCGCTACAGCAGCTCCCGAAATGCCTCAGGAGTGAGGCCCGCATCCCGCACTATACCTCCGAGCGTGAACGCGTTGATGGGGTTGTGTCGTGGGATTGTCAGGATGCGCTGGCCATCGGACATGACCGCGTGCTTGCCCTGCCGAACGACCCGAAAGCCAGCCTTCTCAAGCGCGCGGATCGCGTCGAGATGATTGACATCCGGGATTCGACCCATGCGTCCTATGCCGCAACTTCCACTTCACGCACATCCGCTCCGCTCAACATCTCATCGCGAACGGTCAAATACTCTGCGATGGCAGTCTTTATGTTCGACAATGCTTCCGCCTCGGTGGCGCCTTGGGACCAACATCCCGGCAAGCCTGGAACCCAGACGCTGACGCCATCCTCGTCGTGCGCGATCGCAACTTTGTAAGTCATTGGAAGTACCTCCTGCTGGAATGTAACCTCACCCGGTTTGCAGCAGTGAACACCCGTCCCACCGGTCAACCCACCAGCGCCCCCAGCTTCTTTGGCGCCACCCGCACATACGCATCCCGTACCAGTCGCTCCACTTCCGTCCACCGCGGTCGCTTGTCAATCCACACGCCCACCCAGCCGCTCTTCCCCACGTACGGCGGCACGAAGTACCGCGCGGGATCCATCTCCACCAACGCCCGCTGATTCTCCGGTGCGCAGTGCAACCACACACCGTGCCGTTCCGCGCCGTGCTGATTCTCCGGCGCCGAGTACATGGCGAACAGTTTGTTCTTTACGCGAAAGGTGGGCGCGCCCCACGCTTCCACTTCGTGTGCCTCGGGGAGCGCAAGGCACAACGCGCGTAGTTTTTCGAGCGGCGAAATGGCCATGCGTAAACGATACTGCGCGATCACATTGCTGTCCAACAGCTTTGCTGAGTTCCAACGCGACGAGCACTGCGGGGATCGCTCTGCCGCCGAACGCGCGCTGAACATCTCGCCCACTGCGAACGCGCAGATATGTTCGACAGCGGAAGGCATCCCGACCGCGTAGCATCAGTAATCCGAGCCTCGTCGCGACAGCGCCCGAGGTCCGGCGCTGTTGTCCCTCACCACACCATCTCATGCTTCGAACAACTTTGCTCGCGGGCCTTCTGGCCACGTCACTTGTCAGCACCAATGCACTCGCGCAACGCGGCGGCCGGGCTGGCCCACCGGGCCCCACACCGCCGCCCACCAACCCGCAGGCGCTGCCGGTTGACCGCGCCAACGCACCGTATGTGCGCGAGACGGCGCCAACCAACCCAATGATCCAGAAGATCTTTGAGGAAGGGATGCAGCGCTCGCAGGTCATGATGTTCGCGCAAACGCTGCTCGATTCCATTGGGCCTCGCCTTACGGGATCGACCGACGCCGACCGTGCGCAGGCCTACATGCTGGCCACCTTCGCGAAGTGGGGCGTGCCGGCGCGCATTGAGAACTACGGCACCTGGAATAACTGGAAAAACGGCTCGGCGTTCGCTGAGTTGGTGTTTCCGCGCGTACGTGGGCTTGAAGTGACGGCGATGGGCTGGACGCCTGGCACCAACGGTGAGTGGGTCGAGGGCAATGTGGTCATGATCCCCGAAGACGTGGTCACCCCGGAGCTCTTCGCGGCGTGGGTACCCTCCGCGCGCGGCAAGTTTGTGCTGCTGAACGCGCCGCAGCTCTCCTGTCGCATGGCATCACAGTGGGCCGAGTTTGGCACCCCGGAGTCGCGCGATCGGTTGCGGCAGGAGCAGAGTGCGCTGTCAGCATCGGTCAACCAGCGTGTTCTCGCTGGCGGTGGCCCGCGGGCGATTCAGGCCAAGCTCAAAGCCGCCGGAGTGCTTGGCGCGCT
>JBBSPO010000146.1:0-9155 GCA_038258695.1 Gemmatimonadales bacterium | reverse complement strand
CGTGTATTGCAGCGGGTGGCACAGGATATTCCACTGGCCGGTGACACGCTTGCGGCGGCCGAACGCGCATCGCGTACCTATCGTCCCGCCGACACCCGAACGGTGCTGAACGCAGCCGGCGCCAACGCTGATGCGAACGATGCGTTGACAGACAACCAAACGCAGCTGGGGCCGGAAGTTGCACCGCGTGATGTGGAGCCCACACCGGGGAGGGTGATTGTATCGTTGCCGTATGGCGAACAGGAATCGCCGGTGACGGTGCGGGAACTGCGTGCCATTCCGTTGGTACGCGGCCTCACCACACGAGAGGCGGTACGCACCCTCTTTGCCGCTGGCTTTGATGTCAAGTTGCGGTCGGGTGAGGCCGGACGTACGCAGCCCGCAGCGGGTCGCACCGCTCGGCAAGGCACCGTTGTGGTGCTGGAGACAGCGCGCCCATGAACACGCCCACACGCGTTGCCGGTACCGCGCTTGTAGACGCCTTGCGATCGGCCCACTTGCTCGCCGCTGAGCCGACGCAGGTTCCCGAATACATTGACGGCATCACCGACGATAGCCGGCAGGTTGTTCGGGGGGGGGCGTTTGTTGCAGTGCCTGGTCACGTAGCCGACGGTACCGCGTTTATCCAGGCGGCCGTCAACGCGGGGGCAGCACTGGTGTTTGCTGAACAGGCCGCAATAGCACTGCCGATGGCCACATCCGCGCCAATGGTTGTCGTACAAAACGCGCGGAAAGCGGCAGCAGTGCTTGCGGCCACCTTTTACGGTCGGCCCGCAGACAGTTTGCGCCTGATAGGTGTCACGGGCACCAATGGCAAAACCACGACCGTACATCTGCTGCGCGCGCTGCTTTCGCGCACCGGTGTGTTGTGCGCGTCTGTAGGCACGCTTGGTGTACTGGTGGGCGCCGACGGTGAGGCGGTTGATGGAGGGCAGGGACTCACCACGCCCGGTCCAGTGGAAATGCAACGTGTGCTGGCCGATCTGGTGCAGCGTGGTGTGCGCGCAGTGGCCATCGAAGTTTCGTCACACGCTCTCGATCAATCGCGCGTTGAAGGACTGGCGTTTGATGTGGCCGTGTTCACCAGCTTTTCGCGCGACCATCTCGATTATCACGGCACTATGGCGGCGTACTTTGCAGCCAAAGCCAAACTCGTTGCCATGCTCAAACCCGACGGCGTGGCGGTGGTCAACGGTGCTGAACCGGCCTGGGGTGCGCTGCCAGAAGCGCCGCGTACGCTGTCGTTTATCACCGATCTGGCCAATGCCGCTGACACTGCGCAATCGGCACCTGCCGCGCCTGCCGCGCCTGCCGCTCCAACGCCGCTTCGTGCATCGGCCGCCGTACGCGCTGAGTCGGTACGCGCCGAATCGGTGCGCTTTGATGCCACAGGAAGCCGGTTTACGCTGCGTGCGCGCGATGGTTCATCGGCCGGGCTGCGTGCAGAAACGAGCATTCCGCTGCTTGGTGATTTTAACGTCACCAATGCCACCGGTGCCGTTGCGGCCGCGTGGGCGTTGGGTGGTTCACTCACCGCACTGGCCGAGGCGTTACCGCAACTGCCGCAGGTGCCAGGCCGGCTTGAACGGCTGCGTGAACATCCCACCGTGCTTCGCGATTATGCGCACACCCCCGACGCGCTCGATCGTGCGCTGCGTGCGGTGCGTCCGTTTGCGTGTACGCCCACTGGTGCGCCTACACGCGTAATCGTGCTCTTTGGGTGTGGCGGGGATCGTGATACGGGCAAGCGCCCTGAGATGGGTGCCATCGCGCAAGCTCATGCCGACGTCGTGATCATTACCAGCGACAACCCACGCACCGAAAATCCTGATCGTATTCTTGATGAGATTGAGGCGGGTATGAAAGCCAACACTCCACACGTGCGCATGGAAGACCGTCGCGCTGCGATCGCGCACGCGCTGCAGATGGCCGCGACACACGATGTTGTGCTGCTGGCCGGTAAAGGCCACGAAACGTATCAGATACGCGGTACGGAAAAGCTGCACTTTGATGAAGCGGAAATTGTGGCAGAGCTGAGCCTTGCAGCGGGAGAGCAGGGATGAGTGCAAGCTCTGACTCCACGTTGCCGTCAACACGCGACAACGCGGTGCGCGCCGGCATTGAGTTTGAAGGCACGCCGGCGGTCACACCCACCACGCCGCACGCATACTGGACATTGCGCCGAGTGGCGCAGGCGTTGGCAAAGCAGTACGTGGCGGGCCCGCGACTCGATGATCGCGCGCTCAGCGGCATCAGCACCGATACGCGCACGCTCAAGCGCGGCGACCTGTTTGTCGCACTGCGAGGCGACAACCACGACGCACACGATTGGCTGGTCCAGGCGCGTGATGCAGGCGCGGCAGCGGTATTGGTGGAAGACCCGCAAGTCACCGCCGGACTCGGCATCCCCGTGCTTGTGGTGCGCGATACGCGCGTCGCGCTCGGCCTGCTGGCCCGCGCGTGGCGTCGCGCATGGGGCGGTACGGTGGTGGCGGTTGGTGGATCCAATGGCAAAACGTCCACCAAGGAAATGCTGCGCTCTGTGCTGGGCGCGCGTCTTGAGGTCCACGCCACAGAGGCCAATCAGAACAACCTCGTGGGCGTGCCGCTTACCCTGTTGAGCGTGCCTCCGCACGCGCATGTCGCGGTGGTTGAAGTGGGCACCAATGCACCCGGCGAGGTCGCACAGCTGCGCGCGATCTGTGAACCGGACATCGCGGTGGTCACCAGTATTGGTGAGGAGCACCTCGAAGGGCTGGGTGATCTGGACGGTGTACTGCGAGAGGAAGCGGCCATCTTCGAGGGCGTTGCAACCGCGGTAATTCCAGCCCACGAAACTGCGCTGTTCGCGGCGGCCCAACAGCATGGCGTGAAGCACATCGTGCGCGTCGGACTCGACGCCGGCGACGTGAAGGCCGACCGCTGGAGTGTGCAACCCGACGGATTTATTCAGCTTGTTATGAATGACGTACAGATCACGGTACCCATGCGCGGGCAGCATCACGGAGCCAACGCCATGCTGGCGCTGGCGGTGGCACAAGCAACCGGCGTACCGCTGGCCGATGCGGCGCAGGCGCTTGGGTCAATGCAGATTCCCTCCATGCGCGGCGGATGGGAAACGGTGGGTTCGCTTACCATCATCAATGACGCCTACAACGCCAACCCGCCGTCCATGCGGGCTGCGCTGGCGCTGTTGCGCCAGGTGGGTGCCGGTCGGCAGCGTGTGGCTGTGCTCGGTACCATGCGTGAACTCGGCATACATAGTGACGCTCAGCACGATGCGATTGCCCGTGAAGCCATCGATGCGCTCAACAGCGGGGTGGATATCGTGATCGCCGTGGGTGAGTTTGCAACAGCGTTTACACGCATTGCGATGGATGATCGCCGAGTGCTGGGCGCCACCGATGCCGATCACGCGTGGACGCTGCTGGAGCCGGTGCTCAAGCGCGATGCCATGGTGCTGCTCAAAGGTTCGCGCGGTGTCACACTTGAACGAATGCTTTCTCCACTCACTTCCTGGGCGACGTCCTGAGTGCTTTACCATTTGCTGCGGCCGTTCGCTGGTGACTTCCAGCTGTTCAACCTGCTCAACTACATCACGTTTCGTTCAGCGGGAGCGTTTGTCACGTCGCTGCTGGTGACGTTTATTGTTGGCCCCATAATTCTGGGGCGGTTGCGCCGCATGTCGCTGCACCAGGTGGTACGCGCCGGTACGCCCGATTCACATCTGCAAAAAGGTGCGACGCCCACCATGGGTGGCCTCATCATCCTCGCGGCCGCGCTGATCCCCGCGTTGCTATGGGCGCGCCTGGACAATCGGTATGTGCTGTTGGCCATGGCGGTCACCGTGTGGATGGGTGGCATTGGCTTTCTCGACGATTATCTCAAGCTCAAGCAGAAGCGCGAAGGAAAAAAGAATGAAGGGCTGGTCGAGCGCTACAAGCTGGCCGGACAGGTCACTTGTGGACTGGCACTTGGTCTGTACATCTGGCTGCAGCCGCTGTCGTCGCTTCCGGGTGCTTCTACCACAGTCCCGTTCTTCAAGTACCTGCTCATCGTGCCCATCGCATCGTGGGCCGCGTGGCTGTACGTGCCATTTGTCACCTTCATTGTGGCGGGTACCAGCAACGCTGTGAACTTCACCGATGGACTGGACGGACTGGCTACGGGATTGGTGGCCATCGCGCTCATCACCTTTGGTATTTTTGCGTACGTGCTTGGACGCGTGGATACCAGCGCGTATTTGCAGCTGTTCTATTTGCGCGGCGCGGGCGAGCTTACCGTTTACTGCGCCGCGCTGGTGGGTGCGTGCATTGGGTTCCTCTGGTACAACGCGCATCCGGCGCAGGTGTTCATGGGCGATACCGGATCGCTGGCGCTCGGCGGTGCACTGGGCGTGATTCCGATTTTGCTCAAGTCAGAGTTTCTGCTGCCTATCGTTGGTGCGGTGTTCGTGGCCGAAACGATATCGGTCATTTTGCAGCGCTCGGTGTTCAAGTACCGCCGCAATAAATACGGCCTCGAATATGCACAGCAGCATCGTGTGTTCCGTCGCGCGCCGCTGCACCACCACTTTGAAATGCTGGGCTGGCCCGAAACGCAGGTGGTCATTCGCTTCTGGATTATTGGTATTCTCTGCGCGATTGTGGCGCTCAGCACGCTCAAGCTCCGTTAATCACCATGGCTCAGTCATCCGCCGGCGACCACGCGCATCACACCCCCTCGTCTCACCAGGCATCGGGGGGTACAACGCCGGACATCTACACCGTAGATGTGTCGCGCTCGCGCGAGATCGCGGCCACGGTTGCCCGACTGCTGTCGCAGCGCATTGGCGAGGTGGCTGTGATTGGGCTTGCCTCAAGTGGTCTGTCGGCCGTTCGGCTGCTGCGCCACATCGGGTTTGCGGTGTACGCCTCCGATCGCACGGACAACCTCGACACCCGCAGCGCCGCACAAACGGCGCGTGAACTGGGAGCGCACGTAGACCTTGCACAGCACGACATCGCCCGCATTGCGCGGTCGGTGTTTGTGGTGGTAAGCCCCGGGGTACCGCCCGAAGTGCCGCCGCTGGCTGCGGCACGAGCCGCTGGTGTGCCGATTGTAAGCGAAGTGGAAGTGGCGCTGCGACTCATGCCTGCCACGCGCGCCATTGCCGTGACCGGCACCAACGGCAAAACCACCACCACGGCGCTCATTGGCTACCTGCTGCGCGCGCTTGGTCGCGATGCTGTAGACGCCGGCAACATTGGCGTGCCGCTGTGTGATGTGGCCATTCGCGAGACACGCCCCAACTGGTTGGCGCTTGAGCTCAGTTCGTTTCAGCTTCACGATACCCCCGGACTCATGCCAACCGTTGGTGTGCTCACCACACTCAGCGCGGATCATCTTGATCGCTATCCGTCGGTACATGCCTACTTTGCCGACAAGCAGCGCATGTTTGCCAACGCCGAGGCCTCGTCGCAATGGGTAGTGTCGGGCGATTCGCCGGCTGCAGCCGCCATGATGCAGGGTGTGGTGAGAGACGCGCCTGGCGCATCAACAAACACGCAGGCGGTGTTGGGCCGCGTGTCGCGCTTCTCAGTCAACGAACAGGCTGACGCCTGGTACGATCGCGCCACCGGGCGGCTGATCATTGATGGCGAGCCGTTCATGTTGCGCGCCGATGTCCCGCTGCTCGGCGATCATAACGTGGCCAATGTATTGGCTGCTGTGCTCGCGGTGCTGCGCTCCGATACGGCACTGGCCACCTCCGAATCGCGCGCTCGCATGGCGCAGGCGATAGCCGGTTTTACTGCGCTGCCTCATCGGCTGGAGCCAGTGGCCGATCACAATGGTGTACTCTGGATCAACGACTCCAAGGCCACCAATGTGGACTCCACACTGGTAGCCCTGCAAAGCATGACCCGTCCTACCATTCATCTCATTGGCGGACGTCACAAGGGTGAGCCGTACGGTGCGTTGGCTGCACCGCTTGCGTTGCATGGCAAAGCGGTGCTGTGCTACGGTGAAGCTGGTGAGCAGGCCGCGCGTGAGCTGCGCGCTGCACTTGGCCCGCGTGCACACGTGGTGCAGTGGCTGCAGGATGCGTCGTTTGACGTGGTTGTGTCGACGGCACGCGAAATCGCCGAACCCGGTGACGTAGTGCTGCTGTCTCCCGCGTGCTCGAGTTTTGACATGTTCAACAACTACGCACAGCGCGGCGCGCGGTTTGCCGAACTGGCGGGGATGTAAACATGACCAGTCCCGTGTTTGACGCGTTTGGTGGTTCAGTATCAGAAGCGTCCGAGTCGGGGCGTGCGTCGCGCGGTGCCTCCAGTACGCCCGGCGTGCGCGAACACTTTCGCATGAGTACCGAAGCGCGCGCACTCATGCTGGTCATGATGGTATTGCTGTTGCTGGGGCTTGTGGTGCTGTACAGTGCCAGCGCGCTCTCGGCCGTCGATCAGGGACTGGCGGCGCACTACTACTTCGCGCGTCAGGGGCAGGGGGCGCTTGCAGGGCTGTTGGTGTTTGCCGTTGTTGCCAAAGTGGACGCCGAACGTTGGCGCGCTCTCGCGTGGCCAATCATGCTGCTGAGCATGCTGGCCATGCTCTTCATCATTATGCCCGGCACCGAGCGCTTTGCGCCTGAGGTCAACGGTTCGCGTCGCTTCCTGTTCGGTCGGTCGCTGCAACCTGCAGAGTTCGCGAAGCTGGCTGTTATTTTGTGGACACCAATGCTGCTGGTGAAGAAGGGCGCGGGCATGCGTCGACTGGGTAAGGGACTGGCGCCGTTTCTTGTGGTGATTGGGTTGCTGTCACTTTTGGCGCTCGGCCAGCCTGATGTATCCATGGCCATGACGTACTGTTTGCTCATGGCGGTGATTTTGTTTGCAGGCGGTGCACGCATCGCGCACTTTGTCTTCCTCGGCTTGCTGGCTATTCCCATCATCGCGCAGCGATTCGCCGAGAAAGACTACTTTGTGCAACGCATTCTGAGCTTTTTCGCTGGCTTTGGTACTGGCGATCCCAACTCCTCAGGTCTTATGTACCAGCAGGTGCAGTCGCTCATTGCCGTTGGCAGTGGACAACTCGTAGGGGTGGGTTTTGGAGAGGGTAATCAGCAGCGTGGATGGACACCGTTGGCGTACAATGACTTCATTGCCAGCGTGATTGGCGAAGAGTTCGGCTTTATTGGTGTCACGGTGCTTGTGCTGCTGTTCGCGGCGTACGCCTGGTTTGGTTTTCGCATCGCGCGTACCGCACGTACACCGTACCAATCGCTGGTGGCAATCGGGCTCACGTACATCACCGTGATCACCGCGTTTGTGCACGTGGGTGTCACCATCAATCTGCTGCCCAATACCGGACTCACCCTGCCGTTTATTTCGTTTGGTCGGTCCAACCTGGTGCTCACCATGATCATGACCGGTATCCTGGTGAACATTGGCAGTGTGCGTGAAAAACGGTATGGCACCGGTGCCACCGATCCATTCGCTGTCAGCGGTACATAAGCCGCATGCGTGTTTTCTTTTCCGGTGGCGGCACTGGCGGGCACCTGTATCCGGGGCTGGCTATTGCGCGGGCGCTGGTTGCACGTGCGCCCAACGTACGTCCGTACTTCATTGGCGCACTGCGTGGTATCGAACGCGAAGTGCTGCCCGATACGGAGTTTCCGTACACACTGCTCGACCTGCATCCGCTCTATCGGCAAAACGTACTGCGCAACTGGCGAACCATCAGCGGTGGTATGGGCGCACTGCGCACCATTGCCGCGCTCGCCCAGCGGGACAAGCCTGCCTGTGTTGTTGGTACCGGTGGCTACGCCGCCGCGGCCGCACTCGGCTGGGCGCGACTGGCCAACGTGCCGCTGGTGTTGCACGAGTGCGATAGTTTTCCGGGCAAGGTCACACGTTTGTTTGCGCCGCACGCCCGACTCGTTTCTCTTGGATTCCCCGAGGCGGAGGCACGGCTCAAACCCGGACGCACCACCGGTGTGGCAGCGTTTGGTAACCCCATTGTGGCGCCCGATGCTTCGGATGAACGACGCAATCGTGCACGTCGACACTGGTCCATTGCACAAGACACGTTCACGGTGCTCATTGTTGGAGGCAGCCAGGGTTCGGCCGCACTGAATGCGGCTGTGGCAGAATGGTGCGATGCGGGCGTGCCTTACGGTTGCGCGGTGATCTGGTCTACAGGTCGCGCGCACTTTGACACACACGCACATCTGGCGTCCGATCGTGTACGCGTGTTGCCCTATCTTTCGCCCATTGCCGATGCGTACGCGGCCGCAGACCTGGCCATTACACGAGCGGGTGCCATGACCATCGCCGAGCTGTGTGCGTGGGGGCTGCCGTCGGTGCTGGTCCCGCTGCCAACGGCCGCGCAGGATCATCAATCGCACAATGCGCGTACATTGTCGGCAGCGGGTGCTTCGGTTCATTTGCCGCAGTCGGCGCTTACCGGTGAGTCACTCAATGCGACCGTGCGCGAGTTGCAGCGCGATGTTGTCTCACGCCAACGCATGACCGATGCGGCGCGCCTTCGCGGACGTCCCGATGCGGCGGCGCGCATTGCCGAGGCGATTGCAACGCTTGTACTTCCGCAGCTGTGATTTGTTGATGACCGCATTTCACCGTCGTTCGCTTCCACATCGTTGTTCACTTCGCACAGTTCATTGACCACTTTCTCTCTGCTCGATCTCACCGATCCACGACCCATTCACTTTACCGGTATTGCCGGTGCAGGGATGAGTGGACTCGCTGAACTCTTTGTGCGGCGTGGTGCGGCAGTGCAGGGCACCGACGCCAACCCCGACGGCGCGCCCGACCTGGTCAAGCTCGGCGTGCCAATCTTTGCGCACGACGCCGAGCTCGTGTCGCGTGCGCGCGCGCTGGTGTACACCTCGGCGGTGCCAGCGTCACATCCAGAGCTGGTGGCGGCGCGAGCGCTCGGCTTGCCCGTGATCCGTCGCGCCGAAGCGCTGGGCGAAGCGGTGCGCGGTGGTACTGTGATTGCGGTGTCGGGAACGCACGGCAAAACCACCACTACCGTGATGACTACCGAAGCGCTGGCCGCGGCCGGTGTGAATCCGACGGGTATGGCCGGTGGTCGTGTCAATGCGTGGGGCAGCAACCTGCGCGCCGGTGGAACGGATCTCTACGTGGTGGAGG
>JBBSPO010000145.1:0-9376 GCA_038258695.1 Gemmatimonadales bacterium | reverse complement strand
GACACGGCCTTGAGTCGGTGGCCGTCACTGAGCGCGCGCGGCAGCTGGTCCCAATGCTCCGCCTTGGGCGCCTTGAGATCCGGCTTGGGAACGGCCTCCATGGCCAGCGCGAGGGTCAGCTGTACGGGCGGCGTGGGCGCAGCGCTACGCCAGATCGCACCGAGTGGGAAGCGCGGAATGCGAACGCAGGCAATACGCCACGGGCCAGAGGTGGCGACGGCGTCGGCGGGCGGGAAGGGAGGAAGCTGGGCAGACATGGCAGTTCGGTTGAGATACCGAAGGAATACCGAAAGTACCGAAGCCCGTCCAGTACAGAATCTGGAAAGTCTGCTCGGTGGTCTGAAGGCAACGCCCACGCGATCCACCGCGCGCTGCTGTGGATGACGGCCTCTCGCCGAGTGCGAAGGGGAACCATCCTGCAGCGCGCGCACTAGGCAGGCCAGAAGCACATTCATTTACCCGGACGTCAATCACCTCATGAAGCACATTCTCCGCCTATTCACCGCGTGCGTGCTTGGCGCCGGTCTGCTCTCTGCGCAATCCGTCAACCACAGCGCGTTCAACACGCTGTTACAGCAGCACGTTCGCGATGGAATGGTTGACTACGACGCATTCGCGAACGCACCCGCATTCAAAACATATCTGCGCACGCTGGCCAGTACGGATCCGGCGCGTTTACCGCGTCAGGAGCAGCTGGCACTGTGGATCAACGCATACAACGCGTACACCATTGCACAGATCAATGCGCACGGCGAGCGCGAGTCGATCAAGAACATCAACAAGTCGCTTGGTTTTCTGAGCACCGGCGGACCGTGGCGCGAAAAGATGGCCACCGTCGGCAGCACTACGTACACGCTTGATGAAGTTGAACACGAGCAGATCCGTCCCGTGTTCAACGAACCGCGTATACACTTTGCGCTGGTGTGTGCCGCCGAGAGCTGTCCACCGCTTCGCAGCGAAGCCTATACCGCGGCCAAACTTGATGCGCAGCTGGACGATCAGGCCCGTCAGTTTCTGTTGCGTTCACCGGGGAAAAACCGTGTTGATGTCAACGGTGAACGTGTGTACCTGAGTCGCATCTTCGACTGGTACGGCAAGGATTTTGCGCCCGATCAGGCGGGTCTGTTGAACTGGTTGAGCCGTTACTGGCCGGCTGGTGCTGAACGCGATGTGCTGACAAAGGGGCGCGCCCGTGTAACCTGGACGGAATACAACTGGAGCCTCAATGCGTGGACGAAAAAGTGAATAGCCCAACGTGCCGACGCAAAGTGATTAACCGAACGTGCCCGCGCGGTGGACGCACGATTGCCACAGTGCTGTTGCTGTCCGTAGCGCTTGCGGCGTGTGCCGACGACCCCGGTCGGGACGTGACCCGTATGGCTGTTCCGGGATCGACTACCGTGTCGGCTGCGGCCAGTGACACAGCCATCCTGCCGCTCGACGAAGTGCGCAAGAGTCAGCCGGCGTCCGTCTCGCAGCGCGTTGCGAACACCGATATCGCCGTGACCTACAGCCGCCCGGTCGCGCGCGGCCGCGAGATCTTTGGTGGTATTGTGCCCTATGGCGACGTGTGGAATCCGGGTGCTGATCAGGCCAGCGCGGTCACCTTCAGTCGCCCCGTGCGGATCAATGACAATCCGCTGCCGGCCGGCACATACAGTATCTGGGGTATTCCCGGACCATCACAGTGGACGCTGATTCTGAGCAATGCGGGTGAAGTGTACCACACGCCGTATCCGGGCGAGCTGGAGGACGCATTGCGGCTTGAGCTTCCGACGGAACCAACCGAGCACACCGAGGTCCTGACCTTTGATTTCCCTACAGTAGAAGGGAAGCAGACGACGCTGCGGCTGCGGTGGGCCAACACTGCGCTTTCGGTGCGAATTGACGTGCCCTAAACGCGGGACGGACAGCATAAGGTCCGCGTCGCAAGCGCTGTTCAGGGTCGGTGATCATTTGCGCCCCGCGTCATCGACATCCTACAGCAGAACCATATTTGCAACGGGCGATCAGCGAACGCGAGCGACAGATGAAGACCGAGTCGCTGCCTCATTGCTGATTGGCACCGGAAGTGCACCAACCGGCTCCCAGCGCGCGATTATGAGCTCCGCGCCGCTCAGCCATGCGTCGTCGAGTTTACCAGTCGCGCTGCCCAGGTAGCTTGGCACGAGTAACCAGTCCATTGTCAGCATGTCCGGCGGCAGGAACAGCAGCCCGGGAGAACGGCGTCGCGTTTGCGAAAAATCAGCACGGAGTTCAATGGCTTCTGATCGCGACGGATTAAACAGCGCGAACGAAAGCGATGGCTCCGACTCGGGCAGCGTGGTGCGCATGTGCAGTCGCACCAGCGAGTTGTTGCGGAACGACATGCCACAGCGCGCTCCGCGTGGCTCGTCTTGACAAAGCAACTCGCCCCCACCGCGCCCACTTATGACGAACTGTCGGTCTGGAAGATCGGAGCGAGTGCCCGTCACAAACGGCAAACGCGCAATGATCACGGGTCTGCTGAATCGTACAACGCCATCAACCGGACCCTTCGCCTGATCAATCTCTGACAAAACCCCGGCTTGGACAAACCATTCGCTGGGCGTCGCGGATGCAGCAGTTGCAACGCTACCATTTGTGCTCACCGGTGCGCCCAGCCAGCGCGCGGTCGGAGTGATCGGCAACGGAGGCGTGAACAGCTCTGAGCGGAACGTCCACAGGCGTCGCGGATTGGTAGAAGTGAGAACAACCACTGGCGTCATTCGTAGCAGCGCTCGCGCGTCGTCTTTCTCTGATGCAAACAACCATTCTGCGCGAAGTTCCGTTGGCGCGCCTTGCATGCTGAGGCGCAGCGAGCTGTAGTCCGCTTCGTGTGATGTGCTGTCGCGTTCCGCGAACACGGTCACGTTGTCCAGATTCAGTACAGCGTTGCTTTCCCGGATTTGTACGGTAGAGCGATCGTAGGCGCTCAGAGTCGGAGTGGGGCCTCGTGTTACGGTCACGCCGGTAAAAAGCATCGCGCTACCCAACAGAACGTGGGTCGCTGCTGTGCTCGATACGCCACGTTGTTCATACAGCCACCAGCTGACCCCCGCGGCCATCACTGTCGCACCGAACAGGGCCGCTGGGTGCAGCAAAAACTCAGCGATTGGTTTGGGTAAGAGCAAGGCTGCCAGTAGTACGCACGGGATGCTGAGCAAAGGCAGTGCGAGCAAGAGCAGCAAGACAGTACGCAGCTCTCGCCTGGTTGCCGCTACCAGAGCCGCTGCGCCGATTGCGGCAGACAACGACGCGGCTCGAGCACTTGCAAAATGCCCGATGATTCCCTGGGGGTCGGGTTGGCCGCTCGCCGAAACAAGCAACGCCACCACGACACACGCAAGCAACAGCGCTAGCACTATCCATTTGGCTGCCCACACTGCAGAGCGATCATGCGGCAAACCGTTCCAGTGCGCGGAGTGTGATGCTGGCGTGTGCCGGTGCACCAGCAGTGCGCTGAACAACATCGCAGTACCGTAAAGCAGCACGACACTTCCGTTCGAGCTCTCCGGAAACGCCACGACACCGCGGGCTTGCAGCACACCGTACACCAGCACTGCCACGTGCAGCGCAAAAAACGGCCATAGCGCACGCGCATCGTAGCGCATCACATGCGTAACATTGCGAAGCCACGGCGTCATTGTGCACCTACACCTGATTTGTTGGTTGTCGTGACGGGTACGTCACCCGAATACTCCCACTCCACGATCACGAGCTCGGCGTTACGCAGCCAGTCTTCATCAATTGCCAACTGAGGGGACTCGATGTCCGCGATGGTGTAAGCCTCGGGAACGAGTGACCATTCCAACGCTGCAATTGCACCAGGCATAAATGTCAATCGTGATGACACCCCCGTGAGCTCGGCGTGCATGCGAATGGCCTCTTGCTGTTCAGTATTCACCAGCGCAAAGGTCAAATCCCTTCCCCGGTGTCCGTATCGGTACATTCGCAGCCTCAGCACTGATTGTTCGGGAAAACTGGGATCGCAAAACTGTACCAATCGGGCATGATCGCACATCAGACTGCCGCTACCTCGCTGCATCATGCGGAACTTCAGGTTGCCGACTCCTGCGCGTGATCCGCGCTTTGCGGCCAGCCTTGCAAGAATGACAGGCTTACTGAAGCTCACTCCTGACCGTACGTAAAGTGGAACACCGCTATTGCTGCGGACCAGAGTTTGTACATTCCATTCCGTTCCATTCGGTGAACGCCGCGCACTGCCTGCGCCGCGAGCGTGAAGCCAGGTGAGGTCTGGTGCGAGCGGAAGCTCCGGTGTGTAAAACTCGACCAAAGTTCTGGAAACCTCTACCGATCCATGACCCCGCCCTGGACTGCCGGACGTAACGCGCTCAGAGGTGCTCCACCACTGAGCGCGCAGGTCGACTGGCGCCCCTTCCATGCGCACTCGCAGCGACTGCCTATGCGCACTCGCTGGGCCACTGCTAGACAGTGCAGCAGGTTCCGCAACTACTATCGCACCGGAAAGACTAGACATCGTCCCAAATGAGAAAGATTGTGAGTCTCTCCAGTCATCGTATTGCCGTGAGATGTCCATGGCGCCGGCGAACAGTGGTATGGACACAAGCAGGGCACTTGCTGCAGCCCGTTTTGAAAGGCCATGCTCACGATACATCCAGCGGCTGATGAGCAGGGCCAGAGCGGTACAGAACAACAACATCGCCGCGTAGTTGTGTTGCCAGAACCGCGTTCCGAGCTCCACCACCGGGAAACGCATACGTGCGAACAGGCTATAAAATACGGTCGTAGACAACGGCAGGGCCAGCAGAAGCAGCAACACGTTGCGCAGGTCCTTTCTGAGCGCACCGACAAGGGCGCCACTTGCATACACTGCGCATAGTGACGACGCCTTTATGACTACGAACAGCGAAGCACGTGCTTCCGGAAGTGGAAAATCACGGATAGCAAGTATGATCGCTCCAGTGCCGCATGCGAGCATCAACGCCAACGCGGACCACTTTGCCGCCCAAATCGACGAGCGACGGTGCGGCAAACTGCTCCAATGCGCCGTGGGCGAGTTCGGAGCATGGCGATGCACAAGCAGCGCTGCCAGCAACAGCGCGCTGCCGTAGAAGGGGAACGCTCCATATGAAAAGTAGGGCAGCCGTATGAAGGCCCAATCGCCGCGCACCCGCAGCGTCTCGTATGTGAGCACTGTGAGATGAAACGCAAAGAATGGCCACAATGCGCGCGCATCATCACGCATGATGTGAATCACTTCGCGTGTGCGCGTCATCGTATGCTGCCGATCATGCTGTCCGTACGGCCGTGGAGCGCGCCGATCGTGCCTGGCTCCAAATCGATCACTGCCAGCAACTTCCACTCAAATACAAGCAGCTCAGCACCACGCAACCAGTTGTCCAACTCACCTTCAGTTTGAAAACCTAGACGCTGATGCATCTCCGCGCGCGACTCGGGGAAATTCATCGAGTCTCCCGAGCCCGCCCGCCGCGGCGCCAGATTCAGAACCACCTGCGACACCGGCCCCCTGCGCGCGTACGAGCCGTTGTTCGTTGGTTCCAACTCAACTGCCTCACGCAAACCTGAATGAAGCAATACGTACGATAGCGGCGTTCGTGCGCTGACAAGCGTGCCGCGATAGTCGGGAAGACTGGACAGCTCGCCTGTTGTGACCAAACCGCGTTCTGAAAAACGCGACTGATTTGCCGCTCCTCTCCCATTTGCGCCAAGCAACACAACGCGATACCCGTCACGTGTAATAGTCGCTCCGATCGTAAGCGGCACGCTTCCCAACACACGCGGTTGCCGAAGATGCAGCTCGGCGCGCGGCAAAAGAGTGCAAGTTTCCGATACGTTCGAATACGGCCCCCACGTGCGACTGTACAAACTGTTTGCGCTGTACGTGACGTTGGGCGTTGCGCCACGCCATTTCACACGATCTCCAGGGATAGGCAGGGCGGGGGAATGCAGCACGCTGAACGGTTCGCCGAGCGTGATCGCATTGCGACACGATTCGCCGCCGAGGATTCGTATGCCCGGCAGGTGGAGTGCCGCCTGTACATCCGGTGCGAGCCCCTTGAGTTGGACGCGCGTTAGCAGCTCGCTGCCTCTTTGAAGGCCGCTGACATTTCGGCGCAACTCGGTTTCTAGCGTCGCCTGCCCCAGCACGTCTGTCGTGTCGTTTGTATCCGGACGCACCGTCGCGGCCGCGGCTTTGATCTGCACCATCAGCAAACCCGGAACGAGCAGCAGCACAGCGGCGGTGCGATACCATGATCGTGAACGTTTACGATACACGTGTGATGTCGCGAGGATCAGCAGCCCCGTAACAAGAATCAGGACCAGCGAGTATGCGTTCGGCGTGAAGCGAACCAGTTGTTCCAGCGCCGCATCGCTCTCGACCATCAGGAGATTCAGCAAAAAATACAATCCAACAAGCAACAGTACGCCGGCCAGCACAAATGCACGCAAATCCTTGACAAGTGCAGCTACTGCAATGGCGACGATCAACATCAACACGCTCGTACGCACGCCCAGCAGCGAATACTCAATCGCGTTGACGATCGATACGCCTAGCGAGAGATGCAGCGCTATCATTGCCACGACAAGCACAAGTGGAATGAGACCAACCACAAACAGCAGCTTGGCCGCAAATACTGCCTGACGGCTGAGTGCAAGCGTGGGCCACCATGCCGTCGCAGACGCAGGTGAATCGTCGAGCACTACCATTGCCGCTAGTACCGCCGCCGTAATCGGCAACGAAAAAAACAGCAGCAGCAAGCTGAGCGAATCTACCGGCGCATAAAGCATCTGTGTCCCACCCATCGTCCCCGCAAACGCGTGCACCACAAACAGCATCAGCATCCACTTGTGTCGCAGCACATCCTTGGCAAACACATGCCACACCTGACGCATCCACGGCATGCTGTCGCTCATCACGCTGCTCCCGCTGGTGTCTGCTGCGAGCGATGATCCGTGCCAGTTTCCAACGCACCAACCGCGCCTCGCCCCGCATGCCCCTGCCGCGTAAGCGCCACAAACACATCGCGCAACGACGCATCGTGCAGCTCCACCCGCTGTGCATCGGGAAACCATTCACCCGCGCGCCGCCGCAACAGCTCTTCGTCGGGCTCGGCCAGCAACACGCGCACCCTCGGGCCGGCACTTTCCGACCACACCCACTCGATTGGCTTCGCGCGTGGCAACTGCGCTTCGCGCGACGAGGTGATCACCTCAAGCCAGCGATAGCGCGAACGCACTGACTCCATCGGCTCGTGCAGCTGCAACCGGCCGTTGTGCAAAAAGCCCACCCAGTCAGCGAGCAACTCGAGCTCGGCGAGGTCGTGTGACGCAATCACCACCGTCCACCCTTCGCGACCGGACATCTCCAGCACACCACGCACCAGATCGTCTTTCACTACCGCATCCATGCCTGTAAATGGCTCGTCCATGATGAGCAACTCGGGACGCGGCGCGAGTGCACACAACATGGCGGCCTTCATGTGTTCACCGCGCGACAGCGTGCGAATGCGACGTGATTCATCAAGTTGAAAGCGGTCCCGCAATGCCTTGGCCAGCGCATTGTCCCAGGTGGGATAGAGCGGCGCCACATACTTCTCGAGCTGTGCCAGTGTCATGGATGACGGCAAGCGCACGCCCTCCGCGACATAGCCCATGCGCGCACGATGCGCCGAGGTGAGCGCCGCGGCCGATGTGTTGAGCACGTTCACCCGCCCAGATGTTGGCGGCAGCAATCCCATCAGGATTTGCAGCAACGTGGTTTTCCCGGACCCGTTGGGACCAAGCAGCGCATACACCGAGCCCGCTTCGATATCAAATGACACGTCACGCAGTGCCACATGCCGTCCATACTCGTGCGTGAGATTGCGAACGTGAATGATCGACATCAGTGTTGCTCCACTGGGTTGTTGGGTGCGACGACAGACGCAGGTGGGGGAGTCAGCGCGAGCCAGTGCGCGTGAATCGCGTCGGTGACGTCATGCAAGGAGAGGCCGAGCCGCCGCGCATCCACCAGCAGGCGCTCGATTTGTTCAGAGAGCAGATGCTCGCGCTCCTCAGCGCTGGCCCGCCAGTCGGCCGACACAACCGTGCCTACCCCTGGCAGGACCTCGATCAACCCAATGCGCACCAGCTCGGCTACCACCTTGTGGGCCGTGTTGGGGTTGATCTTGAGCTCCTGACTGAGCTCCCGTACCGACGGAAAGGGCAGGCCAGCCGACATCTCGCCCGATACGACTGCCCGGGTGGCGGCGTAGACGATCTGGCGGAAGGGTGAGTCGCCGGTGCTGAGCGAAATCCGGAACGGGAGCATGCTGTACTATGTGTACTAGTACACCTGCTGTCAACCGTTCCGGTAGTGCAGGCGCGCGGCGGACGCGGGCAATCAGCCCGTGTTACGCAGCCGCGCAGGTGCCACTGAATCCGCGACTACACGTCCGCCTTCTTCTCGTGTCGCCGGCCCAGCCACCCGCCGACACCAGCCCACGCCAGCGCGGCACCGGCTCCCATGAGCGCAATCGTTGCGCCTGTGGCCCCGCTGTCGCGCACGGCGTTCTGGAACTGCGCCACGAGCGCGTCGGCGCCGCGATACACAGGCACGTCAATGAGGTTTTTGGCCTTGTACTTGGATTCGGTGTCGAGCTTGCTGAACAGCATCTCGCGCCCCGGGCGAATAAACGCGTACTCACCCCAGCGGCGGATCACGAGCACCGCCGCCAGCACGGCGAACGTGCCCGTTGCGGCAATGGAGAAAAAGCCCACCATGACAATGAGCGGCACCGCCACCAGCAGTGCGGTCACGCCCAGTCGCGACGCAATGCGACCGGTGAGGAAGAACTGCGAGAGGATGGTGAGCGTCTGCACCACGTAGTCGATGCGCGCAAACACCTGCGTACGCTGATCGCGATCTTCAAAGGTGCGCGCGACAATTTCCAGCTGCTCGAAATACAGCAACGTGTTGGCCGTTGACAGCAACACCACAAACACGGCGATCATGATCAGGTACGGCGACTTGAGCACAATTCCGAATCCGGCAAACGGATTGCCACCGATGGGCCGATTGCTCTCAACTCCGGCATTGCCCGGTGCTGTCCACACATTGATCAGAATACGCTGACAGAGCACGGCGCCCACAAACATCGCCGCGCCAATAAACAGCACACCACTGGTGCCCACTTGCTGCACACTGAGGTCGGTGATAAGTGGACCAATGAGCGCACCAAACGTGCCACCGGCTGCGATCACACCAAACAGGCGTTTTGTTTGCTTACTGTTGAAGAGCTCCAGCAAAAAGCTCCAGAACACCGACACGAGCATGAGGTTGAGCACGCTGATGCCCACGTAAAATGTGGCG
>JBBSPO010000144.1:0-9395 GCA_038258695.1 Gemmatimonadales bacterium | reverse complement strand
GTTGCTCAACCGCCGTGCGCTGTCGGATACGATCAGTGCAGAAATGGAGCGCGCGTTACGCTACGATGCGTCGTTGGCACTGCTGATGATTGACCTGGATCACTTCAAGCGCGTGAACGACACCTACGGTCATCTCATTGGTGACGACGTGCTGCGCGATGTTGCCCAGCTGCTTCGTGATCAGGTACGTGAACAGGATGTGATCGCGCGCTACGGTGGCGAAGAGTTTCTGGTCATGCTGTCAGATATTGATGATGCGGGCGCCGAAGCGTTTGCGGAACGCATTCGTGCGGCCATCGCGTCGCACACGTTCTCTTCACGTCCGCGCGAAGAGGGGATTTGTGTTACCACGAGTATTGGCGTGGCCTCGTTTCCGGCCGCCCGTATTGAGACCGTGGAAGATTTGTTTGCCCAGGCCGATGCCGCGCTGTACCGGGCCAAGGCCGATGGACGGAATCGCGTTCGACGGTAGGAAGTGCTGCAATTAAGGAGCACCTGATTTTTTCGAGCGAAGCGTTGGCCTTCGTGATGTTGGTAACTTCATTCTTGTCGAAGAGGACAGTTCTACTATGGCGATCTATCAGACACTGCTGCGTCGCAACAAGGAGTGGGCCGAAGAAGAGCTCGCGAAGGACCCCAAGTTCTTCACGCGACTTGAGAATGTTCAGAAGCCCGAGGTGCTGTGGATTGGCTGCAGCGACAGTCGCGTAGCCGCCAATGTTGTTACTGGCACGCTGCCTGGTGAAATGTTTGTGCATCGCAACATCGCCAACATGGTGGTGAATACCGACCTGAACATGCTGTCGGTGTTGGAGTATGCGGTGGCAGTGCTCAAGGTCAATCACGTGATCGTGTGTGGTCATTACGGCTGCGGCGGTGTGGCCGCCGCGATGACCAACAAATCGTACGGCCTGATCAACAAGTGGCTGCGCAACATCAAAGATGTGTACCGTTTGCATAAAGACGAAGTGGACGCCTTGCCAACGGAAAACGAGCGTGTGGACCGCATGGTGGAGTTGAACGTGATTGAGCAGGTGTATGACTTGGCCAAAACCACGGTCGTGCAACGGGCATGGAAAGATCGGCAAGGGCCGCATTTGCACGGTTGGGTGTATCGCCTGCACGACGGCATCATCCATCCCCTCGTGGAGCGTGAGCCAGGGTCAGAAGTTGAGGACATTTATCGGTTCGATTTCGACGATTGATGCAGATGACGGGTGGGGTGACACGCGCGCGGTCGGCGTTGTCAGACCCTTAATGCATTGTTGACGCACTCACTCAAAGGCACACAATACACGCCGCGGAAAATCGGCGTATGACCAGCAGTTCACCCGGCGTAAATCACCCACCGATTCGCAAACATAAGCTCGTGGTGCCCGCTTTTGTCCGTCAGCACCGCCGACCCACGGCGGTGCTTACGGTGCCGTCAACAGTTCAGTCCCGCCGATTGCCTGAAAGAGCGCAATAGTATCCAGGAACCGCTGTGTCTGTGCCGTGATCAACGGAACGCGCACTCGCTCCGACTGTAGTTGCACTGTGAGAACCTGGAGGTAGCTGGCCGCACCGAGCGCGTAGCGGCGGCGTTCAGAGGCGAGCAAGTCTTCCGATGCAGCGTGAGCACTTGCCAGAGCGGCCAGCGATTGCGCATCTGCATCAAGCGCGGTCAGTACGTCAGCCATTTCGCGAAGAGCATCCAGAATCACGGCTTGGTAGTTGGCTGCTGACGCATCGAACGCTGCCAGCGCTGCGCGCTTCTCGGCCGACAGTCCCCGGTTGAACAGCGGTTGGGTCAGTTGGCTGACCACGCTCCAGATTGCCGTCTCACCGCCGAACAGCGAACCCGCAGTTAACGCCTGAGACCCCAGATTTGCGCTAAGCGTCAGTTGCGGGTACCGCTTGGCCACAGCCACACCGTACTCTGCATTGGCCGCTTGCATGAGTGCTTCGGCGGCGAGAATATCGGGACGGCGTCTCACCAACTCCGACGGAATAACCATAGGTAGATCCGTGGTGAGCGACAGTTTGTCGAGGGTGAACGAAGGCACGCTCAAGTCTCCCGGAACTCGCCCCGTCAGCGTCGCTAAAAGATGTTGGTTTTGCAGCACGAGCTGCCGCTGGGCGGGGAGTGTCGCACGCGTTGTTTCATGCTGGCGTTCAAGGGCGCGCAGTTCATCGGGAGTCGCCGCGCCAAGCCGCAGCTGGTCTCGTACAATGCTGAGCTGTTCCTGCTCCAGGCGAACCAGTGATTCTATCACGGCCAGGTGGGCGGCCAGCTTTGCCTGCTGAAAAGCGGTGCCCGTAATCGCCGCGGCCAGCGAGAGCTGGGCGCCCTGCAGCTGCTGTCGTCGGAAGTCGGCGCGCGCTGCCAGCGCTTCGAGAGCACGACGGTTTGCACCCGCAAGGTCGAGCCGGTAGCGCACGCTCACGGTGGCATTAAACAGGCTGAACTCGCGCGGCTCGGCGTTCTGTCCCAACACCGCAGGATTGAACTTCTGTCGTTGTGCGGTAAGTGAACCGTCAACTACCGGAACACGCGTTGATCCGGACTGTGCGGCAAACAGCGCCTCGGCTTGGCGCAGCGTGGCTTCCGCTGAGCTGATTGTCGGACTGGCACGCAATGCCTGCGCAACTAGTGAGTCGAGCGCCGGAGAACCAAAGGCCTGCCACCAGTGCTCACCGACGCTTGGTGCCTCGGCAAAACGCTGCGTAGCGCCGAATTCCCCCACCGCGGAATCAGTCTGCGTTGGCAGTGCCAAAGCGCCATAGGAGGTGGCAATCGGGGCCGCGGGCCGCACGTACGCGGGTCCCGCTGCACATCCGCCAAGCAGGAGAGCCGCAGCAACAAGCAAGCCACGTGAGGTCTGCGTGTGATGCATGTAATGCGATCGATGCGCTTGCTGCTGTTCATGCGGTGATGCACGCCGAGCGCTAAACATTGTTTGTCGCACCGATTTCGCGCCCCTGACCGATTTCTTCATGTGTCCTGCCATCGCGGATATGGTACAACCGCTTGAAAGTTGGAATGATCTTCTCGTCGTGCGTGCCCACAATCACGGCCGTCTGAAAGCGATGCGCCATCTCATGCAGAATGCGGATAACTGATAGCGCGCGCTCGCTGTCGAGTGGTGCCGTTGGCTCGTCCGCCAGAATCACTGGCGGCCTGCTGACCAGTGCACGCGCAATGGACACGCGTTGCTGTTCACCGCCGGAAAGCTGCGCCGGCATCGCGGACGCACGGTGCGCGACGTCGAGAGCGCCCAGCAGTTCCATCGCGCGCTCACGAGACTCGCGGTTGGTCACGCCAGCCAGCATGGGCAGCAGCGCCACGTTGTCGGTGACATCGAGAAACGGAATGAGATACGGCGCCTGAAAAACAAACCCGATTCGGTCGCGACGCAGTGCGCGCAGGTCATTAATGGTCCACCCGTTGTCGTAGATCACGTCGTGACCCAGGGTCATGCGACCCGATGTTGGTTCAATGACCGCCCCCAGACATTTGAGCAGCGTTGACTTGCCACTACCCGATGGGCCAATGAGACCGACCACTTCTCCAGGCGCTACATGCATGTTTACGCCCTTGAGGGCATCGACAGCGGTGTCACCTTTGCCGTATCGCTTGGTCAGTCCCTCAATCAGGATGCCTTCGGTAAGCGTGCTGGAGTTCATATCATCCTCCAACTGCTTCTGCGGGATCGACGCGCAGAGCGGCACGGATAGCGATCAGGCTCGCAAGTACACAAATCACCATCACCACAAAAAATCCGACTATGGAATCGCGCGGCATGAGCAGCACGTACTTGGGGAAGAACGGCGCCCATACAGTTGCAGCAATTTTTCCCACTACAAAGCCAATCACGCCAAGCGCAACCGCCTGCTGCATGATCATGCCGGCAATGGTTCGGTTTCTTGTGCCAATGAGTTTGAGTACGGCGATCTCGCGGATTTTGCCAAGCGTCATCGTGTAAATGATGAACGCCACAATCGCAGCGCTTACGATGGCCAGGATCACGAGAAACATGCCAATCTGTTTTGCTGCGGTCGCAATCAGCTTGCCCACAAGAATCGCTTCCATCTGCGCGCGCGTGTACACCGTAAATCGTTTCCAGCGCGCGATCACGTTTGCGATCTCGTTCTGATCATGTCCCGGTTTGAGCGTCACAAGCACAGCGTTCACCGAACGACTGACGTTCTGAGACGCAATCACCGCATCGAGCACACCAGTAGAGCCGGCGTGGTTGAACGCCGGATTCTGAGCAGCGCGTCGGCGGCCCTGCAGAATCGCATCGTTGTCTCTGAGGAACTGCGCGTCCTGTGCGTCCTTGAGCGGAATGAACACCATGGGATCACCGCCCGATGATACCATGCGTCGTGTAAGGCCAACCACGGTGTACTCATGTCGACGAATCCCAATGCGGTCGCCAATGCGAAAGCCTGTCGCGATATCGGCGACCGCCTCGTAGTGGCTGCGCGCAATCTGCCGACCGGCTACGAGATACGGCGGCCACCCCGGCGTGCCGGCCGGCCCGGGGGCCATACCGACAATCATCGCCCGCACGTCGCCCCGATCACCGCGGACCTGCATGGTCAGGTAGGTCACATTCGCCGCTTGCGCCACGCCGGGCACGGTGAGCACGCTGCGGTACACGTCGTCGTACAGGCTGGACGGTTCTGCGTACGGGCCGAGTGTCTCCTGCTGCACCACCCACAGTTCCGCACCGCTGTTGTCGAGCAGCGCGCGTCCATCGGCGATCATGCCCCGGTAGACGCCGGCCATGCTGAGCGTCACACCGATGAGCAGGCCCAGACCGAGACCGGTGAGAACGAACCTGGGGCCGTCGTGCAGAATGTCCCGACCCGCGAGGTTGATCACGGCGTGGCACCGGGTATCTGACCAACCACCTTTATGCGCGTGCCCGCATCGAGCAGGCTGGCACTGTACACAACAATGCGATCGCCAGTGGACAAACCGTTGCGTACTTGCACATAGCCATCTGCATCATTCGCGCCGAGTGTGACGGGAGTGAAGCGCAAGTCACGATCGATGATTTGCCACACACCCAGCACGCCGTCCAAACGATGAACGGCCGCGTTGGGCACCACCGGCCCGGGACGTTTTGCGGCGAGCATGACATTGACCTCGCCCAGTTCACCAATCGGCGGCAAGGGATCGGGCGTCGCAGTAAATGAGATCTTGGCCAGGATCTCTTCGGTAACGGGGTCGGCTCTCGGTTCTACCCGCTCAACTCGTCCGGCCACATTTACACCTGCATGCGAACGCAGCCGCACTGTGGCGGGAAGGCCAGACTGCAGCCCGGCCGCACTGCCTTGGTCGAATCGCGCATTGACCCACAAACTGTTTGGGTCGATGATTTCAATAACCATCTGGCCGCCCACCACTGTGGTCCCAGGCTCCGCATCGCGCGCAGAAACCAGGCCGTCTACCGGTGCAATCAACTGCAGATTCTGACGCAGCGCGGAAATGGCATTGCGATCGGCCTGCACGCGCGCAACCTCAGCCTGCGCACCTGATAACGTCGCGATGGCTCTTTGTCGCGTTTCTTGTCGTGCAGCAACAATTTCTTCGCTTGTGGAACGTGCTGCGAGCAGCTGTTCGTAGCGACGCGCTTCGGATGTGGCGTGCTGCTCGCGGGTTTGTGCCTCTTCGAGCGCGGCACGGCTACGGCCGAGGATCGCGTCCTGTGATCGGATCCGCTCGTCGAGATCAACCGGGTCCATGTCGCCCAGCAGTTGCCCGGCGGTGACACGATCACCCACGTCTACCAGCAGGCGGTTGACGCGTCCGGCCGCGGTGGGCCCTATACGGTATGAGAATCGCGGCTCTACCGTGCCCAGTCCGAAGACCGCCGGTGAGATCGCACGGTCTTCCACAGTCTCCAATGTGACGGCAGTTGGTGCCAGCGGTCCGGAGCGCACGGCCACGAACGCGAACACGACCAGCAGCGCCAGCACCATGCCCCCAAGCGCTAGTGTGCGTCCCTGCATGCGGAACCGTTTCATCGCACACGCTCGATGCCGCGACGGTAGACCTGAAATACGCGAGGTCCGTCAACGTTTATTCGCCGCACGTCGCCGTGGATGAGTGACTGCATGACAAGGCCCTGAATCGTTCCGACGAACAGTGTGGCCGCCGCCTCGATGTCCAGCTGCGGATCGACTTCTTTGCACTTCTGCCCGTCGGCCAACAGCTGGGCAATGCGTTGTCCGTAGCGGCGCAGCATGGTGAGCACGGCAAGCTTGGCCGCCGTCTGTTCGGCATGTTGAAGCTGTCCGAAAACAATGCGCGGTACGCCCGGGTGCGCGACCACAAAATCGAGGTGCGCCGTGAAGATGCGCTCAAGAGCCGCCAACGGTGAGGATGACGAGGCGGCGGCCGCTTGTACGCGCTCCATCAGACGCACAACCACCCAGTCAACGACTGCCTCGAGAATCGCTTCTTTGGTGGGGAAGTGCCTGAAGAGGGCCCCTTGCGTGAGGCCCATCCGGGAGGCGATCGCCGTGGTGGTGATATCGCCGGGATTAGTGGAAGCGGCCAGATCAACCACCGCCTCAACGGTGGCCTCTCGGCGTTCTTCGGCGGGCAGGTAGCTGGCAGTGCTGCGCAATCTGGTCTCCAGAAGTGAGTAAGTTATTACTAACTTTCATTCGTCAGGATGTCAACAGTAAACAACAGAATCAAACCGCTGGCAGGCTCAGCCATGCTGTTCGCCGCGTGGTTGCAAGCTTGCCTAGTTTTCTGTATCCGCCACCGCGTGAACCGTCATTTCGCTTTGATCGTCGATCATTCACCGATCACCATGGAGTGCACATGAATCAGTCATTGGGATTCGAGGTCGACCTGCCGCTGGCGTTCGACGATGCGATTGGCGCAACTCGCGATGCGCTCAAGGTCGCGGGTTTTGGGGTGCTCACAGAAATCGACCTGCAAGCAGCGTTCAAGGAAAAGCTGGGTGCGGACTTCAAACGGTATACGATCCTTGGCGCGTGTAATCCGAAGCTCGCGTTTGCGGCCATCGATGAGGACCCGGCGATCGGTCTGTTGCTGCCGTGCAACGTGACCGTTGAAGCGGTGTCGGAGAGCAACTCACTCGTGCGGATTGCAGATCCGCTCATGATGCTGTCGGCGGCACCGCACATGTCAGCTGCGCTCAAACACGTCGCGGACGACGCCCGGAATCGCATGGAGCAGGTCGCGGCTGACCTGGCGCGATTCAATCCGAAAATGGACGCGTAGTCGCGACACAACGCCCACTCGCACACGCATACCACATGCAACGAATTCCGTACCTCATTTTAGTGCCTGTAGCCATCTTCATGGCCCTGCAGCCCATCGGCCAGCAGCCGCACCTGGTGGAAAAGCTCCAGATGCTGTTTGCTGGCACGCTGCGACGGCCGATCGACATTTTCGACCTCGCGCTGCACGGTACGCTGCTCGTGCTGCTGCTATGGAAAGTGATTGCCGATATCTCAGCGCGAAGATCCCGGCCAGAGCAACGGTCGTAATCCCAACCGGCGCGCGCTGTTAGCTTTGATGAGGCAACACTCCCTCATCACTTACCGTTCGGAGCTCACTCCATGCGGATGCTTGTTCTTGGTGCCGGCCTGCAGGGCTCGGCGTGTGCGTTTGATTTGCTGCGGAATCCCGATGTAGAGCACGTTGTGCTCGCTGATCTGCGCATTGGTGCTTTACCGCCGTTTTTGCAGCCGTATGCCGGTGGTCGCCTGTCTACCACCGAACTCGACGTGCGCAATCATGACGCGGTGCGGCAGCTCATGCGCGAATGCACCGCAGTGTGCAGCGCGATTCCGTACTATTTCAACTTTCCGCTGGCTGAACTGGCCGTGCAGTGCGGTGTGCACTTTACCGATCTCGGTGGCAACACCGAAATCGTGTTGCAGCAAAAGGCACTCGAGGCCGATGCTGAAGCGAAAGGCGTGAGCATTGTGCCCGACACGGGGCTCGCTCCCGGCATGGTGAACGTGCTCGCGCAGTACGGCATTTCACAGCTCGACAAAGTGGAAAGCGTGAAGCTGTATGTGGGTGGGCTTCCACAGGACCCACTGCCGCCGCTCAACTACCAGATTGTGTATTCTTTGGAAGGCGTGGTGGACTACTACACCACCGAATCGCTGGTCGTACGCAACGGACGACGCGCCACAGTAACGGCGCTGTCCGAGCTCGAAACGGTGCGTTTTCCCGACCCGGTTGGCGAGCTCGAGGCGTTTCACACCGCGGGTGGTTTGTCTACCATGGTATTCCGCTACGAAGGCAAGATTCGCAACATGGAGTACAAGACGCTGCGCTATCCCGGGCACGCTAAAATCATGGAAGCGATACGCGATCTGGGTTTGTTGTCGCTCGATCCGGTCGACGTAAAAGGCCAACAGGTGGTGCCGCGCGATGTGTTTGTGAAGGTGGCCGGCGAGAAGCTGCGCAAGCCAGGTGGCAAGGATCTGGTCGCACTGCGCGTGGTAGTGAGCGGCGAAAAGGACGGACAGCCAGCGGAGCGCGCGTGGCAGTTGATCGCGCGATATGACGAGACCAATGGTCTGACGGCCATGATGCAGACCACCGGCTTTACGTTGTCGATCACCTCGCAGCTACAGGCCATGGGTGTGATCCGGCCAGGGGTGCATACGCCCGATGAGTGTATGCCGGCCGCGCGGTATCTGGAAATGCTGGCGGAGCGCAGGATTGTGGTGGAGGCCATGCAGTAGGAAGGGGTACTGAATCGGCGCTGAAGGGGTTGCGACGCCAAGCCAGCGCGGCTATCAATTACTGATAGTGGTATATCAAAACCATGTACCTTCCCGTAACTGGCGTTGTTCTCGTGGTCTCTTCAGAGCTCTCTACACCCATCTCCAGCGTCACCCACGCTGCTCGTGCTCGGCGGTCGCACGAGCAGTCGCACGGGCAGCCGAGCGCGCAGTCGATACGACTCACGCCGCTCACACAGCGCCGGTTGAGCTGTCTGATTGACTGGCAGCTGTGGTATTGGGGGCAGGACATTCACCATGACCAGGGGAATGCGCTCCTCGAATACGGTTTCACGCGCGTGCGCGGAGCGGATGACGGCACGCAGCGATCGAGCGCGTATGTGCTGTCCCGTGAGAGCGGTGCCCGTTGCACCATGCATGGACTGGACCAACTCATTGCGTGGGGGTTCGGACTCACCGCCACGCACGGTCAACACGCGTCATACCACGGTGCGCTGCAACTGGTCAGACACGAACGCTCGGCCGGGCTGTGCAGCACCCCAATGCAGGCGTTTGCTGGCACGCGCGACTCGTTGCCCGCGCGCAACATGCCACAAACCAACGATGAGTGGCTTTGCCTGTGCGCGACACTGAGTGCGGTCGTGCGCTGCTTGGCCGAT
>JBBSPO010000143.1:0-9422 GCA_038258695.1 Gemmatimonadales bacterium | reverse complement strand
GCTGGCGGAGCAGGGCTTTGCCATTATCACCGGCGCCGGTCCGGGTATCATGGAAGCGGCCAATCACGGGGCCAAAGACGCGGGCGGGCAAAGCATCGGCTGCAACATTGAGCTGCCCTTCGAGCAGGGTGCCAATCCGTACGTCGATACGCTGGTGAACTTCCGCTACTTCTTTGTACGAAAGACCATGTTTGTGAAGTACTCCAATGCCTTTATCATTTTTCCCGGTGGCTTTGGAACGCTTGACGAGTTTTTCGAAGCCCTCACGCTCATTCAGTGCGGCAAGATTTATCAGTTCCCGGTCATTCTCTTTGGCCGCCACTATTGGGCCGGCCTCATTCGCTGGATGCAGTCGCGCCTGGTCGGGGAAGGAAAAATCTCCGCCGGCGATCTCGACCTGATCATGCTCACCGATGACCCCGCTGAAGCCGCGCAGGCCGTAATGGCTGCGCACGCCGCCCAGCCCGCCCACGACGATGTCTGATTGCTCCGGAGTCGTTCGCCATTCCACGATGAGATCCGCAATGACCAATGCAAAAGTTCAAATGAACAGCCGGCCGTCTTTCACCGGGACGCGTCGTCCGGCATGTGCCGCCCTGGTGTTGTGTGCCGCGGCGCTGACGGCTTATGCCACACCGCTCATGGCAGCCACCAACGGGTCGACTGCGTCCTTCACACCGCTAATGGCAATAGCGCACGACGCCGTCGTCGACGTCTTCGCATTGCCCCATTCAACCCCCACGCAGGACAACGAGTTCCTCCGCGTGCGCGTTGACGAAACCCGCAACAAACTGTTTCTGGAAATACCCGTGGCCCAACTCGGTCGCGACTTTCTCTACCAGAACACACTCGCCACCGGACTCGGCACCGGTTCACTCGATCGCGGTCAGCTGGGCGCCAACTTTGTAGTGCGCCTTGAGCGTCGTGGTGCGCGCATTCTCATGGTGCGCGACAATCTTGACATCCGCGCCACGTCGGCCGATGCCGCTGGCGAACGCGCAGCGCGTGAGGCCTTCCCAACGTCAGTGATTCAGTCGTTCAGCGTCGAGAGCGAGAACAACGGCGTGGTCACGGTCGACGCCACATCGTTTTTTCTTTCTGACGTGTACGGCGTAGCCGACGGACTACGTGGACAGGGTGGCGGATCATACCGCGTTGACGCGCAGCGCAGCTGGTTTGATGCTGCACGCACTAAAAGCTTTCCGCGCAACGTCGAAGTGCACGCGGTACTCACCTTTGCCAGCGACGCACCCGCTGCCGCGGCACGACGCGTGGCACCCGACGCACGCGCGCTTACCATGGAGCAGCATCATTCGCTGGTCGTACTGCCCGACGACATAGGCTTCAAGCCGCGTGCCTTCGATCCGCGTGCAGGCTACTTCAGCACCGGATTCGCCGATCTGTCGCAGGGCTTTGATCAAAACTACCGTGACGCCTACATCAATCGCTGGCGCATGGTGCCGAGTGATACGGCGGCCTACTTGCGCGGCGAGTTGGTGGAGCCGGTGAATCCAATTGTGTACTACCTCGATCCCGGAATTCCGGCGCCGTATCGTGAAGCATTTCGCGAGGGCGGCAACTGGTGGGGCAAGGTATTCGAAGCGGCAGGATTCAAAAACGCTTTCACTGTGCGTGATCTGCCCGCCGATGCCGATCCCATGGACGCGCGTTACAACATGTTGTACTGGATTCATCGCACCGGACCCGGCCCGTCCGTCGGTCCGAGCTACAGCGATCCGCGCACCGGCGAAATCGTACGCAGCATTGTGCGCATGGATGCCTGGCGTTCGCTCATTGACTACAACATCTGGGCCGGCACTGTGCCGGCGTCGGGCCCCAATGGTCCCAATGTGGATGCAGAGACATTCACCATGGCGCGTCGCAAGCAACACACCGCGCATGAAATCGGACACACGCTTGGATTGGCTCACAACTTCATTGCGTCGGCGCAAGGGCGCACGTCGGTGATGGACTATCCCGTTCCGCTCATCACGCTGGCCGGTGATGGCACACCCGATTTGCGCAACGCCTATCGTGACGGGCCCGGTGCGTGGGACTCGCTGGCGATTCGCTACGGCTATCGCTGGTATCCCAACGCCACCGCCGAACGGGAGGGCAACGCTGCCGTGGTGCAGGAAATGCTCACGCGTAACATGCGCTTTGTGGGCGACGCGCACGCTGGCCCCAACGGCTCTATTCCCGAAGTCACGCGCTGGGTGGAAGGCGCCACCATGTTCGACGCTGTGACGCGCACTGCCGACGTGCGACGCGTGCTGTTGGCCAAGTTTGACGAGCGCGCGATCAAGCCCGGTGAGCCCATGCACTTGCTCAACATGCGATTTGCGCATGTGTATTTGCATCATCGCTATTCGCTCGAAGGACTGATCAAGAATGTCGGTGGTATGGATTTCCGCTACGCACTGCGTGGTGATGGCCAGACGCCAACCACGGTTGTGCCAGTCGCCGATCAGCGTCGTGCGCTCACCATGGCGTTGGACGCTATCAGTCCCGCAGCGCTCGAAGTGCCGACACGCGTCAGTGCCATGATTCCGCCGTCACCGCCTGGCATGAGTGGGGAGATGACGTGGATTGACGGTTCCGCCGGTACCGCCTTCGACCCACTCACGCTGGCCGGTGGACTGGCCACCGAGGTAGTAAACGGGTTGTTGGATGCACAGCGGGCTGCGCGATTGGTGGTGTTGTCAACGCGCGATCCGAATGCGCTCACGCTTGATGAAGTCATTCGCACCACGCTCGATCGTATCTGGGGAGCGCCGGCGGCGTCGCCCGCGCAGTCAGCGTATCAGCGTGTGGCGCAGCGCGCGGCCCTTGACGCACTGCTCGACCTGGGCGGCAATGCGCGGGCCATGCCTGATGTGCGCGCCGTAGCTCAGGCGCACCTGTTGCGCTTGCACGCACAGTTGGAGCAGACACCAGCCGGCACCGACGCGGTCAGTGCGCATCGTGCCGCTGCGGCCCGCGATATCCAGCGGTTTATGGACGGCAGTGACGAGCCGGCCGCACGCCCCCGATTCCCGGTGCTCATCCTGCCCTGGCCATAAAGCCGGGGTCAAAGACAGCAACCCGGGGTTGCGTAGCATTTGTCTCAGCGCTAAGATAAATGCAACGCGGCTGTGCGGATTGACTGCACGGCCTTTCCCCGAGGAACGTATCCATGCAACTCACAGGCATTCATCACCTGACCGCTATCTCGGCCCGGATCCGCGACAACTTTCAGTTCTACACCGGCACCATGGGCATGCGGTTGGTCAAGCGCAGCGTCAATCAGGATGACGTGAGCGCCTATCACCTCTTTTACGCCGACAAGGTCGGGTCACCGGGCTCGGACCTCACCTTTTTCGATTTTCCGGTGCCCGGTGAGCGGCGCGGTACGCACAGCATCTCGCGGACTGCGCTGCGTGTGGGCGGTGCGGAATCGCTCACGTGGTGGAAAGACCACCTCACAGAGAACGGCATCACGAGCGACGCGATTGTTGAACGCGACGGCCGGCTCTCGCTCGATTTTGAAGACGCCGAAGGACAGCGTCTCACACTGGTTGACGACGGCAATGGAGGCGAATCGCATCCGTGGGAGCAGAGTCCGGTTCCGGCCACGCACCAGATTCGAGGCCTCGGTCCGATCACCTTGAGTGTGCCCGATCTGGGCCCCACTGACGCGGTACTGCAGCGCGCGATGGGAATGCGCGCCGTGCGCACCTATGCGCATGCTGACAACGCCGCACACACGGTGCACGTGTACGAGATGGGTGACGGAGGTGCAGGTGCGGAGTTACATGTGGCGGTGCAACGCGGAATGCCGGCTGCCCGACAGGGCGCCGGTGGTGTGCATCATGTGGCGTTTCGTGTGCCCGATGCGGACTACGATGCGTGGGCCGACCGCCTCAACACCATCGGCATTCCAAACAGCGGCAAGGTGGACCGCTACTGGTTCCGTAGTCTGTACTTCCGTGAGCCCAACGGCATCCTGTTCGAGCTCGCGTCAGACGGACCAGGTTTTGCGGTAGACGAAGACGCAGAAACACTGGGCGAGAAGGTGGTGCTCGCACCGTTCCTCGAGCCCCATCGCAACGAGATTCTGGCCAACCTCAAGCCGCTCGAATAAAGCTGCTCATTAACGACGCACTTCTGACCGGACGCCATCGGAGAAGACCACTTCCACCGGGCGTCCGTTTGTCAGCACCGCGTCTCCCGATCGACGAACAAAACCCAGGATGGCGCCAGACTGCGCATCGCGCACCATGGCCATGCTGTACGCGCGATTGCGCCACGCGATGCGCGAGGTCGTGGCGGAGACGCTGTTCACTTCGGCGGCCGGATCAACTACCGCGCTGGCCGCCGCTGCATATGCCGGCTGTGCGCTGGTCTGCGCACGACGCCGTTCGCCCGGTGGCAGCTTTTGCAGCACTGTGTCCTGGGCGCGCTCCTGCGCATCCAGTTGCGCCAGCACGCCGCTCGCCCGGGTCACTCCAACCACAGGGGTACGAACATCGTGCACCCGCACGCCAGCCAGCCGAGCGGCCATCGCCTGACGGAACGGCACGACCACCGCAAAATGTCGCTCGTCACGATCGCTTGCATGGTCAACGCGTGTGGCCATCACACCAACACTGGCCAGAACGCTGCCACTATCGTCCAGCAGCTGTACACGGTGCGTGCCTTGCACGTTTGGCGACAGCGGCGCACGCACACGGAACGCCGGTTCAAGCGTGATGCGACCGTCCACTACACGTCCCCACACCAGCAGACCCTCTTCAGGTGTACTGCTGCCAACTGATGCCGCACTGTTGGCCGCCAGCATTGATGACGTGCCGCGATACTGCATCACCGCCGACCACGTGAAGTCGCTGATCCAGGTGTTACTGCAGTAGCTCATCAGATCTTTGGCGCTGGGCTGCACCAGTGTATTGCTGACGGCGTTCCAACCCACCTGACCGATGTCTGCATTGGCGTACGGATAGCGCGGGTCCCCCGAGGTACCACACGGTGCGTGGAACACACCAAAGTTGTGCCCCCATTCGTGCGCTGCAACGCCATCGCCACTGGGCATTTTGTCCCAACCAATCGCCGCACGACCAGGCAGGTAGCCGTAGCCGGCTACGCCGCTGTTGTACGTGGTACCTACTACGCCGTAATAATGCGTGCCTTCCGCAACGTTGTCGGTGGCACGCAGCGCGTTGATTTCGCTCAACACCGTAAGCCAGTTGCCATTGCCGTCGTTGGCCTGCAACTCCGTCGCGCTCGACGTAAACGGTGCCCGCACATCGGCGCTGATGTCGTTGAGCGGGAACATGAGGCGCGCACTTTCCAGGAACGATTCGGTGTTGGAGCTGCTGACGTTGCCGGTGAGCGCACCAATCACCACAGGGACAAATCGTACGCGAAATGACGGCACGGTGTACGTGGCAAGCGCTTGAGGCGATCCGCTTTGCGGCCACACATTGTCCTCGCGCTCCGCTTCCTGCAACAACGATTGCGGGTCGAGTTCGGCGAGCACGCGAAGCCCGGCGCGCATGTGCTGTGCTGGCACAATCATGTTCCAGCTCGACGCGAGCACCGTGGGTGCCAGCGACTGTCGGACACTTGCCTCCGGCGCTGCAATAACTGTTGTGCTTAACAGCGTACTGCCATCGTACACACGCACGCGCACATCCGGCTTGGCCGTGTTGGCACTGTTGGCCGTCACAAACACCCTTAACAATGCGTCCCGGTCGGCAACCAGAGGTAACGTGCCATCAAATCGCTGGGTAGCCTGCGTCACGTGCACCTGCTGAATCGCAAAATTGCGGCTCGGCGCCGCGTACGAGACCGTTGCCAACGCGGTGGCGTTCACCTCAACAGTCACCTTGAACGTGCGAGGGTTGGGAGCAAAGGTGCTGCCGCCGCTCATCACATCGTTTGCCGATACGAAGTAATCGCCTGGTACAAGATCGGTGAACGACCGGCTGGCCGGAACAGACGCAGCAAAGCCGTTGGGGCCCGAAAGATTCACGTGCGCCGGCACGCCAGCTGGCAGCCCGGCCACGGTAAACGACAGTGTACCGGCGCTTTTGGAATACACCACGTCCAAGTGCAGCGAATCACCCGTGTTCAGCATCACGCTGGTTGATGCACTGCCGGGTGCGTAGTACACGTTTTCAAAAATCAGCGGCAGCGCCGACACGGTGTACATGCCACGTGGTAGTGCGCTGAACGTAGTATCGCCGGCCACGCTGTACGTACCGGGTGTACCGGCAACGGTAATGTTGGGCGTCGCGCCCGACGGTAATCCATTGATTGTCAGCACCAGCTGTCCCACCTGCGCGCGATACTGCACCGATGCAGGTGCCGCGACCAGCGACGCTGATACGGTCCGCAGCAGTGTGTCAGCGTCGGGCGCGTACTCTACACTTCCCACCGCTACGCTTGATGTGATCACGCGGTAGTCGCCGGGTGTGAGCCCGGTGAGTGTTGACGTGGCGCTGATGACCTGCGCAAAACCGTTTGGTCCTTCAACGCGTGATTGTGGATTGACTCCGTCCGGCAATCCCGTAAACGCCAGTGCCAACGAGCCGCTGGCGACCGCAAACACCACTGGCACCGTGGCCGTATCACCGTGCAACACACCGGCGTCAACTGCCAACGGAGTTGGTGCGTATCGCACACCACCAAACGCCAACGTGTCAGCGAATACCCGCCACACACCACGCGCACTGTCTGTGAGTACACGTGACGTCGGCACGGCCACCGTATCGCCGCTGGGCGACAGCACGCGTACCGGCGCCTCGGCGCCCCCGGGCACGCCCGAGAGTTGCACCGCCAGCGACGAAGCCAGCGCCCGATAGCCAATACGCACAACCGTCGGCGGACCGCCTGACAACACGTCCACGATGAACGACGCCGAATCGGGGGCAAATGAACCTTGCACACCACGCGCAGTCCGCACACGCACGGTGTAGCGACCAGCCTGAACATCGCTCCACGAACTGGACGCACTTGCCGTCCGTGAGAAGGTGCTGCCCGTGACGCTGACATCAGCGTTCGTGCCTACTGGCAAACCGTTGATCTCCAGCACCAGCGTTCCGGGCGGAAGCGGCTCCGCGGCTGGCGGCGGCGGTGCCGGGGGGACGGGCGCTAGAGGCGCGTCTCCGGCTGAACAGGCCGAAAGCAGCGCAAGAACCAGAACAAGCGGATGGCGACGCAGTAGTCGAAGCATGGGCGGGTGAATGAGGGCTCACCCAAGGACGATCCAGTGGCCAGCGGGCTACGCCTGTCGCGGCGGTGCGGCCGGTTCAGGCGGTCCGGCCACTGCAATCGGTCGTCCGCTACCGTCCATCCCGCCACTCCCACCACACGCGGTGCACCCGCCGCCCGCCGCCCTCCCCGCCACCGCCCGCATAAGCGCCCGGCACGCGCTGCCCATACGTGCCGTCACGGCGCAGCTCCCACGCAGTGTCACGGTCAAGGTAGCCCTGCAACAGTGCGTCAAGCCGCGCACGGTGCTCGGGGTCGGGCACCGGAACCAGCAGCTCAACACGGCGTCGCAGATTACGCGGACGCAAGTCGGCAGAGCCCATGAAGTAGTCGGTGCTGCCGCCGTTGGCAAAGCGGTAGATGCGCGAGTGCTCCAGCCACCGACCAACAACCGAAATCACGCGAATCTGTTCAGACAGCCCCTGCACCTGCGGTCGCAGCGTGCAGATACCGCGCACAATCAGGTTGATTGGCACACCGGCCTGTGAGGCGGCATACAGTGCACGCACCACCTCCGTGTCGGCCAGTCCGTTCACCTTGATCGTGATGCCCGCTGGCCGGCCCGCGCGCGCGTGTTCCGCTTCGCCAGCAATATGCGACAGCAGTGACGGCAGCAGTTGGCTGGGCGCCAGAAGTGCACCGTGTGTGAGCGAAACCGGCAATGCAGTGGCGCCTGACAACAGCTCAAAGAGTTGGGCCAGATCTGATGCTGCACTTTCGCGTGACGAAAACAGCGACAGGTCGGTGTACTGCTTTCCCGAACGCGTGTTGTAGTTGCCCGATCCTACATGTGTGTAGCGCCGGATCCCATCCGGTTCAGCGCGAATCACCAGGCATGTTTTCGCGTGCACTTTGAGTCCGTCCATGCCATACACCACACGCCCACCGGCACGCTCAAGCGCACGCGCCCAATGCACATTGTTGGCTTCATCAAAACGCGCCTGCAACTCCACAAACGCAAACACGGTTTTGCCTTCTCCCGCCGCGTGCAGCAACGCATCAACAATTGGCGACGGATTGCCCACGCGATACAGCGTGATACTGATGGACGTGACGAACACGTCATGTGCCGCTTCGCGCAAAAACCTGACCACGGTTTCATCGAAGCCATCAAACGGGTGATGCGCGAGCACATCACGTTCACGCAACGTCTCAAACACTGACACGCCCGCTGGCAGCGGTGATCCAACGCCGAGCGGTGCGTACTCAAATGGCTGGCCGGCGGGCAGCGGCAGCGTCTGCAAGCATCGCTGGTCAAGCAAACCATCAATAATCTGTGGTTTGCTCACCGTGATCTCCATGTCCCGGCCTTGTGCTTCGCGGTGCAGACTGTCGAGAATGAGCGCGCTCACAGAAGCCGGCATGGCGCGTTCCACTTCCACACGTACTGCGGGATTGTGCAAACGCATCTCGGTTGCGCGTGCCACGGCGTGCAGCAAGTCTGTGCTGTCGCTTTCCTGGAGCGGCAAGTCGCCCCCGCGTGTCACACGAAACATCCACGCCCCTTCCACCACCGCATTGGGATACAAACGGTGCGCGAACGTGCGGACAAGTTCATCAACAGCGATCATCACACCCGGGCGTCCCGGCACTGGGAGCAAGCGTGGCACATCCGTAGGTAGCTCGTGTTCAGCCAGGCGTGTGCGGTCACCGGGCGCATCGCGATAGACAATGGCCACAAACAGTCCGAGGTGTGGCAGGTGGGGCAGTGCATGCCCCGGACTCAGCGTAATGGCGTGCGTCATGAGATCGGGCTGGATCTCCTTCAGATAGCGCCACCGCAGGATTTCCTGTTCCTCAGCCGACAGCTGCTCCCACGTGAGTAGGCCCACACCCGCCGCCCAAGCCGCGCGGCAGCAGGCGTCGGCCACGCGGGCCTGCTCGTACAACAGCCGAGCGACTTCGGCCTCAATGGCGTCGAGTCGCGCGATGGCCGATCCACCATGTACTTCGTGAAATGATGCGGGAGTACGTACACCCGCGCGCTCGTCAATGGCCGCCCCCCGCAGCTCGGCCATGCGCACCATATAGAGTTCGTCGAGATTGCTGGTCACGATGCCCAGAAACCGGAATCGTTCAAGCAAGGGGATAGAGGGGTCGGCAGCGAGCGCGAGGACGCGGTGCTGGAAGGCCAGCAAGCTCAACTCGGCGTCGATCAGTTCAGGTTCGGG
>JBBSPO010000142.1:0-9438 GCA_038258695.1 Gemmatimonadales bacterium | reverse complement strand
CCCAGGCCGGTGCCTCGGCCCTGATCTTTGGTGGTGAAGAATGGTTCAAATACTTTGCTCAGCGACTCGCGCGGAATGCCGTGTCCTTCGTCCACGACATCTATGGCATGAGGAAATGACGGGCCCAGTGAACACGTCCGAATCAGTATCCGGGCGCCATCCGTGCTGGCATCGAGGGCGTTCATCACAAGTGCCATGAGTACCTGCACAAGCCGATCGGAATCTCCGCGCACACGCAGACTGGCGGCGGATTCAAGTTCTGTCACAAGTGAAACGCGCTTGCTGCGCGGGTGATGTTGCAACAGAAACAACGCTTGCCGCACTACGGCATTGATATCAATGTCGTCGGCATGAAACGGTTTGGGGCGACCGAAGTCGAGCAGCCCCTGCACAATCTTTTTGCAGCGCTGCACCTCGAGATCAATGATCAGCAATAACTCCCGCGGATCTCCGGCCGGCACCCCAGCGCCACGCTCAACGTCCGCCAGTGCGCGATCGTCCGCCTGAAGCGTGAGCGTTTCAGCCACGGCCGCAATTGTTGCCAGCGGATTGTTGATTTCGTGCATTACGCCAGTGGCCAACTGGCCGAGCGCAGCAAGCTTCTCCGATTGCGCGGTGCGATCGAGCGCGGCCCGCCAGTCGGTGATGTCTTCGCCAATCGTGATGACATGCGTGACGCGGTCCGGACGCGCGTCCTCAAGTCGCATGGGAATCTTGGAAACGCGGAACGTGCGTACTATTCCCGTCGCATCACTTTCAGTCTGGAACTGCTGCAAACGACCCGATGCAAACACCTCATCAAACTCTCGCTTGAGCAACGCGGCTGGCTGTCGGTGCAACACCTCAAAGATCGTGCGACCAATGGCCACCGTGCGTGAGACTCCCTGCAGTCCGGTCTCACGCTTGTGATTCCACGCCTGAATCCGATAGTCACGATCAACGACGTACAGACCAACCGGCAACGAGTCAACGATGCGCTCAATGAAAGTGCGCTGCGCAGCAATCTCACTTACGCGATCGGACAGCGCCGCCTCAAGCGACTCGCGGACCGTGGCCGCACGCGTTGCCACAGCAATGAGGGACGCCACCGGCGCCCAGCGATCGGGGTCGAGTTTTTCCACATCGTCGGCCAGAATGCGGAGCGCGCCGAGGTTTGTATCACCGACCGACAGCGGCAATGTGATTTGGTACGCCGCGCCTGCGGTCTGCACGGGAGTGACGGCGACCTCCGTGGGGACCGGCCCCTCGTGCACCTCCATGGACTGCACGCCACCCGCATCGGAGGCGGCGGCCAGCAGCGCCGAGAGTGTGGTTGGCCAAGGCTCAGACAGTCTCGCTCTCCCGAGCACAGCAACCATGGCCACCAGTGGCGAAAACTCGCCGGATGTTGGCACGGAAGCCGATGGAGCGGCGGGCAGACTGGTCATACTGGAAGCTAGGGTGCGCGCGAGAATCGGACAAGGTGACCGACCAGGCAATGACAGCGGTCACAGCTTTAGCAGTGAGATATAAGCGTTGTGCACATCACATATTTGCTCATTCTGTCGGAGGGCTGGATTGCTGCGAACGCTTGAGTAGAATAAGGACAGATCACTCCCTGATCCTCCCCCCTTCGACGCCTCTCCGTGTCAGCCAGCGCAGTCAGTTCCCCAGACGGCATTATCCGCATCCTGCTCGTCGACAGTGAGCCGAACGATGCGGAGCAGTGTGCGTTGGCGCTCAGTGAGGCGTTCGGTGCGCGCATGGCATTGCTTCACGCGACGACGCTCGCCGATGCCATCAGGCTGCTGATGGAAGGACCGGTGGATGTCGCCATCCTGGAACTCGATCTTCCAGATGCCAGCGGCTTGGCCACGTTGGCTGGTGTGCGCGGTGCGGCGCCGTCCATGCCAATCCTGCTGTACACGCGTACCCTCGACGACAACGTGGCCGTTCGTGCGCTGCGCGTTGGTGCACAGGAATGTTTGTGCAAAGACACCACGTTGCCGAATCAGATTCCGAGACTGGTGCGTTTTGCCATGGAGCGGCAGCGACACCTTGCCGCGCTTGAAGCCGCACGCGTCGCAGCAGCACATCGGGCGACGCATGATCCGCTCACGGGCCTCGCCAATCGCGACCTTTTTCTGGACCATCTTGATCGCGCGCTGGCGTTTGGTGCGCGCTATGGTCGCAAGACCGGCCTGCTCTTCGTTGACCTGGATGGGTTCAAGCTCATCAACGACTCGCTCGGTCACGCGGTTGGAGACCGGCTGCTCATTGATGTGTCGCAGCGACTGCTCAGCACCGTGCGCCGATCGGACGCTGTGGCACGGCTTGGCGGCGATGAGTTTGTTGTGCTGTTGCCCGACGTCAACAGTCGGCTCGACGTGGCGCATGTACGCGACATGATTCTGAACTGTTTGCGCGAACCAGTCGATCTCGGCGACGGCCGCCACGAACGGGTCGATGCCAGCGTGGGCGGTGCGATGTCGCCGCTCGATGGCATCACCGCGCAGGAGCTGCTCGATGCGGCCGACGTGGCCATGTATCGCGACAAGTATGCCCGAAGACGCGGTCGCATGCCCACACCGGCGTTTGGTCTGCGCGTGCAAGATGAGACCATCGCGCATCAGCGCGAACAGCGTTTGCGTGAGGCGCTGGACGCTGGTGAGCTTGCCGTGCACTATCAGCCGCAGATCGATGTGCGAACGCAGCGCATCGTAGGGCTGGAAGCGTTGCTTCGCTGGCACGATCCCGACCACGGCATGGTGTCACCTTCTTCGTTTCTTCCATTGGCCGAAGACACCGGTCTCATTGTGCCCATTGGGGACCTGGTGCTGCGCGAGGCATGCGCGGCGGCCGTGACGTGGCGCCGAGAGCATCCGGAAAGCGAAATCCGTATTGGTGTGAACCTTTCCGCGGTGCAGCTGCGCGAGAAAGCGTTTGAGCAGCGCGTGGCCCGCATCCTTGCCGAAACCAACTGCCCCGCCAGCGCGCTGGTGCTTGAGCTCACCGAAAGCTCCACGCTATACGATGGTGATCAGGCATTGCTTGCGCTTCGGGCTGTGCATGCGTTGGGCGTGCAACTTGTGGTCGATGACTTCGGTGTTGGATTTGCGTCGCTCGCATTTCTGCGGGAAGCACCGTTGACGGGTCTCAAGATTGACCGCCGATTTGTGAGTCGCATGCTCACAGACGATCGTGATCTGGCGATTGTGTCAGCGCTTACCACCCTGGCGCGGGGCCTCGGCTTGCACGTCATCGCCGAAGGTGTTGAGACAGAAGAACAGTCACACCGCCTGATGACCATGGACTGTGTCGAACAGCAGGGACACCTCTTTTCGCCGGCCGTACCGCTGTCTGCACTCGGCTCTGTGTTTCGCATGCACCCGCCGGGCAATTTGGTGCAGCGCCGTGAGCGCATGCCACAGGCCAGCTGAGCGGACAAGCGGGCTCAGCATTTGACGGATGAGTGGCGTAGTGGTAGTGTCACTCTCCCGGCACCCCACCGCCACGTCATTGTCTCTCGCCTCCCAACATGCCGATTGTTTCTGTCTCACGCCTCGATGCGGTCGTATTGCGCGTGCGTAATCTCGACCGCGCCATTGATTGGTACGCAAACACACTCGGCCTGACTCCCGCCCACCGGGACGATGCCACTGGAATAGCCATTCTACAGCTTGATGGCGCGCCTCTCACACTGTGGCGCATACCCGATGCAGCGCCAGACGGCGGCGATGGCAACGACACGGGCGAAGCCACCGGCGTTGAAGGGGTTCGCGGCGAGCCGCCATTGTCTGCACACGTTGCGGCATTCCCGATCTTTGCTGTACAGGACGCCGAGGCGGCGCACGCAGCACTGCAGCAAGCCGGCGTGAGGGTTTCGCCGCTGCGCGAGGATCTTTCGGTGCGCTGGTGCGAGTTCACCGATCCTGACGGGAATCGGCTTGAAGTGTGCGAGTCGGCGATGTGAGCCTGAGCACGACACGTTCGGCACAAAAACATGGAGCGTATCGGGATCGAACCGATGACCTTCCGCTTGCAAAGCGGACGCTCTCCCAGCTGAGCTAACGCCCCTCCATGCGTACAACATAGCGAACTGCGCGTGCAGAGTGGAAGGGGTAAAACGCTTCATAGTTATAGCAAAACGGGCCGTTCTCAGCAAAGAGAACGGCCCGTTTGTTTTTAGTGCAAATGCCGGAGCGTTTGCGCTGCGTGTTTACTCGTGCGCAGGCAACGGTTCCATCGTGCGCGGGTCTACCGGCACCTGTACTTCATCGCGGTACGGAGACGTCATCATGAACACGCGCATTTTCGGGAACGCATCCATGAAGGCGAAGTAGCACGTAAACCACAAACCGATCATGCCGATGGCGATGCCGATTTCCCACACACCAAACGGCAGTGAATCAACCACTCCGTAGATGGACGGATACACTTCGATGTAGCGATGCAGCCACGTGCCCAGCAAGCTCGCCGAAGCGAAGAGAATGAACGTGGGGAAATAAACCTTGGCTGCCTTTGAGATCAAACCACCAAACGGCAGGATGAAGGCCAGGATCGGGATGAGCTGGGTGATGGACTTCCACGCGCCGCTGAGTCGCAGATTGTAGAAGTGCGTTTCTTCGGGCAAGTTGCCATACCAGATCACCAGGAACTGGCTGAAGCTGATGTAGCCAAAGAAGGCGGTGAAGGCAAATGCCAGCTTGCCCATATCCCACACGTGGTTGACCGTGACCAGATCTTCCACCTTCATCTGCTTGCGCCACCAGATGATGAGCAGCGAGGCAGACATGATCATGCCAAGCCAGCCGGCCATGAGCACAATCCAGCTGTACATGGTCTGTTGCCAATGCAGCGTGAGCGACATCGAATAGTCAATCGCCAGGATGCACCACCCGAAGCCGAACACCATGGCCACGGCTACACCGAGCTTGCCGAGCGCCTGATGCGTGTCGTGCAACTCGCGACGTTCTTCACCGAAACCCTTCCGCATGCGCTGGCGCAATCCTTCAGCCCACTTTGCGCCGGTGAACTTGGGCATGCTACCGACGTCAACGCGCACCGAGCGATACACAAACGCAATCATGAGCGCGATCATGGTACCGAAGATCGCCAGCCCGCGAACGGTAAACCACATCGGGTTGAGATAGCGGCCCTTTTCCGACGCTGCCTCAAGTGTTTCGCGTCCCGCCCAGGTGAAGATGTATTCACGACCCGGAAACAGAATCAACAACATCAGGATGAACGCGACGGGCAGAAACGCCACGTACCCTTCGAAATACCTGACAATGGGACGCGACCACCGTGCGGTGACAATGCGCTGCACCGCGGCAAACGCTACACCAGCTGACGAAATCGACGCCAGAAAGATCCAGTTGAAGTGCATCGCATGCCACGCGCGCTGCTCTCCCATGATCGCACCGACAACGAACAGTCCCATGCCGAGCACAGCGGCGATCAGCGCCGCGGTCTTGAGCGTTTTGGGGACCTGAGCGTCACCGATGCGTTTCTGAAACTCCTCGCGTGACGGATAGTGGTAATGATGAACGCCGCTCACTCGAACGTCTCCTGGGCCGATTCGGCCTCGTCATGATCATCGTCTTCGTGCGCGGTACCACCGCCTGATGTGGTCGCGCCATTGGGGAACGACATCTTGGCCCGACCTTCAGTGGCGGCGTTTTTACCAGAACTGCCGGGTGTGAGCTGCACTGGAGCTGGTACAAACGGTGACGGCAGCTGCGGCGCCGTAGCAGACGCACGCGGTACCGTGGCGCCGTTCTGTCCAGGCATGCCGTGCGGACCGATGATCGCCGTGCCGGCCTGCAGTGCGCGCACATAATTCACCACATCCCACCGATCATCTTCTTCGATGCGTGCGTAGTTGGGCATGCTACCCCGACCGTTGCGCAACATACCCCAGATGTATCCATCGGTACGTCCACGCGCCGACTCAGTGAGCAGACTCGGCGAATAGCCATACGCCGGATTGAGCTGCTTCATGGATCCGTTGCCGTCACCCATTACGCCATGACACATGGCGCAGTTGATGGAATAGTACATGCGACCGTTATCCAGCGACGCTTCAGAAGCAGCCGTTGGATTGGGCAGGAACGACATGGAGTCGACCGTGAGCGGCGCCGGTGTGTAGGAGATGGCCACACCCGCGACCAACGTACCCTGCACCGGCACCGACATCTGCGGCTGGTAGCGAGGCGCGACCATGGTGTCGTTCACGTTGACCGAGAATGACTCCCACGGCTCAAGTCTCGGCTGGTTCTTGAAATCGCTGAACCACGCACACGCTGAAAACGCGAACGGCATAGTCAAGACCACGCCTGCACGAACCGCCCGTCCAAATGTTGACATAGCTCTCATTTCAGTCTTCACGACGCACCTCTTCGGCACCGTGCTTCTGCAGCAGGGCTTCCACCTGTGGCGCCTTGTCCGCCCCACAGGCGACAAAAATGCCAAAGTGACCACCACTGAAACGCGGATCGTACCCGACCGTTGCGGTCAGGCGGGGAATGCGAGCGTTGATAAACATGCCTGCCACGGTAGACAGACACCCCACCAATACCATGACTTCAAACCCGATGATCGTGTAGGGAATCCAGGACGCGATCGCCTTGCCACCTGTGACCAGCGGCCAGTAGTCGCCGGTCCAGATGGAAATCCAATATCCAAACGATACGCCGAGCAAACCACCAACCAGCGTGAAACGACGCACGACGCTATTTGGACCATCAACCGCGTCGTCGATCTCATGACGAATCGTGGGTGAGAACACGGTCACGTTGCCCAACTTGGCCTTCTTCAGCTCTTCGATGGCGTGCACCGTGGTGTCCAGCTCATGAAAAGCTCCGAGTACACCTTGCATTAGTGGTGTCCTCCGTCAACCGCATGCTTGCGCTTGGGAACCACGATTTCCTTGAGCTCCATGATGGCCATGATCGGCATCTGCTTCACGAACAGCAGGAACCACATGAAGAACCAACCGAACGATCCCACCAGGAAGCTCATGTCAATCCAGCTGGGCGTGTAGCTGCCACACTGCCACGGCGAGAACTCATGGCTGAGCGACGGCACCACAATCACGAAGCGCTCGTACCACATGCCAATGTTGATGAAGATTGACAGGAACCACAACCACGTGGGATTACGACGCAACTTCTGCGACCACAACGACATGGGAAGCGCCATGTTGCAGAGCAACATGATCCAGGCCGCCCACCACCACTGGCCAAACACGCGATTCCAGAAGAACTCCTGCTCCGGACGCACGCCACTGTACCAGGCGATGAAGAACTCGATCATGTAGGCACAACCGACAACCAGCGACGTGAACAGCACAACCTTGGCCGTTGCGTCGAGATGGTTGAGCGTGATGTAGTGCTCGAGCTTGAACCACTTGCGCATTGGAATCGCGATCGTCCACACCATTGCGAAGCCAGAGAAAATGGCACCGGCAACGAAGTACGGCGGGAAGATGGACGCGTGCCAACCCGGCACCAATGACATGGCAAAGTCAAAGGAAACGACGGAGTGCACGGACAGCACGAGCGGTGTGGAGAAGGCGGCCAGGAACAGATACGCCTTGGCAAAGTGACGCCATTCGCGGTCACTGTTGCGCCAACCGAGTGAAAGAACGCCGTACACACGCTTGCGCAACGGATTGGTTTCCCGGTCGCGCAACACGGCGAAGTCAGGAATGAGACCGATGAACAGGAACGTGACCGAAATGGTGAGGTACGTGGAGATCGCGAACACGTCCCACACGAGCGGTGACTTGAAGTTCGGCCACAGCAGGCGCCAGTTCGGATACGGAATCAACCAGAAGAACTTCCACGGACGCCCAATGTGGATGATCGGGAACAGACCGGCCGTCATAACGGCGAATACCGTCATGGCTTCTGCCGCTCGATAAATCGAGGTTCGGAAGCCGGCGCGGAAGAGATATAGAATGGCGGAGATCAGTGTACCGGCGTGACCGATACCAACCCAGAAAACGAACGTGATGATGTAGACACCCCACATCACCGGCGGCTCGTAGCCCGCCTGTCCGAGTCCCCAGTAAATCTGGTAAATCCAGGCCGATGCGCCCACGAGCATTGCACACACGGCAATGCCAAGGCCCAACAACCACTTCTTGGTGAAGCCAAGCGTCGAGATAATCTCGCGATCGACTTGCTCGTAGCTCTCGACGGCAGGAAGCTGCACGTCGGCCGAAGCGATGTTCGGCCGGCGAAGCCCTTCAACCGGTTGCGCGATAGTGCCCATCCGGGTCTCGCCTCCTCAGGCCGTGGCCGACGCCGCAGGCGCCGGGTGGTTGACTTTCTTGAGATAGACCACGGCCGTGTACGCGTTCAACTCTTCGAACACGTGGTAGGCACGACGGTCATACGCGAGTTTTGCTACACTCCAGTTTTCATCAGCGGCGTCACCGAACACAATGGCCCGTGACGGACACGCCTGCGCACACGCCGTGGTGAACTCGTCGGCGTTGAGCTCGCGCTCTTCTGATCTGGCGCGATGTTCGCTTTCGCGAATGCGCTGGACACAGAAGGTGCACTTTTCCATGACACCCTTGCCGCGAACCGTGACATCCGGATTGAGCATCCAGTGCATAGGTTCCGGCCACGCATACTGCTTGCGCTCGGGCTCACCGTAACCAAACCAGTTGTAATAGCGAACCTTGTACGGACAGTTGTTGGAGCAATAACGGGTGCCCACACAACGGTTGTACACCTGCACATTGAGGCCGTCGGGCGAGTGATACGTGGCGTACACGGGGCACACCGGTTCGCACGGCGCGTTGCCGCAATGCTGACACATCATGGGGAGAAAACGCGCCTCAAAATCAGGCGAGAACTCGTTTTCCGTATTAGTGTTGCCCTCGTAGTACCGCTCGAGGCGAATCCAGGCCATTTCACGGCCCTTGATGATGTTCGCACCCGGACGCTCGTCCCAGGTTACCGGGCTCAACGCGCGGCCCTGATATGACGCGCCCACGGTCGGGATATTGTTTTCGCTGTAACACGCCGTGACACACGCCGAACAACCGGTGCAGCGCGCGAGGTCAATGGTCATGGCCCAGCGACGCGCTTCTGCCTTGGTCGGATGATCCGGGTTGTACTGCCCCTTGTCCTTGGACAACGGGTTGGCGAACTCACCCTGCGCATCGGCCGCAACAGGTGACTTGAGGCCAGGCAGATACTCCTGCGACACGTGCCCTGGAATATCGTGATGGTGCTCTTCTTCATCAGGCGCCGAAATCGCGGCGGCCATCATGACCTGCGCAATGCCGCGCCCATGCTGACGGGCTGAGCCTTCGGTGGTTACCAGCGCGCTGTGCTCCGCCTGCAGCGTTACCGTACCGCGAGAAGCCACCAGCGACAGGTTGCCCGCAGTGTCCCAACCGTTGGGCACGAGGGAGTACGCGTTGACTCCGACATTCTG
>JBBSPO010000141.1:0-9496 GCA_038258695.1 Gemmatimonadales bacterium | reverse complement strand
GGGCGGCGCGTCGCGGCGCTTCGCGTTCTGGCGCGCGCACCGTTTACCCAATGAGCGGCGTCAACATCATGCGTTCGCGGCTGGCAGGAGGCAGGCGTTTCCGTGCCTCACTGCTGTGTGGTCTCGCCCTGCTTCCTGTTGCCTGCAACGCACCCGACCGTGACAGCGCGTCCGCCTCCGCAGCAGGTACGCAATCGGCTATCACGGCGCGCGAGATGGCTCCCCCGGGTGCCCCGGACAGTGCCTTCCCGGCGCCCACACGCCCGATTGCCGACATCGTCGCACCGCGATGGAGCAACGAGGACGACCGGGACGACAACGGCGAAGCCGAGCGAGTGTTGCGGGTACTTAATCCGCAGGAAGGCCAGCACATCGCTGACATTGGAGCGGGCGACGGCTACTACGTGGCGCGGCTTGTACCGCGGGTCGGCGAAACTGGCCGAGTGTACGGCGAGGATATTGTGCCGAGGTACCTCGATTTGCTGTCGGATCGGGCCGCCCGTTCCGGGTGGAGTAATGTCGATGTGGTACGCGGCGAAGCACACGATCCGCGGTTGCCGGCGTCCACGCTCGACGCCGCACTGCTCGTGCACATGTACCACGAGATCACCCAGCCGTTTGGCCTGCTCTGGAATCTGGCCACTGCCATGAAGCCCGGTGGGCGTGTGGTCATTGTCGATCTGGATCGACCCACCTGGGGACACGGCACGCCGTACGAACTGCTGCGCTGTGAGCTGGCGGCGGTGGGTTACCGCGCAGACACGGTAGATCGCAGCGTTGCCGGCGAGTATGTGGCGGTGTTTCTTGCGCCGACGATTGAAGATCGGCCAACACCCGATGCACTGTCCGCGCTGTTGGCGCAAAATCCATGTACAGGGCCTGGCGGTCGCGAGTGAGCAACGTGGCAGAGATCGGGCACTCAGCATGACGGACGAGCAAAGCGCGCAGGACGAGGTCACAGGCGCCCTGGTGATCAATCACCATCTGTCGCTCGCACCCGACGAACTGGAGTATCGGGCCACGACTGGCGGCGGTCCCGGTGGCCAGCATGTCAACCGTAGTGCAACTCGCATTGAGTTGCGCTGGCGACCGTCAGTGAGCGAGTCACTCGTGCGGTCGTTATCGCCTGCTCATCGTGATCGCGTGGTCCAGCGACTGAGCGGGCGCGTTGACAGCGCCGGCGTGCTGCGGCTGGTGGCTGGTGAACATCGCAGTCAGCGTCGCAACCGTGATGCCGCGGCACAGCGACTGGTATCCATCATACGGTCAGCACTGCCCGATCCCATTCCGCGTAAAGCCACCAAACCTACACGTGGGTCGGTGGAGCGCCGATTGGATGAAAAAAAGCAACGCGCCAGCCGGAAGCGTGAACGCGGCCGACGCGATTTTGACAGCTAGTCCGACGTTTGGTTCACCGCTGCACGCTCGCAAGTATACAAGGCACAGCGCGGCACGGTCGCAAGTATACAAGACACGCCGCGGCACGATCGCAAGTAAACAAGGCACGCCGCAAACCCGCGGAACGTTGACTAAAACACGACTGCTTGCACGCCGGCGTAGTACGTGAAGTAATCAGCGCGTGATCGCAACGGCCGCACATTCCGCTGTTCTTCAAATGAGTTGCGCACTTCATCTGCGGTCAGATACGTCACGTCATCATGTCGCAGATACCGCACTCCCAGATCCAGACGGATAGGACGTGCGCCGTTGCTCACACGGATGTAGGCGCCGGTGGCCCCGCCATAGGCCCATGCAAAATCACTGGAGTTGGTGGTACTCGCAAATGGTTGCTGTTCGTTGGTTCCTTCGACGGAACTGGTGGTCCAGAACGCGGAAAACCCACCCAGCGCTGACGCGTACGGTGTGAAGGCTCCCGTGGGACCGAGCAACTGCGGACCCACCAGAAACGTGGCGATGTTGTTGGTGGTATTGAGATCGACGCGAATCAGGTTGCCGAGATTCGGGCTGAGCGGGACACGCTGACGCACGTTGCCATAGTTCTGATAAGCAACATCCGCCCGAAAGTTCAGGATCGAGTTTTCATCGAGCCGAAACAGCACGTTCCCGCTGAGGCCAAACCCAACGCCAGTGGTCTCGTCAAACGCGCCACGCGGTTGGGTCACGTTGAGTGTCACACCGGCCGACACCGCGCCAGTGAGCGGAGTGTCCGACGACTGGCCCTGAAGCGGCATGTACCCGACGGTGCACGCCACGGTCGCGACGACGGCCGTGATCAGCGGGCTGCGTAAAAGTTGGCGCATATAACACAGGAGCGAAAGTGAACGAACATTACCTGGACTTCACTACGCACGTTCGGGGAGCAGGTTACATCTACGGCGTTCCCAGCACTCCCGGCAGCATTCGTATATCGCCAATGGCTATGGCCAGCGAGGCACGCACTGCGGCAACACGCGCTTCGAACTGGGCCAGCTTGACGGCCTCATCAAGCACGGCACGTTCGCGCAGGTTGACCACAAGCAGCGTGCTTTCACCGCCGGCAAACCGTGCCAGTTCGGCATCACGCAGCAACCGCGTCTGGGCAAGATTCTGTTGCTGAATATTCACCAGAGACGCCAGGAGATTGAGATCGTTGGCCGCGATGCGAACCGCGTTTTCCACTTCACGTTCTAAACGATCTCGCTCCGCGCGTCGTGTATCCAGCTTGGCTCCGGCACTGCCGAACTTGCCACGTTCCTTGAGGTACAGCAGCGGCGACTTGATCTCCAGCGACGCCTTGTAGTTGTCTTCCTGTTGGGCGCGCTCAAACACGGGTGGCGTGGTGCCACGCTCACTGATCGCGTACACTCCGGCCTCGACAAACGGGATGAGCTGCTGTGCGGTGAAGCGACGCTCAGCTTCGGCAAAGCGAACGTTGGCATCAATCTTTCGCAGCGACGGGTTAGCCTGCCGCGCGAGGTTGACCCACTCTGCGACTTTCTCGGCATCACTCAACGTGAGCTCTGTCGCTTCGAGGCCGATGAGGTCTGGCCGCATACTGTCGGCCAGCGCCAACGGCTGCAGGTCTTTATCCCACAAGTAGGCAGTGAGAGTCAACAACGCCGCGAAATACGTGGCTTCGGCTTCACGGCGCACCACATCCCGGCGCTGTACTTCAAGGGAGGCTTCGAGGGTATCCACCGGTGGGCTGAACCCCGCGTTCACACGTTCGATGACCGCGTTGCGCGTGAACTCGGCGAGCTCCACTCCTTCCAATGCAATCAAGCGACGCTGCCACGCTTCGTACCATGCCCCGTACGTTCGCGCAGCGTTGAGCACCAGCGCATTGAGAATCGCCACGCGATCTGCCTCACCGGCATCACGCACGGCTTGCGCCTGAACGAGAGCAGTGCGCCGCTCATCGGTGAGCAGCCGCTGACCGAGTGGAACGGTCAGGCCCACCGTTACCAGCCCTACGTTGGGAGTACGTCGGTCGGGATTGATGTATTCTCCCGCGGCGCGCTCGAATCCGATTTTGATGTCGCTTCCAATTGGCGTCGGGATTTTGACGGCCACATCGGAGTACGCGTAGTACCCGGTACCATCGAACCTCTTCTGATCCCACGTTGCGGAAATCGTGGGATCGAAGGCTCCCCACGCGGTGCGCAGCTGATTGCGAACGTCTTCCGCCAGTAAATCGGCCTGCCGGGCAATGGGATGATCGGCCAACACCTGCGCAATAAAAACGGCGTACGGATACGGAGTCCCCAAACTGTCGCCCCCCTCCCCCATACTTGAGGGAGTTTGAGCCGACATCGATGAAGAGCAAAGCAGCGCACCGCATCCCCACAGCAGTACTGTGCGCTTCACTTCATGCTCCCCTTGTTGTCAGCGGGCGCATCGCCAGCACCGGCCATTTGCGCGGCGCCGATGGCCGGCGGGAATCCGTTGAGCTGACGCCATATCTCAAACCACACCCGCACTTCATCGAGCATAGCCCATCCTTCCACCGCCGAGCCCACGCGTAGCTGTACGGGCCACGCTTCGTCGTCGGGATCAGGCACCACAAGCACGCGGAACCGACCGTCAGCGCTGGCCACCTGATCCATCACTGCCACTTCACCACCGAACGTCCCCACGGCGACACTCGGCCAACCAGCAAACTGCAGTGCGGGCCATCCGTCAAAAATGAGCCGTACTTTACGACCGGGTCTGAGCAACGGCACATCCATGGCCCGGACAAACAGCTCCACCGCCTGTCTCGGCCTGGCCGGCTGCACCGTGACAATGGGAGCGCCGGCCTTCACGAGCTCACCAACACCTTGTGCCATGGCACGCACCACGTAGCCGTCCTGAGGTGCCTCAATTGTGTAAAACGTCTGACGCACCTTGAGTGAAGCGACACGGTTGCTCAACTTGGCGATTTCTGAATCGCCTTTTGCCACTTCGGCGAGCGTGCCAGCGCGATCAGAGCGCGCTTTTTCTACCTTTTCCCTGTTATCAGCCTCAAGAGACCGTAGTTCGATTTGTGCATTGAGCAACTCATTTTTTCGCTGCACCAGCGCTGCATTTGCCGATTGCGCGCGCAGCCGTGTGGCCTGGAGATCATTGAGCGAGGCGAGACCGAGCGGTGAACGAAACAGAGAATCACGCCGCGCCAACTGATCAGTGGCAATCGAGTCGTCGAGGGTCGCCTGCAAGAAGGCGGCCTCCAACTGCGTGACCCGATTCGCGGCCTGCTCGAGTTTGAGCACCAATACGTCGGTGAGCGCATCAATTTGCTCGTCCAGCGCGCGCGCCTTCGCTTCTTTTTCACGATTTGAAGCGCGCTCCGCGTCAAGCTGTTCCTGCGTGCGTAGCACAAGCTGCGGATCGAGGTATGCATCAGCGATCTCGGAGATTTGCACAATGGGCGTACCGCGTGCCACGTATTGCCCCTCGGACACAAACCAGCGTTCAATACGCCCATCAATGCGCGATGGCAGTGATTGCGGGCGATCGGACGGACTGAGCGCACTGACTTTTCCGGAGCCTCGTACGAACTGTTGCCACGGCAAAAACGCGCCCAATATGATCGCGACAAAAATGAAGAGAATCCACCGCGAGACTGCCGCGTACGACTGGGTTTCGTACAACAGGCGGGAGGAGTGCAGCGGCAACTTTTCCGCATCGAAATCTTCGACGTTCGTGCCCGGCTGCTTGCCTGATGGTGTGGGCTTGTCAGCCATCACGCTTCTCCCTGCACAAGTGCGTCTTTGTGAATACCGCGCGCGACTTCGCCGGCCCGCACGTGGGACTCCAACAACCGATCGCAATACGGATCATCGCGCACCTCCGACAAGGAACCGTCAGCGGCAACCTTGCCATCCCGGATCACCAGCACACGATCAAACTCTTCCATCAACACCGGATCGTGCGACACGGCAATGACCGTCCAGCTACGGGACGGATCTGTGAGGATAGCGAGCAAACGGCGACGGTCGTCGGCCAGCAGATTCATGAATAAATCATCAAAGACCACCAGGCGCGGCGATCCAACAATACCCTGAGCAAACAGCAGCTTGGTGGCAACGTGCGAGGGCAGCGATCGGCCACCGTTGGTGATGCGCGTGTCCAATCCGTGGCGCATCCCCTGTACTTCACGCTCGAGACCAACGAGAGCCAACGCCTCCCAGATATCCGTTTCACTGATGTGCGCGCGCCCGACGGACACGTTTTCAGATATGGTGCCATCAAACAAGTCGGTGAGCGACAACACCTGTCCAATGCGCTCGCGCATGGCCTCGCGGTCAACCTCATGCAGTGAGACACTATCAACCAGCAGCGTACCCTTGTAATCGACGAGCAATCCACTCAGCAAGCGGAGCAGTGTGCTGCGCCCCGCACCTTTAAAGCCAGTGAGGGCAACGCGCTGACCTGGCTCAATCACCACACTCAGGTTATCGAGTACCTGCGTTTTGGTTCCGCTGTAGCCATATGAAAGCTGACGTGATTCCAGACGCATTCCCAAGGCCGTAACGGGCAGCGTTCTCCGTCCCACGGCATCGACTGGCATGTCGGTAACGTGCCCCGCCTTCTCCACAGAAGTGAGCATGTCATACACGGTACTCAGCGAGAGCATGAGCTTTTCCACACCTGAGAGCACGGTCACAACCACCAGCTCTGACGCGACAAACTGCCCAAGCGTTATCTGACGGTTCACGACAAGCACCGTGCCCACGATCAACAGCCCTCCGGTGATCAGCGTTTTGAACACCACAATAGACACAGCTTGCTGCATCAGCACAGTAAAGTGCTTGTCGCGATACTTGAGATACTTCGTGAGAATCTCGTCCATACGCGAAAGCGCCAACTGCGAGCGTCCAGCGAACTTGAAGGCGTGAAACGAGCGCGCGACCTCTTCAAGCCAATGCACCGCGCGATACTTGTACTTACTCTCCATCAGGCTGGTCGCGAGTCCTTTGGGCCCGGTAATCCAGAAAATCAACCCAAGTGTGAGCACCAGGAAAACGCCCACCAGCGTAAAATACGGATGGTAAAACGTCAGCAGGATCAGTCCGAAAAAAATCGTTAGCAGAGATTGCGACGTATCCAGCAGGAACTTCGACAGACTCTTCTGAATAAGCGCCGCTTCGAACAAGCGGTTCATCGTTTCCGGCAAGTCCTGGCTCAGGAAATGATCATAGCGAATACGCGGCAAGCGGAATGTGAACTCCAGCGCCATGCGGGCAAATATTCGTTGCTGAATGCGCTCCACCACACGGAGCTGCAGAATCTGCAGCACACCGGCAATCATGGTACCCACAATCACATACGCAATCAGAATTGTTGCCGACTGCAGAATCAGTCCGCCCTGAATGAGCTGGACGATGGCACCAATGCCTACCGGAATCGTGAGCGAAAACAGCCCCGCCAGACCGGCGTAAAAGAACACAATGACAATTTCCCGCTTGTCGCGCGACAAGAGCTCCCACAGCCGCGCACCAGCATGCGACCCGTGCGAGGCTGCTTCCGCTTCTGTCCGGGTTTCCTCACTGACGTCGCGGACTTCGATTTCACCTCCCACTGACGCACTCGGCTGCAACCCAAGCGGGGACATTGCCAGACACTGATCGCCTAATCGACGGCGCACTTCAGCGGTGATCTCGGCCGGCGTGCGGGCTTCGAGTTCACGCAAAGCGCCCGACGCTTCAATCAGAAACAAGGTGGGTCGCTTGGACTCACCTTCAGAAAGCACCAACAGGTCGGCATCGCTGGAGTCGCTGGTCGGAACCAGCACCACCGGTATGTCACGCTGCTCAACCGCACGGGCAATCGAAGACACGTCGATCGTCTGCGTAAGAAACGCGACGTCGAGTGCCTGACCAATTTGCTGAAGTTGTTGAGACAACGGCCCGTTGCGAAGGCGACGGTCCAGAGTGACCCACGCAGAGGGGTCGACGTTCAGGTGCAGCGCCTTTGACAGCAACTCAACGGCGCGCGTTGATTGACTAACAGTCATGAAGTAAGAATCAGGGTGGCAGCACCATTTCGCGACACTGGTGCGTCACAAACGCAACGATTGGGCCGGCCGGAAAGCTCCCGGTCGGACACTGGCAATACAAGTACGGCTCCGCCATACAGTCCGCCAGCAATGCACTACCCGAACCCCGCATCGGGTCTCAGGATCCACGGGCGACAGTGCGCGGCTCCTCCACAGGATCACGCCACACACGAGCGCCTAAAACGTACACCATCCCCGCGCGGGCGGTGAAGGGCTCCACAGGAACTGGTACGGCATTCGGTCCCTCTCCAACGCGCAGATGCGACGTCACGTGACCCGCCGGAACGGTGATGCGCAACAGCGACAGTCGTCCGGGGAGCAGGTGCCACGCTCGCGTGTCCGCCCGTTCGAGCCCCGAGGCAAAAAAACCGGCAACAGCGCCAGCAAACTCTCCGTGTTGATCGCGCACGGCCTCCACTACGGCCACACGCGTTACCGTCCGGGTGGCAAGTCGAGCCAGCCGGGCCGCCCGCTGACGGCGCGCATCGGCCGCAATGGCATCACTGATATTTGCAGTCATGGCACCTCGCAGCGGTACGTCTTCCCGACGCTGCCACCGCTGCGCCACACCATCAGCGCTGTCTGCCGAAGTTGACGTGTCGTTGGCCGGTAGCTCCACGCTCAGTCCAATCTGCACAGGCGCCGATGGCAAGCGGGGTCGCACGAGCCCAGGCCACGCAACTTCAAGCCACGTGCGATGCGCTCGGAGGTCGCCGAGGTAGCGCGTGCGGGACGAGCCAGCTGCATCATCCGCGAACACACCGCCATCGGGCAGTTGATCGAGAGCAGACAAGAATCGCAACACATGCGACGTACCATTTTGGGTCGTCGTGTCTTTCTGCGTTGCGACCATTTCACGATCCACACGCTGCAGCACACTCGCATTCACTTCGTGCGCAGTTCCGTGCAAAGCTCTCTGTGCGCGCGTTTGTGCACCAGTTCGCTCGCGAGCTGGCGAACCCACCGGCCACGTATTTCCACCAAGCGCCGGCCCGGCCTCCGCGTCCGAAACAACGGGCACGTTTGGTGTGCTGATGGGAGCTGTTCTGCTGGTGCGTGCGCGCCGTGCGTCACCGTCGTCGAGTGGGATGGCCAATGTCTGCGCGATGTAGTGCGCGACAAATCCCCCCTCGACCACCAGCAACACCGTAGCACTGTCACCCAATGGACGCGATACCACCATGGAATCGACCGCGGCACGCGGGGTGCCGCGCAACAGCGCAGCGTTCCGGTATGCAACGCCCGCGTCGTTCCACTGGGCCGCGGCTTCAAACACGCTACCCGCCACATCGCGAAGCGCCGCATGAGTGGCACGTTCGGCCGGCTCAACGTCGTGCATAGACTGCTCCAGCAGCGCCGATAAACGCCGCGCCTCTACCGTCGCACCATCAATGTCGCCCGACTGCACCCGTGACAGCATCGCGTAGTATCGCGCAAACAACCGCTCCGTGCGTGGCGGTGCGTAGTTGAGCGCATAGTCGTTGGTCAGCACTGACAGCACACCGCGCGACACACTCTTGGTAAACCGCGCCTCGGTGAGCCGATCGGCTTCGGCAAACGCCTGCGCACTCTCCTCCCAGCGACCGGCGTAATACGCCGTCTGTCCACGAAAAACGGCGCGCAGCAACGCATCATCGGGCATGCTGCGCTCATCAGTATGCGTGCGTTCAAACGCCTGTTCGTACGAGCCCAGCATGAGCGACCGCCTGACCAGCTCTTCACCCCACGGTAAACCGCCCGGCGCCAGTGCCACCGAGCGACCGCCGCCATGCTTCATGTACGAGCAACCGCCCAGCACTGGCAATGCCAGCAGTAGGCAGCTACCCGACAGCAGGCGTCTGAGACGGTTGGTGGACATGAGCACGGTGCAATAGCTCCAGAAAGAAAGCTGTGCGGTTTAGCGGCGATCAAGCACAACGATGCGCTGTTGCGCCAGCGCAATGGCTTCGGCGAGCTTCGCGTTTTGCGTACCAACGGCATCAATGCGCTGCAGCTCCAACGACAGCAAGAACTTCT
>JBBSPO010000140.1:0-9544 GCA_038258695.1 Gemmatimonadales bacterium | reverse complement strand
TGGTACGAGCGGGTGCTCGACGCCGATCCGCGCAATGATGACATTGCCGCGCTCCTGTCCACGCTGTCGGCGCGACTGACGCCGCCAGCCATGACGCCCGTGAGCGCACCCATTGTGCGGCCCGATGCGCCCACGCTCGATCTGGATGCGATGTCCGACGATGATGAGGCGACAGACCCACTGTTGTCGCCCGATTCACCTGCGTGGCACACCCCGTCGTTTCTGGCGCCCAGCCCGTCGCAGGCCGCAGGGTCCGAGGCGCGAGGCACAACGGGTTCGCACGATGCGCCTGAAACGCCTGATCAAATGTACGCGCACTTTGCGTCAGCAACGTCAGATGCGTCGCGTGACGCATTGGATGACGCCTCGCATACGCCGTCGCACGCAGCCGGCGCCTCGCAGCCGGAGCACTCCTCGGGCAGTGCAGACGGATCGGACGATCTGCTCGACCTCGACTTCATGGTCGAAGCGAATGACGCGGACCGGCCTGAATCTGCTGCTGCGCCTGAGAAGGACGCTGGGGTTGCATCAGCGTCCGGATCGATGGACGTTCTGACCGCGGCCCTCGGCGCCTTTGCATCGCATGATCTCGAAGACGCAGCGACCGAGCCGGCAACTGATTTTTACGGTGAGACGACAGCCCCGCAGTCAGACGAGCCAACGTCGCTGGTGGACGATGCCGATGCATTCGAGGAAGGACTCGTCGCACAGGATTGGCCCGACGCGAGTGCCTTGACCGTACGCACGCCAACGCCTGCGCACGCCGAGCTGCCGATCGTGCCGCACGTCGCGGCTGACGACGCGTCTGACCTCACGGCTGACATTATGTCTGACATCACATCTGACATCGCATCCGACATCGAGCTTGATGTTGATGCGGACGTTGATGCGGACGTTGATGCGCACGACAATGCTGCTGTTGCAGCAAGCCTGGCCGCTGATGCTGGTGACGACGTTCTCACTGACGATGGTGACATCGATGTTGACGACGTTGTTGCCGACTACAGCACCGCTGTTGCTGAGCAGCCTGCTGCTGAGGATGATGTTACGGTTGCTGCACACGAAGACGCTGCCGTTGCTGCGGAGGCGGATGTCGTTGTTGCCGCTGACGAAGACTTTGCGGTTGCTGCCGAGCAGGATGTTGCCCTGTTTGACGAGGAAGACGCGGCGATTGCCGCTGACGAAGACGCTGCGGTTGCTGCTGAAGAAGATGCTGCGATTGTTATTGCAGCAACCTCCTCGGACGACGACGCGGAAGATGAAACGGTCGACGCGGACGAATTGGCTGGCGCGAGCGCGTTCTGGCCCTCCGATGACGAGTCGGCTGATGACGCGTTGCACGTAGTGATGGATGCGGACGAGGTTGAGCACGACGCAACAGCTGACAAAACGGACGACGCGGCTGACACCGCCGAGATCGATGCGGACGCGTTGGCTGACATCGCAGCTGACATCGAAGCTGATATCGGAGTGAATATCGAAGCCGAAACCGACACCCAGGACGCGTTCCAGGCCACACAGGAGCTCGACACGAGCGAGCTGGTATCGCTCGACGATACCGTCGCTGTGCATGCGCTGAGTGAGCCCTCTGACGAGTCGGACAACGACGAAGCGCGCGAATCATTCGACACGTCGCATGACGCGACACTCGATGAGGATCCGCCAGTGTCAGCCGCTGATCTTGCGTGGCTCTCCGCCCCGGAAGCCGATCGCGAGGCTGAAGCACTGCTCGTAATCGATGAGGCAGAAGCGGAAGTGCTGGAAGAAGACGATGAAGCGCACGCTGCGGCGTCGGTGGAGCAGTCCAGCCCCGCGCCCGCGTTCGTGACCGAAACGATGGCCGAACTCTTGGTGGCGCAGGGATTCCTGACGCGTGCTGCTGAAGTATACGAAGAACTCGTCGCACGTCGGCCATATGATGAAGTGCTGACGTTCCGCCTGCAGGAGTTGCGCGGCATGTTGGCCGACGAAGAGGCGGAGGCTACGGCCGCGCGGGCGGTAACGCCGGCGGTATCGCAAACGCCGGTGGCGTCAGCCACGCCGATGAGGTCGCAGACACCCGTTGAGCAGCAGACGCCCGTCTTTCAGCACACGCCCGTCGCGCAGCAGACACCCGTCGTTCACCACACGCCCGTCGCACAGCAGACACCCGTCGTTCACCACACTCCCGTCTTTCAGCACACACCCGCTGCGAGCGTCCCAAGCGTCGCATTTGCGGCAGCACCGGCGCATCGCACGGCACGAGAAGTATTTGCCGCACTCGCCAGCTTGCGCGTGTCGCGCCGCACACCGCCAGCCGGGTCACCCACGGTGGCCATGCCAACGCCAGCCGATGGGTTGGCGAGCTTGTTCGGTGAAACCGCTCTGCCTGCGGATGATCTGACGGCGCGCGCCATGGCCCGCGCGTTTGGCAGTGGCGAAGGGGTCGCGGCTGGCCCGTCAATGTTCGCTCCATCAACCGAAACACAATCGGCTCGCGGTCGGGTCACACCGGTTTCGGTGCCACCCGTGCCCTCAGGCCAGGCGTTTTCGTTTGACCGGTTTTTCCCCGATCCGGCCACTTCCGGCACCGCATCCGGGTCGGCCAGTGACGCTGGAGCTTCGCAGGCGCGGGAAACCGCAGTAGCTTCCGAGTCGGGCGAGGCGCCAGCCGCCGGCCCGTCTTCAGCAGGCGCTGATCTGGCGCATTTCTCTCAGTGGCTGAAGGGGCTTTCCAACTCGTGAGTCCGGTGTGCGCATTGGTGTCTTGAATGGACCGAATCTCAACCTGCTCGGCACGCGTGAACCCACGCTATACGGAACCACCACACTCGCGGCCATCGAAGCGCGTTTGGTCGAAGTCGGGCAGGAGTTGGGAGTAGAGATCGTCTGCGCACAGAAAAACGGAGAAGGCGAGCTGGTTGAGGTGGTGCACGGCTGGCAGGGGCAAGTTGATGGACTGGTTGTAAATGCGGGCGCCTACACGCACAGCAGTCTGGCGCTGCGCGACGCACTCACCGGCGTGGCGCTGCCATTTGTCGAAGTGCATCTGAGCAACATCTACGCCCGCGAACCGGAACGTCAGCGCTCCATGCTGGCGTCTGCGGCCATTGGCCTCATTACCGGGCTCGGCGCCGAAGGATATGAGTTCGCCCTGCGTGGACTGCTGGCACGGCTCCGGCGTGATCAGGCCGCCAGCGCGTGACCGATCCGTACCGGGCGCGGATCAGCGCACTGCGGGACAGACTGGCCGCGATCGATCTCGACGCGATTCTGGTGTCGAGCTTGCCCAGCATCCGCTGGCTGACCGGCTTTTCTGGCAGCAGCGGCATGGTCATTGTTTCGGCGCGTGACGTCGTGCTGCTCACCGACTTTCGCTACGCCACCCAGGTTGAGGACGAAGTCGGTGAGGGTGTGCGTGTGGTTGTGGTGGCGCAGAGCCTCTGGACGGGGCTCTGGGACGTTCTGGCGGCCATCACCACCGTTCAGCGCGTCGGCTTTGACTCGGCGCATCTGGTGCACCGCGATTTTCAGCGTTTGCTTGAAAAAGGCGGGAGGTGGCAGTGGCGTCCCACAGTAGATGTGGTGGAGCAGCTGCGTGAGAGCAAAGACCCCACAGAGGTAGCCTCAATCCGTCGGGCGATCGGCATGGCCGAGCAAGCCTTGGAGCTGACGCTGTCGCAGATTGGCCCGGGCATGACCGAAACGATGGTGGCGGGCGTGCTCGAAAAGGCGCTGCGCGATGCGGGCAGTGAGGATTTTCCGTTTCCGTCAATCGTGGCATCCGGGGCCCGTTCGGCGCTCCCGCACGCGCGTGCGGGCGACCGGAAGCTCGCGGCAGGCGACTTTGTCCTGATCGATTTCGGGGCCGTCGCCGACGGCTATTGCTCGGATATTACCCGCACCGTGGTGCTCGGCGCGGCGAGCGCTGAACAGCGCGATGTGTACGGGGTGGTGCAGGAGGCCAACGCCCGCGCATCGCGGCTTGTGGTGGCCGGAATGCGCGGGATGGATGCCGAGGCGCTCGCGCGCGAGTCCATTCACGCGCGCGGCTTTGGTGAGGCATTTGGACACAGCCTTGGGCATGGGATCGGTTTGGAGGTGCACGAGGCACCCCGACTTGCCAAAACCGCGGAAGCCGTGCTCCCTGTAGGAGCGGTCGTTACCATTGAACCCGGGATCTATCGGCCGGGTTGGGGTGGCATCCGCATTGAGGACGACGTGCTGCTCACAGAGAGCGGACCGCTCGTGCTCAGCGGATTTGATCGCGACCTGCTGGAGATCATGTAAATCGCGAGGTAGTGGCGGCACGTCGGTGCCGCGCGTCCCTCGCCCGACTGCGTTGTCGAGACCGCCAGACATGATTGATCTGCGCTACGTAAAAAAAGTCATTGAGATGCTCGATCAGTCCTCCGTGGACTCCATCGAAATCTCGTCAGATAAGGGCATGAAGCTGCGTATTTCCAAGACGCCGCAGCATCGTGGAGCAACCGTGCAGATGGCAGCCGCTCCGGCCGCGCCTGCAGCGGTGTTGCCTCCAGCGCCTGCAGCGCGTCCTGCGGAGGAGGGGGCACGTGGTGACGCGCCTGCAGCTGAGGCACCCAAGGTGTCCCTTCTCGAAATCAAGTCGCCGATGGTGGGCACGTACTATCAGTCGCCTGAGCCGAGTGTCAAAGCCTACGTGGCTGTTGGCGACCGGATCGCCAAGGGACAGATCGTCTGCATCATCGAAGCGATGAAGATCATGAACGAGCTGGAGTCTGAAGTCGACGGCGTGGTGCGAGAGATCAATGTGAAGGACTCGCAGCCGATCGAATACGGACAAGTGCTCTTCCGCATCGACCCTAACGGCTAGGAACCCTGTCATGACGATGGTCTCCGGCGCACAACCCAGTACTTCAGCGCCGGCGAGCCTCGATCTCAAGGCCGCTCTGCTGCGCATGGTGACTGAAGGCGCGTCCGACTTGCACCTCAAAGTCGGACGTCCGCCCACGTTGCGCCTGCACGGCGATCTGATTCCGTTGCCAATGGCGCCTCTTCGTCCCGAAGAGCTGCGCACATTGGCCGAGCATTTGCTGCCACCGGCGCAGCTGCGCGAGTTTGTGGAAATGCGCGAGGCTGACTTCGCGATCAATGTGCCTGGTATTGGCCGTTTCCGCTGCAACGTGTATCAGCAGAAAGGCACCGTGGCGTTTGCCATGCGTGCTATCGCGCACGCTGCAAACTCGGTACGCGAGCTCAATCTTCCGCCGGTCCTGGAGCAGATTGCGCTCAAGCCGCGCGGTCTCATTCTGGTGACTGGTGTGACCGGCTCGGGCAAGAGTACTGCCCTGGCGGCCATGGTGCACCACATCAATGAGCGGCGAGCGGCCAACATCATCACGATTGAAGATCCGATCGAGTTTGTGCATCGCGATGTGAAGAGTCACATCAATCAGCGCGAAGTAGGCACCGATACGGTCACCTTTGGTCAGGCGCTGCGCCGCGTGCTGCGTCAGGATCCCGATGTGGTCATGATCGGTGAAATCCGTGACCTGGAGACGCTGGATGTCGCGCTCAAGGCTGCCGGTACGGGCCACCTGGTGTTCTCAACGCTGCACACCACCGACGCCACGCTCACCATTAACCGCATTCTGTCGTTCTACCCGCCCCATCAGCAGAATGAGGTGCGTTTTGCGCTGGCCAACGCACTTGAAGCGATCGTATCACTGCGACTGGTGCCGCGCAGCGATCAGCCCGGCCGAGTGCCCGCGTGCGAAGTACTGGTGAACACCGGGGCTGTGCGTGATCAGATTCGCGACTTGCAAGCCACGCTCAACATCCCCGATCTTATTCGGGAGGGCAGTGTGGCCTACGGCATGCAGACGTTTGACCAGTCGCTCATGACCTGGTACAGCAAAGGCGTGATTTCGTACGAAAATGCGCTGTTCTACGCGTCCAGTCCGAGCGAGTTCGCCCTCAAGATTCAGGGTGTGAACGGTGCCAGCGATCAGTCGTTTGATGGGTTCAAGCCCGGTTCCGGCGCCTGACGCCGGCCTGTTGACTGTAACACGACCCGCCGCGATCACCGTGGCGGGTCGTTTTTTATCACCGAATTCGCGCCATCACTAGCGGCAACGGGCACGTGTCGCCACCATTCGGCTTGTTCCGGTCCGAGCGGCCTGGGCGGTGTCTGCCTGGGAAGTCCCGTCGGATCAGCGCCCCACCAACATCGGTGGTGCGGGTGCGATGGCCCCCAGCCCCATGTCATGTTCAAAAAGGTCCTGATCGCCAACCGTGGTGAGATAGCGCTGCGCATCATTCGGGCGTGCCGCGAGCTGGGCGTGCAGACGGTTGCCGTCTACTCCGAAGCCGACCGCGAATCGCTGCATGTGCGTTTCGCTGACGACGACGTGTGCATTGGTCCGGCTCCGAGCCGCGACTCATACTTGCGCATCCCACGCCTCATCGCGGCCGCTGAAATCACCGGCGCCGACGCCATTCATCCGGGCTACGGCTTCCTGGCCGAAAACGCCGAGTTCGCGGAAACGTGTGCGGCCTCGGGCATCACGTTTATCGGCCCCACGCCCGACCAGATCCGCGTCATGGGCGACAAGGCCTCGGCGCGTAACGCCATGGCTAAAGTCGGCGTGCCGATTGTGCCGGGTACACCCGGACCGGTTGAGGATGTCGATGAAGCGCTCGGTTTTGCGCGCGACATTGGCTTCCCCGTCATTATCAAGGCGGCCGCCGGCGGCGGCGGTAAAGGCATGCGTGTGGCGCGCGATCCTGACGATTTTGCGCGCTCGTTTCAGCTCGCACGCAGTGAAGCGCTGAGTGCCTTCGGCAACGGTGATGTCTACGTCGAAAAGTTTCTCGAGCGTCCGCGCCACGTTGAGTTTCAGGTGCTCGGCGATTCCAAGGGCAAGGTCATTCACCTGGGTGAGCGCGACTGCTCGGTGCAACGTCGCCACCAGAAGCTGATTGAAGAAGCGCCATGTCCCGTGATGACGCCGGAGCTTCGCGAGCGCATGGGTGAAGCGGCTGTGCGTGGTGCGCAGGCGATCAACTATGTGGGCGCTGGTACCGTCGAAATGCTGCTTGATACGGACGGTTCGTTCTACTTCATGGAAATGAACACGCGTATTCAGGTGGAGCATCCGGTCACCGAAATGCTCACGGGCGTGGATCTGGTCAAGGAGCAGATTCGCGTGGCGGCTGGTGAGCCGCTCACGGTCACAGAGCTCCCGATTTTTCGTGGACATGTAATCGAGTGTCGCGTCAACGCCGAAGATCCGGCGCGCAACTTTCAACCGTCACCGGGTCGCATTGACGCATTCCATTTGCCCGGAGGCCCGGGCGTGCGTGTCGACACGCACGTCTACGCTGGCTACACAGTACCGCCGTATTACGACTCGTTGCTGGCCAAGCTCATTGTGCAGGGTCGCGATCGGCCGGAAGCGATTCGTCGTATGCAAATCGCGCTCGAGAGCTTCGTGGTGGAAGGCGTCACCACAACGATTCCGTTCCTTGCCCGCGTCATGCAGCACCCCAACTTCATGGCGGGCGATGTTCACACCAAGTTCCTCGAGTTTGAGGGCGCAGAGTTGATGAAGGAGCCCACGTAATGCGCGCGGACGTGCTGCTCGGCGAATCGCTGCCGACGCCGTCCGAGGTCGCAGGACGAGTGGTGGTGGTAATCGATGTATTGCGCGCGTCCACAACAATCGTGCAGGCACTGGCGAGTGGCGCGCGGGCTGTCATGCCGCTAGCCGACGTTGATGACGTGCTGAATGTGGCATCGCGCTACGGCCGCAGTGAGGTATTGCTGGCGGGCGAACGGCGCGCGCTGCCGATTGCCGGCTTTGACGTTGGCAACTCACCCGCGGGCATGACGTCAGCGCGCGTACAGCACAAAACGGTGTTGTTTACGACAACCAATGGCACGGCCGCGCTGTTGGCAACGCATGGCGCACGACATGTGTACGTGGCAGGCTTTACCAACATGACCGCGACACTTTCGGTGGTAGCCGCGCACGTCGCCAAAGGTATGGACGTGCTGCTGGTGTGTGCCGGTCAGGATCGACGGGTGGCGCTTGAGGATGCCGCGTGTGCTGGCGTGCTGCTCAAGGAACTGCTGCGCAAAAAACGGACAGTCACGCTTGGTGACGCCGCGCTGCTCGCGCGTCAGCTTGGCACGCGCTACGGCTCGGATGTGTCGCGAATTGCTCGCGACGCGGCGCACGCACGCACGCTGCTTGACGCCGGCTTTGCGGCTGATGTTGATCACTGTCTCGCACGCGATCACACCGATGTGGTGGCGACGTATGCTGATCGTCAGGTTACGACAGGTGGGTCATGAGCGGATCGTCACTGCGGCGTGAGCTGGCGTCTATAGGATTGGCGCTGTTTGCCGTTTTCCTGATTGGTGCATTGGCGTTTCAGCGTGTGCCCGCATCGGGCGTATGCTTCGAAGCGACTGGCGTGTTCGGGCCGGTGGGAACGTTTGTGCGCTGTACGCTCGTCGGGGCAGTTGGTATTTCGGGTGCGGTGCTGATCGCGGCGGCAAGCTTGCTCATGGCGCTTCGATTGGTGGGGCGCTTTGGTGAGACGTCCACGCACGATGCCACTCGGGCGGCGATGTTCGCGGGCGGCGCGGTGTTGCTGGTACCTGTTGCCATTGCGCTGGTTGGTGGCGGTGCACCGGAAGCCAGTGCGGCCAGCGGTCTGTGGGGCAGTTTTGCCGCGCATTATCTGCGCAAGTTTCTGGGGTCGGCGGGCGCGTGGGTGGTGTGGGTGTTGGCTACCAGCGCGCTCACCGTATTCACGTTGCGCTGGAATCCGTTGCGCATGGTGATGGCCCCGTCATCGGGCGTGCGCGCAGGCGCGCGGGATGGTGAGATCGAAGCGCGTAGTGCAAAGACTGCGAGCTCAAAGCCAACGCTCGCGGAACGTCTGGCCCCTGAGCCTGAAGAGATGCCGGCGGTTGATCCCGCGTTGGCGCGTGATGCGATGGCGGCTGCGGCGTTGGACGCGAGCTCGGCCATGGCTAACACCAACGATGCGCGCGCTGGTTCGGCTGCGGGAAAAGACGGCAAGCGGTCGCGTAAAGCGGTACGCAACGACAGCGTCACAGCTGACCTGTTTGGTAGCGACGGTGTTGATGATGACGCGCGCGCCATGAACGCCATGGATGACGACTTGCCCAGCACCGCATTGCTGTCGTCGCCACCGCCGCGTCGCGAAGACGCCGGCCGCGAGGCACTCGATCAGGCTGGTGCAAAGCTCATGGCCACGCTGCGCACCTTCAAGGTGGATGGCGAACTGGTGGGGCGCACCACCGGGCCCACGGTCACGCAGTTTGAGATTGAACCGGCGGCCGGCGTCAAGGTGCGTCAGATCGCTGCGCTGTCCGACGATCTCGCGCTGGCCATGCGTGCGCCGAGCATTCGCATTGTGGCGCCGATTCCCGGGCGGGGGGCGGTAGGTGTTGAAGTGCCCAATCCGTCGCCGGAAACCGTGTTTTTGCGCGAAGTTTTGGAGTCGCGCGAGTTCCAGCAGGCTCGCGCGGCGCTTCCGGTGGCGT
>JBBSPO010000139.1:0-9570 GCA_038258695.1 Gemmatimonadales bacterium | reverse complement strand
GCATTTGTGCGGCATGTTCCGCAACCTCGGCGAGGTGCTCATCGCGTGTCACCTGCCCGACGACTATGCGCGCGTGCACGCACGCATGGAGCATCATGGTGACTCGCCATCGCGCGCGGTCAACACCGTGCTCGGATTCCAGTACGAGGAGCTGGGCGCAGAAACGTGTCGACAGTGGGGCATGCCCGAGGCAGTGGTGCAGGGCATTCGGGCCAGTGCCACGTCGGCCGCAACGCAGGTTGCCTCCATCACCGCCTTCAGTCACGATCTCACCAATGCGCTCTACAGACGCAGCGGTGCGGGCAGTGATCTCCAGTTCGACGTCGACGCCGTACTTGAGCGGCACGCATCCCGGATCAAGCTCACCCGCGATCAGGTGCGCGACGTTGTCGAAGTCGCGCTCACTGACACTCGGGAGCTCTTCATCAACGCTCGTGTGTCAATTGATGCGTTGCGCCTGCGTGAGTTGCGCGACGCCGCGCATGACGCCTTTGGCGTTGCGATGACGCCCACGGCGGAGTGGGCTGTCGTGGACCCCGACGGTGCCGATTCAACCGCTCCGTTTGCGTTGCGAAATCGCTTGTGGCAGGACGTGGTCAATGTGATCGATCCCGGCTCTGGCACCGATGTGAGCAGCGTCATGTTGCTCGCGCTTGAAGCCATGTTGCGTGGTGGTCCGTTTGATCGCGCCGTAGTGGCGTTGCTCAACGGCGACCGTACCCGGCTCAGCGCCCGGGCGGGGCTCGGCGTGAATGTCGAAGCGCTTGTGGCCAGATTCGACTTTCCCATGACCGCTCGCGGCGGACCGATTGCCGCGGCGTTGCGGCAGTCGGCGCCCGTGTACCTGCCGGTGGACCGGGCCATGAACCTGGTGGAACTGCGCTGGACACTGAGTTCCGGCATAGGACAGTTTGGCGTGATGCCGCTTGTTGTTTCCGACATCGTGATTGGCTGCTTTTATGTGGATCGGCTGGTGACCGACCCTGTGCCCGACAGCGAAACGCTGCAGTACGCCGGAGCGCTGGTACAGCAGGTGGTGGCCGCAATCGATGCGCGTCGGCAGGCCACCACCCAACTGGACGCAGCCGCCAAAGGTGCGTTGGTCCTGCGCGTACTGCGCGGTGAGCCGCTGGCGGTGGTCGCGTGCGAGGCAAAGGTGACGGTTGGTCAGCTGGAAAGCTGGCGTGATGCCTTCCTTGAAGGCGCGGCGTCTCGTCTGGCGGAACAGTAGGCGCCGCAGCGAGACATGCCGCCGGCGCGTACACTTGTGGTATGGGCTCGCAGCGTCAATGCGTGCCAGCTATTGCCCCATGGATTCCGATTTCCCCGCCGCTGACTGCTTCACCGTCGCCAACGCACTGCGGTGTGGCTTCCAACCTCCCCGGAGTATGAATGTCTCGCCTTAGCGATGCTCTGCGTCGAACCGCCTGCTCAACCGTTGCGCTGAGCGCTGGTGGCCTTGTCGCGCTGTCGACAATCACGGCCCAGTCTACACAAAAAGTTGATGAGGCTTACACCGCGCAGATTCGTGAACTGCTCACCGACCCGCGCATCAGCACGGAGTTGGTCAACTATCTGCCCGCCTCGGAAACCGTTCCCACGCCACTCAACTTTCCAGGCATCAATCGGGTTATTGGCACACCGGGCTACCTCACCAAAGCGCGCGACATTCACCGCTATCTCGAAGCCATTGCCAAAGCGGCGCCAACGCGTGCGAAGTTCTGGGTGATGGGCCAGTCGGAAGAAGGGCGCGACATGGTGGCCTTTGTAGTGAGCGATGAAGAGACGATTGCCAATCTCGACCAATACAAAGGCTACATGCACGAGCTGGCTGATCCACGCCGCACCAGCGAAGCGCGGGCGTTGGAGCTGCAGCAGACTGCGAAGCCCATTTATTACATCACCAGTGGCATGCACTCCACCGAAACTGGTGGACCGGAAATGCTCATGGAGCTGGCGTATCGCCTGGTGGTTGATGAGTCTCCCAAGATCGCCAGTATCCGCAAGAATGTCATCACGATGATCACCCCGGTGATCGAACCCGATGGTCGCGAAAAGATTCTCGACGGCGTGTGTTATCGCGTGCGTACCGGCAACAACCTGCCCACGCCGTATTGGGGCAAATACGTTGCACACGACAATAACCGTGATGGCATGGGCCAGTTTCTCAAGCTCACGCAGCATGTGCGCAACACCAATCTCGAGTGGCGCCCGGTCGTGATGCACGATTTGCACGAACAGGCCACCCTGCTGTATGTCTCAACCGGCACCGGACCGTACAACGAGCAGATTGACCCCATCACGATCAACGAGTGGTGGTGGATGGCGGAAAACGAAGTCATGGAAATGACCAAGCGTGGCGTTCCCGGCGTGTGGACGTACGGGTTTTACGACGGCTGGGTGCCCAACTACATGTTTTTCATGATGCACACGGTCAATGCCATTGGCCGCTTTTACGAAGTGCAGAGCTACGGCACGGGTTGTGATGGTGAAGTGTCGGGCGGACGCGGACGCACCGCCGGACCGCGCGACGGTACGCCTGACGATTCGCTCACACGCGTGCTCGGCGGCACGAGCTACAACCAGAGTCGTGAGTGGTTCCACCCCAATCCCACACCCAATGACATCCGCTGGGGACCGCGCGCCAACACCAACATTCAGCAGTCGGCGCTGATCCTGTCGCTCTGGAATATGGGCAAGGAACGTGATCGATTTCTCGAGAACTACTGGATCAAGAACAAGAATGCGATCAATCGCGGCAAGCTCGGACCCATCAAGGGTTGGGTGATCCCGTCCACGCAGCATCACAAGCAGAATGCAGCCGAAGCAGTCAACGCGCTCATGGACCAAGGACTTGAGTTCCATGTTGCTGATCGCGACATGACGCTCGATTCGGTGAACGTGCGTAAAGGTGACTGGATCATTCGCGGTGACCAGCCGCTGCGCACAATTGCCGACATGTACTTCGCGGTACAGAACTACCCAACCACCAATCCGTCACCGTATGACGACACGGGATGGACGTTCCCGATGATGCGCAACATTATCGTGCACGAGGTGAAAAATCCGCAGCTGTTCGAGGCGGCCATGACTCCAGCCAGCGCGCATGTCACCGCACCGGGCGGCGTCACCGGGACCGGTTCCACCATCGTTGTTCAAAACTCTGGCGACAACAATCTGGTGCGTTTTCGGTATCGGCTGGCCAACGTCGCCATGCTGGCGGCGGAAGATACTTTCTCTGCCGGAGGACGTTCGTTTGGCGCCGGTGCGTTCATTATCCGCAACGCTAACCGCGCGCAGATTGAGCCGCTGCTCACCGAGCTCGGGCTTTCGGGTGTTGCCGTCAATAGCGCGCCTGTTGTAAAGACGCACGACGTGGACGTCCCGCGCATTGGCTACATCCACAGCTGGACCAATACGCAAAACGAAGGCTGGGTACGCGCGGCGCTCGACCACTACGAAGTGCCGTACATGTACTTTGGCGAAAACGAGGTGCGCAAAATGGGATCGCTGCGTGATCGCTTTGACGTCATCATGTGGCCCCACGGCGGCAATGTCGGACAGGGTGCACCCACAGGTGGAACGCCCATCCCGTATAAGCGGACCGCAGAATATCCCGACATCGGGTTTCCCGATTCCACCGATGATGTGCGCGGTGGACTGGGCACTGACGGCCTCGCAATGCTCCACGAGTTTGTGCAACAGGGCGGCACGCTCATTACCGAGGGCAACACCTCGGCGATCTTTCCGAGCTACAGCCTGACACCGGGACTGCGCACCACGACCGCGCCCGGTCTGGTGAATCGTGGCACGTTGCTGCGTGGCGTGATTACCGACATGACCAGCCCGCTCGTGTACGGCTACCAGGTCAACCAGCTGCCGATTTATTTCAGCGGCGGTACGCTGCTTGACGCCGGCGTGCCCACTACGCCCGATGCAAATCCGGTGAGTACCGTGAACGTGTTCCGCCCTGGCAGTTCGGCGGCACTCTCGGGCGCCGCGGCCGGTGGCGGTGGCATTGGTCCAGCAGCACGTCGAAGCAGCATCTATCAAAACACTACACCCATGGCCACCTGGGTGGAGCACTCGCACTGGAACCCCACGCAACAGTGGCCGGCCAGCGCCATCACCAAAGTGGGTGCGGGTGGGCGTTTCGGAGGCGGTGCCGACGGCATCAACACCCTGCCCGGGATGGCACCGCGCGTGGTCATGCAGTTTCCGGCCAGCCCTCGCGATATGCTGCTCTCGGGCGTGCTCGAAGGCGGTGAGCATCTGTCCAACCGCCCCACCGTGATGAGTCAGGCGCTCGGCGAGGGCCAAGTGGTGATGTTCACCACCCGTCCGTTCTGGCGGTGGCAGACGCAGGGCACGTTCATGATGGGCTTTAACGCGATCCTGCACTGGAATGATCTGGGAGCGGGCACACCCTGATCATCCCGTCTCTCGGCCGGTTCGCCGGCCGCGCAACTTCCTATCTGACCCACACACGATCTTTCCTCGAATGTCAGGACGCATACATCAGCTGTCTCGTTCGTCTGGCGGCGTGCCAAAGCGCGCCGTCGATCAGGTGATTTTAACCTTTGAGGGTCTCAAGGACGATTGGCAAAGCAATCGCAAATATCACGGCGGACCGGATCGCGCAGTGTGCCTCTTCCCACTCGAACTCATAGCCGATCTGCAAGCCGAAGGACATCCGATCACGCCCGGCAGCGTTGGCGAAAACATCACCACCCAGAACGTGGACTGGTCATTGGTGGTCCCCGGTGCGCAGCTTGCATTGGGGGCCACGGCAGTTGTTGAGATCGTGAGCTATACCGCGCCCTGCCGCACCATTCGTCTGGCATTCGCAGACAAAAAGTTCACTCGTATTTCGCAAAAACTGCACCCAGGACAATCACGTATGTACGCGCGCGTCTTGACTGAGGGTCTGTTGCAGCGCGATGACCCTATCCGGTTTGGCTGATCATGAATCGGGAAATTACGCCGGACGATAAAGCACAGCAGCCGGCCGTCGAGCCGCGTGCAGTCGAGCACAAGCACGAAAGCGAGCCTGCACACGAACATGAGTACGTACTGGGCACGCACGAAGACGAACTGCACCGACTTGGCTTTCAGCATCAGGTGTGGGCTCCGCAAACAACGCGGCTCTGGGAGCTCGCGCGCTTTGCACCGGGTGCGCAGTTGCTTGATCTGGGCTCGGGACCGGGTTACGCCACAGCTGACCTCGCGCAGCTCGTTGGTGTTGAAGGCCACATCTCCGCCGTTGACGTCTCGCGTCGCTTCCTGTTGTCGTTGCAACAGCTCATTGCCGCGCGCGTGCTCAATAACGTGTCGTGGCACGAGGCCGACGCTGCGTCGCTGCCGCACGAATCGGGAACGCTCGACGGCGCATTTGCGCGCTGGCTGCTGTGCTTCACGCCAGACGCTCAGGCTGTTGTCCACGAAGTCGCTCGCGTACTCAAACCCGGTGGTCGGTTTGTGATCATGGACTACGCCAACTACGAAGCGCTCACGATGGCTCCCACCAGCGCCGCAATCGAACACGTGATTCAGGTGACTGCAGAATCAGTCCGGCAGCGCGGTGGATCGTTCGCTGTCGGGCGCGAGTTGCCCACCATGCTGCACGCGGCCGGCTTTGACGTGGAGCACATTGAACCGATCGTGCGCGTGGCGCGACCATCAAGTGCACTCTGGAACTGGCCAGCAAGTTTTTTCCGAAACTATTTGCCCACGTTGTTATCACTCGGACTCATCACTGATCTTGAAAGCGACGCGTTTGTGCATGCGTGGGAAGAACGGTCCCGCGATCCGTCGGCATATCTGATCACACCCACCATGGTGGGGATCGTTGGCGTCAAGCGGTGAAGCGATCGCGTGCAGTGCAAACAGATCTCTTTGGCATAGCCTCCGACGAAGCTAACGCAAGCCGTGCTCCGTCCGGCAACACCGAAAGTCGCGAGCGTCGGGGTGTTGAACCAGCGTCTGTATCCGATGCACTCCGTACCGTGGCCGAAGAGTTGCCGCGCACGCTGCACATGGGCACATCAAGTTGGGCGTTTCCCGGTTGGCGTTCGCTGGTGTACGGAGGCGACTACACGTCCAGTTTGCTTTCACGCGAGGGATTGCGCGCGTACGCCCAACATCCGTTGCTGCGTGCGGTAGGAATCGATCGCACCTTCTACGCACCAATCAGCGCTCAGGCATTTGAACAGTATGCGCAGGCGGTGCCAGATGACTTCCGCTTTCTGGTCAAAGCACACGCGGCCGTGACAACACCGCGCGGTGCGCGCATGGCCGGACAGGGACGCGCACAGGCCCCCACGGCCGATCGATTCCTTGACGCCGCGTACGCGACAACAGAAGTCGTTGAGCCGGCGTTGCGAGGGCTCGGCAAACATCTCGGCGTGGTACTGTTTCAGTTTCCACCGCTCTCACTTTCCGCGCGCCGGCTTGACGCATTGCCCGATGCGCTTGGCGAGTTTCTGCAGGCGCTGCCACAGGGCGTTGCGTATGCGGTTGAAGTGCGGAACGCGGAGCTGCTTGGCCCGCACTATGCTCACGCACTATCCGCCGGCGGCGCGACACACTGTTTTACCGTCCATCCCAGTATGCCGTCCATTCCCGTACAGTGTGCCGCACTTGAACATGGTGTAGTGCATACCGGTCCGGCCGTCATTCGATGGATGCTTGGTCACGGACGCGAGTACGCCGAAGCGCGTGACGCCTACGCACCGTTTGATGCGCTCGTCGCTCCCGACCTCACCACCCGTATTGATGTGGCGTCGCTCATTGCCGAGCTGAACGCGAAGCATCGTCCAACGATCGTGATCGCCAACAACAAGGCCGAGGGTAGTGCGCCGCGCACGCTGATGGAGTTGGCGCAGCTGGTGGCGGGACATCGGCAGTAGCCGTGCCGCTGCTCCACGGGCGTCACTAGCGGCACCAGCGGCACTAGCGGCACCAGCGGCACGAGCGGCACGAGCGGCACGAGCGGCACCAGCGCTAGAAGCGACGCGCGTCAGTCGCGCGGCTTGGTCAGCAGTACCGGCGCCATCAAAATAAAGTTGGGTGTGGCGGCAATAGACTGCACCGATGTCCCGGGCTGCAATACAAGATCAACCACAGTGGCTTCTCCATCCCTTATGATGAACGCGGCCGACGGGATTGTGATCCGCGATTGCTCTGTTTGCGGTGGAATGCGCAACTCGTGCGCCTCACCGGCCACCCAGGAACGTGGCCCAACCTGTACGTCGGTGGTGAACTCAATAGTTGCGCGTGACACGTGCAGTCGCAGACTGCGATAGCTGCCGTCATCAAAGTCGGCGCGCGACAGAGAGAGTGCGCCTTCGCCGTCGACAGGCAAGTCCATCAAGTCAATGGTGATCGCTGGCTCGATTACCGTGCGCACCCAATCACTGTCAACGTTGTCACTACCACCGTCGCGCAAGGCGGAAATCGCATTGACGGTCACCATTACCTTGCGCACGTCGTCACGTGCCTGCGCTGCCGACAGCTCGTTCGCGGCGGCTGTTGCCGTCTGACTGAGGCGGACAACCAGGGTGCCTGCGTCGCGCGGGGCCAAGCCTGCACTGTCATCGCCGCACGCAACGAGGGTGAACACTGCGCAAAGCGCCGTCATCGAACGCATCCGCATCTGAAACCTCCAGGAAAATGGGTGCTTCTGAAGGCTAGCCCTGTTGCGCTCCCGCCTCTGTGACGTACGTGGGAAATGCGGAGAAAGTCGTGTACAGACTCAGGGGACCGCGGGACGTACGCGGCGTACCGGCCACTGCCGTCACCAGCCAGATCACAGCTTGTGCGTGGATAGCAGCAGGCTGGTCTCGGAGTTACCGACGCCCTTGATAGTCCGGATGCTGCGCAGCGCCTGATCAAAAGCCTCAAGACTGTCCGTGCCCAACTCGGCGACAATATCCCAGCGCCCGTTCGTTGAGTGCAACGCCCGCACCTGGGGATAGCCACGAAGCGCGGCAAGTATGGCGTCCGAGCGGTCGCCTTCAACGCTGATCATCATCATGGCGCGCACGCGCTGCGGCTCGGCCTCCGGCGTGGTGCGCACCGTGAACCCAAGCACAATGCGCTGCGCGACCAGCCGGTCAATGCGATTCTGGACCGTGCCCCGGGAAACACCCAGCTGCTTGGCCAGCTGCGCGACCGACGTTCTGGCGTTTTCGCGAAGCAGAGCGATCAGCCGCTGATCAGTATCGTCCATCAAACTCGTCCAAAAGTGTTAAAACGTCAGATAGAGGTAGCGAAATGTACAAACAGTATCGCTAACTTGCCAGTTCGTTGCGCTTGTTGCTGCCATGGCGATCAATGCATGATTCAGTAGCACGAATCACCCACCGGCGATTGCTGTTGGGCGACCGATCTCCTGTTGCCGGAGTACCAATGCAGATGACTTCGATTCACGCCACGCCATCCAGCGCCTACCTGATCGAGATTGAGGAGCAGTGGGGCGCGCGGAACTACAAGCCGCTCGATCTGGTCATCACTCGCGGTGACGGTGCGTGGGTCATGGACGTGGAGGGTCGCAGCTACCTCGACTGCCTGAGCGCCTATTCGGCCGTCAATCAGGGGCACTGTCATCCGCGATTGCTGGCCACGCTCACGGAGCAGGCGTCACGGGTGACGCTTACGTCGCGCGCCTTCCGCAATGATCAGCTGCCACACTTTTGCGAGGAGCTGGCCCAATTGTGCGGCATGGAGATGGTGCTGCCCATGAATACCGGCGCGGAGGCTGTGGAAACCGCTATCAAGGCGGCTCGTCGTTGGGGCTATACGCGCAAGAACATCCCCGCTGACATGGCCAACATCATTGTGTTTGACGGCAACTTCCACGGGCGCACCACCACGATTGTCGGCTTTTCGTCGGAGGCGTCGTACCGCGACGGATTTGGTCCGTTTGCCGCGGGTTTCACGCGCGTTCCGTTTGGCGATCTTGATGCGGTGCGCGCGGCCATGAACGCGAACACGTGTGCCGTGTTGTTTGAACCCATCCAGTGTGAAGCGGGCGTGATCATGCCGCCGGAAGGCTTCCTGCGCGGGCTGGCGGCGCTGTGCAAGCAGGAAAACGTGTTAATGATTGCCGACGAGATTCAGACGGGCCTCGGACGCACCGGTCGCCTGTTTGCATGCGATCACGAAGACGTTAAGCCAGACATGTACGTGCTCGGCAAAGCGCTCTCCGGCGGGTTTTATCCCGTGTCAGCCGTTGTCTCACGACATGAGGTGCTCAGCGTCTTTGGACCGGGCACGCACGGCAGCACCTTCGGTGGTAATCCGTTGGGGTGCGCTGTGGCGCGCACTGCGCTGGCCGTGATGCAGGACGAGCGGTTGGTGGAGCGTTCGGCCGAGTTGGGCGCCTGGATGTTGTCACAGCTGGAAACGTTGTCGCATCCCGATATCGTGGCCGTGCGCGGACGCGGACTGATTCTGGCCATCGAGTTGCGCGTGCCGGCCCGCCAATACTGTGAGGCACTCATGCAGCGCGGTGTGCTCTGCAAAGAAACGCACGATACAGTGATCCGGCTCGCGCCGCCGCTGGTGGTG
>JBBSPO010000138.1:0-9616 GCA_038258695.1 Gemmatimonadales bacterium | reverse complement strand
AGTCCGATCGCGGCGGCGGTCACGGCGGCCACAGAGGTCCAGCTGTGACAGCGACGGCGTCGCGGCGCACCACTTGGACGATCGCCGAAGCGCTGCATCTGGCGGGCTCGGGGAATCATTGAGGAGGTTGTCATGGTAACAGGGTAATCTACCTGTCAGAGCCCCAATCCTGCCGGAACCCCGCACCGCACCCGTTCACTCATCATCATGCTGCTCCAACTCACCGACCGCGGCCTCTGGTGCGAAGCCGCCGACGCCTACATCGATCCGTGGGCGCCGGTGGACCGGGCGGTCATCACGCACGCGCACGCCGACCATTTGCGCTGGGGACATCAGCGCTATCTCGTATCTGATGAGGGGCTAGGCGTTTCCCGGCAACGACTCGGCAGCTACGCAGATCGCGTGCAAAGCACCGCGTACGGTGAGACCACCAGCATTAACGGCGTGAACTTCTCGCTGCACCCGGCGGGACACATTCTGGGGTCGGCGCAGGTGAGGGTGGAGTATCGCGGCGAAGTGTGGGTGGTGTCTGGTGATTACAAGACAGACGCCGATGCCACGTGCACGCCGTGGGAGCCGGTACCGTGCCATACGTTTATCACCGAATGCACATTTGGACTGCCGATCTATCGCTGGCCGTCGCAGGACAGTGTGTTTGCACAGATCAACGCCTGGTGGCGTGACAACGCCGACGCCGGCCGCGCTTCGCTCCTGTACGGCTACGCACTTGGCAAAGCGCAGCGCTTGTTGTCCGGGCTCGATCCGTCCATCGGACCGATTCTCACGCACGGTGCCGTGGAAACGATGACGGCGCTGTATCGCGAGGCTGGCATCGCGCTGCCAGCAACGGCATATGCCACCGTGGACAAACGTGATCCTGCATGGTCGCGCGCGATTGTTGTGGCGCCGCCGAGCGCCGATGGCACCACGTGGGTGCGACGCTTTGGCAAATCGTCGGCCGCGTTCGCCAGCGGATGGATGCTGGTGCGCGGTGCTCGGCGACGTCGCGGCGTTGATCGTGGGTTTACGCTCTCGGATCATGTGGATTGGCCACAGCTGCAGCAAGCAATCAGCGAAACGGGCGCCGAACGTGTGTGGGCCACGCATGGCTTTACCGGACCGGTGGTGCGGTGGCTGCGTGAGCAAGGATACGACGCACACGCGCTGGATACACGCTTCGCGGGTGAAGGCGATGACACAGCGGTTGACGACACAGCGGTAGACGACACGGCGGTTGACGACACCACGGCTGACGACACCAGCGCGCAGGTACCCACCGGGTGAATCGGTTTGCCGCGTTGTACGACGCCATTGATGCGTCAACAGGCACGCTTAACAAAGTCGCGGCGCTCACCGCGTACTTTTCCGGCGCGCCCGCAGCAGACAGCGCCTGGGCGGTGGCGTTTCTCACCGGTCGCCGGCCCAAGCGTCTCGTGCGCGCGCCCGACTTGCGAACGTGGGCCGCGGCGGCCGCTGACATCCCTGACTGGCTGTTTGAAGAGTCGTACTCGCAGGCGGGCGACCTGGCTGAAGCCATCTCGTTGCTTGTCCCGGAGGGGAGCGCACAGACCGAGCGTGGCTTTGCTGACTGGATAGAGCAGACGTTGCTCCCGTTGGCCAAGCTCAGCGTGCAGGAGCAACACGGGGTGCTGCTGCAATCGTGGGCCGAGCTCTCGGGAACAGCGCGCTTTGTGTTCAACAAGCTGCTCACCGGCGCGTTTCGCGTTGGAGTGTCAGACGGACTCGTGGTGCGTGCACTGGCGAAAGTGAGCGGTGTAGACGCCGATGTGATTGCTCACAGGCTCATGGGACAGTGGGAGCCCACAGGGCCATGGTTCGAAACGCTGATCTCGCAGGAAACAGGCGATGCTGACTGGAGTCAACCGTATCCGTTTTTTCTGGCGTATCCACTCGACGGCGAACCCGCCGCACTCGGTCCGCGTGCGGATTGGCAAGTTGAGTGGAAATGGGACGGAATACGTGCACAAATCATTCAGCGCAAAGGGCGCGTGTTTTTGTGGAGCCGCGGTGAGGACTTGTTGGCAGGACGATTTCCCGAAGTTGAAGACGCCGTTTCGTTTTTGCCCGATGGCACCGTGCTTGATGGCGAGCTGCTGGCGTGGCGCGACGGCCGGCCAATGCCATTCACAGCGTTGCAGCGACGTCTCAACAGAAAGACCGTGGGCAAAAAGCTGCTGTCAGATGTTCCGGTACACCTTGTTGCGTATGACTGCCTGGAGGTAGCGGGACGCGATGTTCGTGGTGAATCGCTGAGTGTCCGACGCGCACATCTTGAGCGCATTGTTACCGCAATGCCTACTGGCGCGCCGGTTTCTTTGTCACCACTGCTCAGTGAGACAAGCTGGGACGACATTGCGATTGCCCGCGACAACTCACGCGCGCAGGAAGCCGAAGGACTCATGCTCAAGCGACGTGAATCCACGTACGGCACAGGGCGTCGCACCGGCGATTGGTACAAGTGGAAGGTGGCACCGCTCACGCTGGACGCGGTGCTCGTGTACGCACAGGCTGGCCATGGACGCCGAGCCGGTTTGTTCACTGACTATACCTTTGCAGTATGGGACGGTGATGCGCTGGTGCCATTCGCCAAAGCATACTCTGGACTGACCGACGCCGAGATCAAGGAAGTCGATCGCTTTGTGCGTGCCAACACAAAAGAAAAGTTTGGTCCCGTGCGAACCGTCACACCAGAGCTCGTGTTTGAGCTGGCGTTTGAGGGCATTCAGGAGAGCACACGACACAAGAGCGGTATTGCCGTGCGCTTTCCGCGCATGTTGCGGTGGCGTAAAGACAAGCCAGCGCGTGAAGCCGACACACTTGAATCGGTACGCAGTCTGCTCCGTGCGCAGCAGGAAGGCGTGTGACACAAATCAAGTCGTCCAAGGCTTCGCGAAAGGGGAAAGGCGCTCACGCTGTTGCCGTTGAATCCAGCGACCTCGTGCAGCCGTCTCACAAAAGCATCGATGCGTGGTTTGCATCGCGTGGCTGGACACCCTTTGAGTTCCAGCGCGAGGTGTGGGACGCCTACGCACGCGGCGAATCGGGTTTGATTCACGCAGCCACCGGTACGGGCAAAACTTACGCCGCTTGGCTCGGACCGGTGGCCGAGGCACTTCGCGAAGGGCGTGAGGCAGTGTCCACATCAAAGCGCCAAAAACGCAACGCCTCCGATCCACTCCGCGTGCTGTGGATCACTCCGCTGCGCGCGTTGGCCGCCGACACGGAACGTGCACTGCTTGCACCAATCGAGGATCTCGGCTTGCCGTGGACGGTAGAGTCACGCACCGGTGACACCAAGGCGTCGCTGCGGCAGCGGCAACGCGAACGGCTGCCCACCGCGCTCATCACAACACCTGAATCGCTCACACTGCTGTTGTGCCGCGACGATCACGCCTCGCTCTTTGACAACCTGCGCTGCGTGATTGTTGACGAATGGCACGAGCTGCTGTCTACCAAACGTGGCGCTCAGACGGAGCTCGCGCTGGCTCGCCTGCGCGCCATCACGCCACAGCTTCGCACGTGGGGACTGTCGGCGACGCTTGGCAATCTCGAGGTGGCGCGTGATACGCTCGTTGGCAATCAGGTAAAGTTGGCTGCGGATGCTGCAACCACGGCAACCGCGGCAACCAGCGCGACAGCTACGACGGCTACGACGGCTGCGACAGCTGCGACAGCTGCGACAGCTGCGACAGCTGCGACAGCTACGACAGCTGCGACAGCTGCGACAGCTGCGACAGCTACGACGGCTACGACCCACGCAAAAGAATACGCGCCGGCCCCGGCTCCGAACCCTGCCCGACTCGTACGCGGCCTCGTACCAAAGGAAATCCAGGTCGAATCGCTGGTCCCCGAAACGATTGATCGCTTCCCGTGGGCCGGTCACCTCAATGTCAAACTGCTGCCGCAGGTACTCGAACGTCTTGAGCGCGCACAAAGCGCGATTGTGTTTACCAACACGCGTTCGCAGTGCGAGTTGTGGTTTCAGTCTATCTGCACTGCGAAACCTGAATGGTTTGAGTTCACCGCACTGCACCACGGTTCGCTTGATGTAAAACAGCGACGCTCGGTCGAAGACGGCCTGCGCAGCGGACGGTTTCGCATTGTTGTGTCCACGTCGTCGCTTGACCTTGGTGTTGATTTCTCACCCGTGGATGTGGTCATGCAGATTGGCAGCCCTAAAGGTGTTGCCCGGCTGCTGCAGCGCGCTGGTCGCTCTGGACACTCACCGGGCCGAGTGTCGCGTATTGTCTGTGTCCCCACCAATGCGCTCGAACTCATTGAGGTGTCGGCCGCGCGCGACGCCATGCGCGCGATGGCGATTGAATCGCGTGATCCGGTTGACCGTCCACTCGATTTGCTGGTGCAGCATTTGGTCACGCTGGCGCTGGGCGGCGGGTTTACGGCGGCCGGTGCGCTGGCCGAGCTGCGTACGACGCGCGCCTACCAGTCATTGACGCGTGAGGAGCTCGACTGGGCGATTGACTTTGCCACACGGGGCGGCGACACGCTTCAGGCCTATCCGGAATACGCCCGGCTGGTTCACGATGGCGAGACGTACCGTGTGCGCGACGCACAGGTTGCGCGTCGCCATGTGCTCAATATCGGCACCATTGTGAGTGATACATCAATCGCCGTTCGCTTTATGACGGGTGGGCGCGTTGGCTCGGTGGAAGAGAGCTTTATTGCCCGTCTCAAGCCTGGTGATGTGTTTTTGTTCTCGGGGCGCGCGCTGGAGTTCGTGCGCGTTCGTGATTTGGTGGCGTGGGTTCGCAAAGCCAAATCCATGGCCCACGCGATTCCGCGCTGGGCCGGTGCGCGCATGCCGCTGTCAACGGAGCTTGCCTCGGCCGTGCGTGATACGCTGGAGTCTGCGCGCAGAGGCGAGTACAACACGCCGGAGTTGCAGGCCATCAAGCCGCTGTTACTGCTGCAAGCTGAACGGTCCGCGATTCCGCGACCCGAAGAGCTGCTCATTGAGCGCTGCGAAACACGCGAAGGATTTCACCTTTTCATCTATCCGTTTGAAGGGCGTCTGGTTCACGAAGGCTTGTCGGCGCTGTTCGCGTATCGCATTGCGCAGCACAGTGCCATCACGTTCAGCTTTGCATGCAACGACTACGGATTTGAGCTGCTCTCGCCCGAAGCCGCGCCTTTGGAGGCGGCACTGGACGGTGGCTTGCTCTCGCCGGCGCACATGCTGCACGATATCACGCAAAGCCTCAACGCCGCCGAGCTTGCCCGACGGCAGTTCCGTGAGATCGCACGTGTGGCTGGTTTGATTTTCAGTGGTTTTCCGGGTCAACAGAAATCCATCAAGCAGGTGCAGGCGTCCAGCGGTTTGCTCTTTGATGTGTTCACCCGTTTTGACCCGGACAACCTGTTGCTGCATCAGGCGCAGCGTGAGGTCATGGAACGCCAGCTTGAAGCCAGTCGCATTGGTCGTGTGCTTACCCGCCTCTCGCAGAGCGATGTGCGTGTGATTGATGTGGACCGGCCCACTCCGCTGGCATTCCCGCTGTTGGTTGACCGCACTCGGCAGAAGCTGAGTACGGAGAAGCTGTCGGATCGTGTGCGGCGCATGACGGCGCAGGCCGAGCGCGCGACGGGCAAGGGAAGCCAGTCAGTCTGGCCGGGCCGCAGGCGGTAGGCTGTCACGCCAACGTGAGTCGATCGCGGCTGCAATCAAAACGCCAAGCGCGTAGCAGAGCAGGTCGCTCCACAGAAATCCCTGTCCCAGCACGAGTGCGCCCGCCCTGGTGTCCCGAAGCGCGTTCAGCCAGGGCGCACGGTACAGCTGACTGAGTTCAACCAGCGCCGACACCAGCATTGCGCTCCCTGCAATGTGCAGTGTGGGCTGGCGGCGAAAGATCAGTGCTCCCCACCAGAACACCATGCTCGCCCAGAGTACATCCCCCGCGTAGCGCGCCACGACCGCTGGCAGGAGCGCCGCGTAACGCCGCGATGCCAGTCCAAGTGCAATGGTGCACACGAGTAGCAGCAGGTAGCGGCGGAGCGAGCGAGGGATAGGGGGGTGATGCATGGAAGCGCTGCCTGTTTGTGAGGCTCGAGAAAGGGAATGTTCCACAAATCATGTAAAATGTTTGTAACGGTGTTTAGTTTTGGCTTGACGTCGGCAACACTCCCCTGCTTTAAAGCCACACTCCATGCATCGTCGCCTTACCCTGCTTGCATTTTCCCTTGGCCTCAACGCCACGGCCGCTTATGCCCAGTCGCCAGCGGAGCGACCAGCGGGGGCGCCAGCAGCAGAGCAAACAGCAGCGCCAGCACCCGCGCAGCCCGACGCACAAGCGTGGTATCAACGCTTCAGAATACGCGGCTACGGCCAGATTCGGTACAACCGCCTGCTCGAGACCAACGACCAGCTGCAGTGCGACCAGTGCGATCGCAGCTGGGGCGGCACCGGAGGATTTTTTATCCGCCGCGCCCGCATCGTGCTGCAAGGGCAGGTGCATCCGCGCGTCTTCATGTACCTGCAACCAGACTTTGCAAGCTCAGTCGGCGGTTCGGGCAACGTCGCCCAGATGCGCGATTGGTACATGGATGTGGGCCTCACCGCCGACAACCGCTGGCGCGCACGCATTGGGCAGAGCAAGGTGCCCTTCAGCTTTGAAAACTTGCAAAGCAGTCAGAATCGTTTGCCGCTTGACCGTGCCGACCCCACCAACAGCGCGGCAGCCAACGAACGTGATCTCGGCGTGTTCATCATGTGGGCGCCAGACGTGGCACGTCAGCGCTTTCGCTCACTTGTTGCTGATGGTCTCAAGGGTAGCGGCGACTACGGCGTGCTTGCATTTGGTGCCTACAACGGACAGACCGCCAACCGCTCTGAGGCGAACAACTCACCGCATGTCGTCGCGCGGCTGTCGTACCCGTTTGCATTTGGAGAGCAGATCATTGAACCCGGAATTGCGGCCTATACCGGCATGTACGTGGTCACTCCGGAACAGCGCACAGCGGGCGTCAACGGCACGTCAGACTGGAACTACCGAGACGAGCGTCTGCTGGCATCGCTGTCCGTGTACCCGCAGCCATTCGGATTGCTGGCCGAGTACAACATCGGTCGTGGCCCGGAATACAATCCGGCAACCGACAGCATTGAAACACAGTCACTCGACGGCGGTTTTGTGACCGCCATCTACCAGTTTCAACACGACGGGCAGACATTCTTTCCGTTCGCCCGCTATCAGGTGTATGACGGCGGGAAGAAACACGAGCGCGACGCGCGCAGCTATACCGTCAATGACTTTGAGTTTGGCGTGGAGTGGCAACCCAGCGCCAACTTTGAACTCGTCACCGCGTACTACATGGGCGACCGGCGCTTTGAGGACAGACAGCTGCCGCAAAACGTGCAACAAGGGAACCTGCTACGCATCCAGGCGCAGTTCAACTTCTAAAAACACCGCGTGATAGTTTTCAGTCAATGAACGTCACGCTGCCGGGTTTTGCCGCCAAAACTGTTGTGTTGCACCCCGAACGTGCCGTCGAACTCACGGGCCATCGCACCGTCGCCATTGCCGACGTTCACTGGGGAAAAGCCACCGCGCTGCGGGCGCAGGGCGTACCTGTGCCGGCTGGCGGAACCACCGCCGACCTCGCGCGGCTTGATGCACTGCTGGCGAGAACGAAGGCTGAGCGACTCGTGATTCTTGGCGATCTCGCCCATTCACGTCACGGGTGGGACACACGTGCGCTTGAGCCAGTTGTCGCGTGGCGCGCTCGTTGGCCGCGTCTGCACATCACTTTGATTCGCGGAAATCACGACGCCCATGCAGGTGACCCACCAGACGCGCTGCGCATTGAAACGGTGGACTCGCACGTCGCTGATGATTTGATCTGCGCGCATGAGCCGCCCGACCCGAACGTGGCCGGCATAACGCTCTGCGGACATTTGCACCCAACCATCAAGCTCGCGGGCCGCGGTCGCGATCGTGTGCGCCTGCCCTGTTTTGTGCTGGGGCACAACTACCTTATGCTGCCAGCGTTTTCTGCGTTTACCGGCAGCGGTGCGTGGACACCATTCCGTGGGGAACGTGCGTTCGCCATAGTCGATGATGCTGTTGCTGAGTTGCCGATCTAGCGCTTGGGTCGATGACTCTGTCGCCTCACCTTTACCTTCGTGCGCATGACTTCCACCGCGTTTCCGTCAGACATTGAGATCGCCCAGGGCGCTCACCTGCGCCCGATCACCGCCGTCGCAGCAGACCTCGGCCTGATTCCAGATGAGATCGACCCGCACGGCCGCTACATGGCCAAACTGCCGCTTTCACTGGCGCAGCAGCCAGCGCGCGGTAAACTCGTATTGGTGACCGCGATCAGCCCCACACCTGCGGGTGAAGGCAAGAGCACGGTGAGCGTGGGATTGGCGCAAGCACTGCGGCGGATTGGCACAAACGCGGTGCTCGCTCTTCGCGAACCAAGCCTTGGTCCTGTGTTTGGTATAAAGGGCGGTGCAGCGGGCGGAGGGTACAGCCAGGTGCTGCCCATGGAAGAAATCAATCTGCACTTCACCGGCGATTTTCATGCCATCGCCTCCGCGCACAATTTGCTCAGCGCACTGATTGACAATCATCTGGCGCAGGGCAACGCACTCAATCTCGACACGCGTCGCATTGCGTGGCCGCGCACCATCGACATGAATGACCGGGCGTTGCGACACGCAGTGCTTGGCCTCGGTGGTGCAACGCACGGTGTCCCGCGCGAAGAGCGCTGGGTGATTGTTCCGGCCAGTGAAGTCATGGCCATTGTGGCCCTTGCACGTGACTATACCGATTTGCAGGAGCGACTGGGCCGCATTGTGGTTGGCACACGCAGCGGCCCGTCACGCACACCGGTGCGCGCGAGTGATCTTGGCGCCGAACAGGCCATGAGCATTCTGCTCAAGCACGCATTGCGACCAAATCTCGTACAAACACTCGAAGGTGGACCGGCCATTGTACACGCCGGACCATTTGGAAACATCGCGCACGGCTGCAACAGTCTGGTGGCCACACAAACCGCGCTGGCGCTCGGCGATGTCGTCGTTACCGAGGCTGGTTTTGGTTCCGATCTTGGTGCGGAGAAGTTCTTTGACATTGTGTGTCGCACTGGCCAGCTCAATCCGCAGGCAGCGGTGCTCGTGGCCACGGCGCGCTCGCTCAAGATGCAGGGCGGCGCTCCCAAGACGGCACTCGACACCGAAGACCTGAGCGCACTCGAGCGCGGACTGCCGCATCTCGACCACCACATTGCCAACGTGCGACAGTTTGGTGTACCGCTGGTCGTCGCACTCAATCGCCGCGCCAGCGACAGTCAGGCCGAACTTGATCGCATCATGGGGTACTGTGAAGCGCTCGGTGTGCCGGTAGCACTTACTGATGTGTTCGCACGGGGCGGAGAAGGTGGCGAGTCACTGGCGCGCGCTGTGCTCACATTGCTCGACGAGGACGGCCATCAGTTCGTGCCACTCTACGACACGGCGCTGCCCATCAAGGAAAAAATCTACACCATCGTGCAACGTGTGTATGGCGGCGACGGCGCTGACTTCACACCGGCCGCCGAACGCGGTATCGCGTGGCTGGAAGCCAACGGCATGGGT
>JBBSPO010000137.1:0-9637 GCA_038258695.1 Gemmatimonadales bacterium | reverse complement strand
GGATACGGGCCAAACACCTGTTCGAGCCAGCGCTGCGTGATCAGTCCCATTTGCAGGGCCTTGCCGCCTTCCCACTGCGTACGCGCCGTCGCAATGCAACCAGGCAACGCGCGCGCACGCTCGGCGTTGTCGCGGCCGGCCAGCGAGGCCTCACAATCCGACTCCGCGTCACCGCGGTACAGCACGTGCACGCTCACCGTGTCCCACACCGGACAGCGATACGCGCCCGGAGTGACCGCACGTACGTACTGCCCGCCTTCGTAGCGAAAGCCCGGCGACGCACTCCAGGCAAAGTGGTGCACGTTGCGCGCGTAAAACCGCACACTACGCTGACCGGCGGAGAGTTTGACCATCGGTCCGTCGGGCACGTTGTCGTACGCGTTGGCGCGGAGCACCGGCTCGTAGCCCGGCGCGGCCACGCGGGCCCAGCCCGGATCGCCATTGACGGGGACACCGGTGGCACCAATGACCTGATCATCGGCCACGATCATGGTCACATCGAAGGTGCCGTATTCGCCAAAAAACTCGCCGGCCGGCACCGTGGCATTGGGCTTCCACCCCTGTCGGTCGTAGACGGCCACGCGGGGATACCACTGCGCGAAGTCAACACTGCGCAACCGGCGTCCCTGACGGCGCGCGAGTGTGCTGGTGCGTGCCTGCCAGGCCAGGTCAACTCTCACGGTCGCGCCCGGCGCCAGCGGCGATGGCAGTGCGAGATGCACCACGGTGCTGTCGGGCGCGAGTGGATACGTCACCCGGAGTGCCCGTCCATTGACCGCAGGAGGCCGCGTAAAGCGCTCGTAGGCATAGTCGGGGTCCTGCATGTCCTGATAACGATTGCGCCCCTCACGGGCATCTGTGGCGCTCCAGCGGGATCCTGGGCGGAACGCGTTCAGATGCTGGTGCACCCAGAGCGCACGAAGCGTATCGGGACTGTTGTTGGTGTAGCTGAGCGTGCCGTCGGCCGACAGCACGCCGGTGGTGTCGTTGAGCGACGCCATGATGCGATAGTCGGCGCGCTGTTGCCAGTAACCGGCTGTGTCGCCCGTGGGCGGTGTGCTGGCGGGCGCAATCGGGATGGCCGGCGCATCAGGGCCCTGATTGGGCAGAACGCCCCTTGGCACTGCGGCCGGCTGCGCTGTTGGCGCTGCTGCAGGCGAACCGTTGGGCGCGCGGGAGCAGGAGGTCGCCAGCAGCCCCGGGAGCGAGGCCACAGCGAGCAGAGCCAGCATGCGCGGGGTGCGCGCGGCGCGGTTGGTGAAACGGAGAGAACGTGTCATCCATCAAAGATGATCAACGCAGCCGCGCAAGGCGACTGCGTGTCCGTTCAGCTGCGATCAGCGCGCGGCGGCACCCATCATGCGACGACGCATCACCTGCAGCCGGCGACGCACCGAGCCGTCCATGATTGTGTCGCCAACGCGCACCACCACACCGCCCATCACGGCCGGATCAATGACCACGTGCGGTACCACGGTTTTGCCGAGCACGGTGGACAGACGCTCGGCAATGTCGTTGGCGTCGTTGTCGCCGGGCTGCTGCGCAAACGTGAGGCGTGCATGCACGCGGTTGGCGCCCTCGTCAAGCAACGTGTCGTATTCAGTGGCAATGACTGGCAGCATCATGAGTCGACGGTTGCGAGACACAGCCTGCAGCCAGCGCAGCATCATGTGCGGCACGCGATCGCCGAGCGCCTTTTCGAGCACGCCCATTTTTGCCGCCGCCGAAACACGCGGTGACTCAAGGAAATGGCGCAACGACGCGTCCGACTCAATCGCGTCGCCAATCTGTCGCACCGTTGTTCCCCACCCTTCCGCATCATCGGCCTTTTTGGCCAGTGTGAGCAGGGCTTCGGCGTAGTTGCGACCTGTGGTCGAGCCCTGCACGCTCATGCGCGGCCTTTCGGCGCGTCGAGCGACGCGAGGAACTGGTCAACAATGCGACGGTTGCCGGCGCTGTCGAGGTTCTGCTCAATGACTTTGCCTGCACCAACGATGGCCAGATCAACGGCTTCGCGACGCAGTTCGGCAATGGCCTTGGCCGTCTCGCCTTCAATGTCGCGACGCGCCTGCTCCATCATTTCGCTCTGCTGCTTGCGCGTGTCATCGAGCATTTCGGTGCGCATCTTTTCGGACACCGAGCGTCCGTCGGCAATGATCTTCTGTGCCTCACCACGCGCCTGGTCGAGCTGCGACTTCTGCTCGGCGAGCAACGCCGCCGACGCTTCGCGATCGCGTCGCGCGCCATCAATGGCCTCGGCCAGGGCGCGTTCGCGCTCCTCGACGGCGGCAAAGAGTGGCTTGAACGCAAAGCGCTTGAGCACCCACATGAGGCCAATAAAGACAACCAGCGTCCACACCATGAGGCCGGCGTTGGGCGCAAGCAAGTTCGTAGAACCCTCCGCGCCTTCAGGTGCGGCCAATGCACTGGCTGTGGGAATAACAGACAACAGGGCAACTAGTGCAGCAGAGCGCGCGGCAGCTCGCGAAAGACCAGAACGCATGGAAGTGAATCCGTAGGTTAAGAAAGAAACACGGGCCGAGGACGCAGCGTGCGCCCTCGGCACCGGAAATCGTCAGAGCGTGATCTTGCCCTGCAACTGGAATCCAATCACGACGCCAAACAGCGCGGCGCCTTCGATCAGGGCGGCCAGAATGAGCGCGGCCGTCTGAATGCGACCAGCCGCTTCCGGCTGACGCGCCATGCCTTCAACAGCAGAACCACCAATACGACCGATGCCCATACCGGCGCCGATCACGGCACCACCGGCGGCAATACCGGCACCGATCGCGACGAGGCCGCGCGGATCCTGCACGACGGGCGCGATGGCGTTCTGCAACAGTCCGATCACTTCGATCATGACAAACTCTCGTTAAGCGTGAGTAAATGCGTGCTCCACGTGCCAATGGCACGGTGTCTGCGGGTGAGCAAAAGCTCTGCAGACATTCCCCGGTCACTCAACCGGGTACGTAGCGACTGACTGGGGAGCGCCGAATCAGTCGTCCTGCAACTTCGTAAATCATAACCGTGTGTATCAAAACTTTGTGTCCGACCGGCGGCGTGCAGTGCACCCCACTGGCCGTGTGTTATGCAACCATGCAACGACTAGTGGTGCGCCTCGCGAATCTGTCCAATAAACACGCTGGCCAGCAGCGTGAAAATGAACGCCTGCAGGAACGCCACGAACAGTTCAAGCACGGAAATCGCGAGCGCCATCAGCAACGGCGCCGGCGTGATCAACCAGCTCTGGAACGAGAACACCAGGCCAATGAGTGCGAGCAGCACGATATGACCAGCGGTCATGTTGGCAAACAAACGGATGGCCAATGCGAACGGCTTGGTGAGCTTGCCGAGCATTTCGACCGGGCTCATGATCAGAAACATGATCGGGCGCATGACTACCGGCAGATCGTTGTTCCAGTAGAACATGGTGCTCAGGTAACCCGCGCCCTGTGCACGCATGCCCGCGGCCTCCACCATGATAAAGGTGATGATGGCCAGCGTTGCGGTGACGGAGATGTTGCCGGTGGCAGTGGCGCCAAACGGAATCATCCCGAGCAGATTCATGAACAGGATAAAGAAAAACAGTGTGAGCGCGAACGGCACGTATTTGTCACCGTGCGGTCCCACGTTGGGCAACACCACTTCGTTGCGCAGGTAGAGGGCCAGCGCTTCCATAGCGCCACCAAAGCCCTTGCTGCGTCCTTCCTTGGCGTGATCCCGACGGCTGGCGTTGGCGGCCACAATGAGCATGATGGCCACAGTGATGGCCGCGATGAGCATCATGACCACGTGCTTGGTGGGCGAGAAATCGAAGGTGATGCCTGCGATCTCGAACTTCGGCCCCTCGGGCAGCATGACGAAGGTGTGGAACGGCGGCTTCCAGTAGGGAAGCTCGAGGTAGTTTGCGTCGGTGATGTGCGGTGTGATGAAGTCTTCCATCACCTCCGGCTCTGTCGCCGATCCCTCGGACTGCTGCGTAGCGCTCAAGGCGCTGGTCGCGGTAGCTGAAGTGCTGTTGGCCGACGTCGTGGCGACGGCGGTCACGAACGATGCGGTCTGCTCAGGCGCTGCGGTCGGCTGCAGCTGCGCCGACAGAGAGAGCGGCGCGAGGCAAAGCATCGAGAAAATTAGACGTCGAAGCATCCCGGACATCGGGGTCAAGTGTTCAGAAAGAGCGGCTCAACCAGTGTTGAGACGAAGAAGAACGTAACAAGCGCAATGAGCGCCGGCGTGGCCGACAGTCCCAGCGCTGGTACCAACACAAACGCCCACAGTGCAACCACAGCAAAACGAACCAGCACACCCAGCCCCCACGCAGCGATGACCTGTTCACGGGCTACCAGGCGCACGATGGCAAACGTCAAACACTGTACTCCAAGTGCCACCCAACCAGCCGTTACAATCGCCGACGTATCATCCGGGCCTGTGAACAGCTGACGCAGCACGAGGCCGGCCACCGCCAGCAGCACCAGCTGTGCCACGGCGAAAAGCACCACTGAGCGAAACACCCCAACCGACGCCGTCACGGCTGCGGGCCGTGTTTCGGTGGATCGTCCGGTGATGCTGGAGTCCGAGGCGCGATGATGCGCCGATAGCTCAGAACGAATGTGCCACCTGCTCCTGCAAGAACTCCAAACAATAAAGCGAAAGGCGCCGTACCGAGCCGCGCATCAACCCACTGTCCGAGATAGCCAAAAAGGACAAGCGCCACTGCAAACTGCACGCCGAGCCCAGCCAGAGCCCACGGACTGACGTCCGAGTCTGGCGATTTGGTCGTTGGCGGCCGATTGGCGTCGCTCATGAGAAGGGGAAGCTAGGAGCTTGTGAAATTTTTCGCAAGCAATCCAGCGAGGGCCGAACACAAGCCGAAAACGGAACTCGCTATTGTGCGAAGTTGGCCCCGGTGCAATACTTAGCTCGCTAGTGTTGCTTTGACACCTCACCCTCGCGTTGAAAACGTGTGGGCGTTGCGAAATGTGACACCAAAACGTCCAAGTCATTACAGGAGCGCGTTGTGCGCCCCGAAACACCCAACCGAAGCCCGATGCTCGCGCGCATCACCGTACCACTCATCGCAACTGCCGTCCTCATCTTTGCATGCGGGCCACGAAACCAGAACAGCCTGGTTGCCGCCCGTCCCGCGGTCGCCGATACGGTTGTCTCCGCCATTGTGCGTGTTGACGCCGAGCCCGGTGCGCGGAATGTGCGATTTGCGCTGAGCGTGACCAACGGAACCAGTCGTCGCGTTGAGCTCAACTTCCCGTCAGGGCAGACACACGATTTTGTTGTCCTTGATGTGACGGGTCGTGAAGTGTGGCGTTGGAGTGACGGACGCATGTTCACGCAGCTGATGAAGAACCGTTTGCTTGAGTCGCGGGACATTGTTACGTACGACGAACAATGGCTGGCACCGCCGAGTGCGGGCCGGTACACGCTGGTTGCGGTGTTGCACAGCGATTCACATCCGGTAGAAAAGCGCGTTGATTTCAGCGTGCAGTAAGTCTTGCCCGTAGTTTGGGGGCACGCGCTGCCGTAAAGCTTTCACCGGCTTTCATGAGTTTCCTTCACGCTGTCACCGTCACTCTTTCCCTGACGGTACGACGCCATTGCTCCCACACATGTCCATGACTTCTTCGAGTAATTCCGCAGCGGCTTCGGCTGCCGTTGCAGCGTCTGCTCCTGGTGCTGATGATCTCGCGTTGCTCGCGCGATTGTCCGAAGCACGCACACAACTGCGCGAACAGATTGCTCGTCGCATTGTCGGACAGGCACACATTGTGGACGACCTCGTGGCAGCGTTGCTGGCCGGTGGTCACGCGGTGCTTGTTGGTGTACCAGGACTGGCCAAGACGTTGTTGGTGCAAACGGTATCGCAAGCATTGGCGCTGTCGTTTTCGCGTGTGCAGTTCACACCGGACTTGATGCCCAGCGACATCACCGGCACTGAGTTGATGGAGGAGGAACCGGGTACCGGCAGACGCGCCTTTCGTTTTGTGCCTGGTCCGATTTTCGCCAACGTTGTACTGGCTGACGAAATCAATCGCGCGCCACCCAAAACCCAGGCCGCTCTGCTGCAGGCCATGCAGGAGCGCACCGTCACGGTAGCGGGTCATACGTACGACATGCCGGCGCCGTTCTTTGTGTTGGCCACGCAAAACCCCATTGAACAGGAAGGCACGTATCCGCTGCCGGAAGCGCAGCTGGACCGCTTCATGTTCGAGCTGCGACTTGGCTACCCGACACGTGAAGAAGAAGAGCAGATCGTGTATGCCACCACGGGTGATCGTGCGCCAAAGATCACGCCGGTGCTGGGTGCAGAAGAGTTGCTTTCGCTGCAACAGTTGGTGCGCCGACTTCCGGCGCCGCCGAGTGTGATTCAGTACGCTGTACAGGTTGCGCGTAGCACGCGTCCCGATGATCCACTGGCCAGCGCGGGCGTGAAAAAATACGTGTCGTGGGGGGCGGGTCCGCGTGCGTCGCAGTATCTGGTGCTGGGCGCGAAAGCACGTGCGGCCATGGACGGTCGTGCGGCACCGGATTTTGACGACGTGCGTTCCGTCGCGCCGGCCGTGTTGCGTCACCGTCTGGTGCTCAACTTCCAGGCCGAGGCCGACGGCGCAGAGTTCGCGGACATCGTCAGGTTGCCGGATGCCGTGTAGCACGTCTGGTACCTGCAGGCCGCGTAGCACGCGTAGCAGGTGAGGCATCATCGGGAGCGGGACGGCGTCTCCCGATGGCAACATTGAGGCGGGAGCGCGGCTTTGCGTGGCGGTTTGTTGACCCCAGATGACGCTGTGGTGACGACGCCGCCGAGATTGGGGTGACGATCATTCCCCAGCCCCAGGAGCGTGTATGTCCAACGAAAGCACCGCGCGCGTGCTGACAGAAGGCGACGAGGACCTGTTGTCGTCAGCACAGTTTCCGAATCCGTTGCCAACTGACACATCGACCGCCGCCGATATTCCGGCACCACCACTCGAGCGTGGTCAGTTGCTGTTGCGTACGCTGGGCGCCGCCGAAGTGCACGTGGGCGGTTACGGCGTGATCGGTCCGGGCTCGGAGCGCATGTTTTCGTTGCTCGCTGTGTGTGCGTTGTCGCCCGAGCACACCATCAATCGTAGCAGTTTGCTGGAACTGGTGTGGGCCGACATGGACGGCGAATCGGGGCGGCACTCGTTGCGGCAGCATACCTATCGCCTGCGGCAGTTGGGTGTTGGCATCACGTCCACGCGTCTCAGCGTCAGTCTTGATCGCGCCAGCGTGCATCCCTGTTTTGCGATCCATCGCACACCGGCGCTGTTCGAGCGTGATGTCCTACAGGGCCAGGAACCCTTCGGCCATTTTTTTGCCGGTTGGGTTCCGTCCATGACCATGCTGCGTGCGTGGCTTGAGGACCGTCGTCACACATACCACGCCGACGTGCGTCGCGTGCTCGGCCCCGAACTGCGGCGCCTTCGTGATCGTGGCCAATGGGAAGACTGCGAACGTTGGTCACGCACCGTGCTGGAGTTTGACGCCTTCAACGAAGAAGCGACGGTCGTGCTGGCCGAAGCGCTGGCCATGATGGGCAGTCGGTCGAGCGCCAAGCAGCTGCTCGACACGTACGTGCGTGAGACCAACGCGGCGGGACCGGAGCTCGGCCGTCGCATGGAACAGGCGCAGCAGCGCATCATGCGCGCCAGCCGTGTGTCGTACGAAGGATCAACCATGGCGATCATGGTGGGTCGCGACGATGTGATCGAGCGTCTCGACAAGATTACACTCGCCGCATTGCACGGCTCGGCGCAGGTGGTGCGCGTGTCCGGACCGGCCGGTATCGGCAAAACCGAAGTGGCGTATGAGGCTACCCGCCGAGCGGTGATTCAGGGCTTTTCGCGGTGTCTGGTACGTGTGTCGCGGAGTGGTGGACAAATCACGCACGGCACGTTGTCGCGTGTTGCGCGCGACCTGCTCAAGCTGCCGGGTTCACTTGGATGTCGTCCGGTGAATCTGCGTCTGCTGCGGCAGTTCGCCGGTCTCGAGCCCACCACCAACCTCACCGATTTAGAGGCACTTGGCACGCCGTCTCCGCTCACCGAGTGTTTGCTGGAGCTCATCACCAGCATTGCCGAAGAGCATCCACTGTTTCTGTTTGTGGATGACCTGCACTACGCGGACCGTCAGACGCTCGAAGAGTTTGAGCGACTGGCCGATTTGTTGCTCAAGCAACAGGTTGTGTTTCTCATGACGGAGCGCGGCGGCTCGGACCCAGCGTTTACGTCGGGCAAGTCGCTGGCGCGTGCCACCGAGATCGAGCTGCCGGGACTAGGTTTTGACGATCGGACGCTGTTGGCCGGGAATGTGTTCACCGTCAGCGGACGCCACCTTGATCATGACGCTGCCGAGCAGGTGGCACGCACCGGGGTGACGACTCCGTTGGAAGTAATCACATTGGCGCGTGAGCTGCTGGTGTCGGGTATGACCAGCCGATTGAACGGCAAGCTGCGCGATACGTTGCGCCTTCAGCTGTCCCGGTTGACCGATGCACCGCGCACGTTGCTGTCGTTGTTGATGTTGCTGGGCGGCAAGGCATCAATCGCCGAGCTCGACTCATTGCTTCAGATGAACATTGTTGCGCGCAGTGCCGCGCTGCGTGCTGTGTTGGAGTCAGGGCTGGCCGAGGCCCACGCTGACGAACTGCGCGCGCATGATGAAGTGTGCGATGCCATACGATCTGTCTTGTCGCCGCCTGAGCTGTCTCTGCTGCGTCGCCACACCACGCTGGGTCTGTTGCAGCGTTTGCGAGAGGAGTTTGTGTCTGACCGTGCAGTCGACATGCTGGCGTTGGCCAACGAAGGTGACGAGCGGTTGCTGTTTGTGGAGAGCGTCCTGGAGTTTGCGCCACGCATCGCGGACGCTGGGCTGTTGCGAGGCGCGTTGCGTTTCCTTGAAATCGCGCGGAGCAAGGCTGTTCATCCTGAGACGAGGGAGCGCGTGCTGCGTTGTCTGGTGGAGTGCGCGGACAAGGCGGCGGATTGGCATACGGTGGTGATGGGGTGCCAACTACTTCGAGACGAAGGCGGTCCGAACGTTCAGCTCTCGGTGGAGATTCAGCTTTCGGAAATTGAGGCATTTCGACATACTGAACATCAGTTTGGTCTCCGCGAGCAGCTCGCACGGGCGCTCGTATTGGCAAAGTCTGCTGACTCCAACCGTGACTCGCGGTTGCGCGCCCTGAGATTAGTCCTTTCCTCGGCTACCGATATCTTCGCCACGGAGTTCGCCACATCTGCTTATGCACTGCTTGCGCAAGAAAACCACGGCGCTTGCGCTGAAGTTCACAGTTTCGATGAAATCGAAATGCAGTATCATGCCGTGTTCGGTGATTTCTCGAAAGCACTGACGATTGCTGAATCATGTGAGGCTGATCGGGACCGACTCGCACTTGACGCCGAAGGAATAAGGATGTTACAAAATGCGTCTCAAGTGCTTCGATCGGTCGGACATTTTGATCAAGCCCGCGCGTGCATTCAGATGGGAACCGAGAAGGATTTCATCGCAGAATCTCCAGCTCGACTTGGAATGGCATACTGGCGGCTGTCGCTTCTTGAGATTGACGCAGGCAACGTCAAACAAGCGCTGGAGTGGAGTGATC
>JBBSPO010000136.1:0-9727 GCA_038258695.1 Gemmatimonadales bacterium | reverse complement strand
GGCTGGGACGATGTGGGCACCTGGGCGGCGCTGCATCGCGTGCGCGCGCACGACGCATCGGGCAACGCGGCCCTGGGACGCACGCACGCGCTCGAATCGCACAACAATGTGGTGCATACCGATGGCGCCGCGGTGGTGCTGTACGGCGTCAATGATTTGGTGGTCGTGGTGCGCGACGGCGTCGTGATGGTAACCACGCGGGAAGCGGCCGCCGATCTGAAGGTGCTCATGGATTCGCTGCCGCCCGACCTGCGCGAGCTCAAGAGCCTCTCCGACCATCCCGATCAGTAGCCTGTTTATGGCGCGCGCCCCTCGCTTTGTGAGCTACGATGACGCCAAGGCTCGATTGTTTGAGCCGTTTGCGCTGTCGCGTCCGTGGAGCGAAATGCGCGTGGGAGCACTGCTGCAGCGTGAGCGCTGGGCGTTTGTGCTCGGGGGGGGGAAACCCGCTGCCGCGTCAGCCTTTCTGGCGGGACCCGACATGCAACACTTCCGTGAACCTGCGACTCCCCGAAGTGGCAGTGGCTTGCTGCGCGCTGGCACGTGGGTCGTGAACAGCCGTTGCGCGGTCGCGCTCGACGCCGTGCCCCAGCGGTCCGGTGCACGAAGTCTCGGGCGACCCCACGACGTCATCCATGACGAATTGAGTCCGGGGCCGAACGAGGAAACACGCCGCGCGATCACCGATGCGACGGTGCTGCGCTGCGACGATCGCGTGGCGGCGGTGAAGTTGTCGGTAGACGTCGCCGCAGCTGATTTTGCTGACGGTACGCTGACGCTTGAGTCACTGGCGCGCGCCCACTATCCGCGCCGAAAAGGAGTGGTGATTGCGGGTGACTGGTGCGACGAGGTGTGGGATGTGATTCGCCTGCTCACGCCGTTGCTCAATGCTGATATCCCGGTGCTGGCGCGATCGAGCGGGGCAACGGCCACACACGCTGCCGACCTGACGAACGTATCTGCCCCGCAGCAGCCGGTGGTGACGGGCGACCATGGCCTGTGGTGCGCGGCGAACGTGCACATTGAGCCGTACACCGTTTTTGACACATCGGCCGGACCCGTCTTGCTGTGCGAGGGCGTGTCAGTAGGCGCGTTCACCCGCGTGTCGGGGCCGTGTTATGTGGGACAACACTCTACGCTTGTGACAGGACGCATTAACGGCTGCGCAATTGGTGATGTCTGCAAAGTGAACGGAGAAGTCAGTGCGACCGTATTTGTTGGACACGCCAACAAAGGCCACGACGGATTTGTGGGCCATTCCGTACTGGGGCGCTGGGTAAATCTGGGTGCCGGCACCACCACCAGTAATCTGAAAAACACCTACGGTACGGTCGCACTGTGGACGCGTGATGGAGTGCGCGATACCGGGCTCCAGTTTCTCGGCACGCTTTTTGGCGATCATGTGAAAACGGGCATCGGGCTGCGCCTGACAACCGGCTGCGTGCTTGGGACCGGTGCCAACGTATTTGATCAGATGCCGCCGAAGGTTGTTGCGCCCTTTGCCTGGGGCGCTGCGGCGCCGTATGACACGTACGATGCGGACAAGTTCGTGCACACGACCGCGCGCGTCATGTCGCGACGTCACATATCGCTTGATGATGCGATGGAGCGTCATCTGCTGAGCGCACACGTGCGCCGTTGGTCCAATGGATAGCGCCGTTTTCATGTGGTCAGCATGGCGTTGATCCGCACGCGTTAGCCATGCCATTCAGAGCTCACGATAGCGCGGCGACCGACGCCTCAAGGATTGCTGAATGCGTGTGAGCGTGCTTGGCTCCGGCAGTCGTGGCAATGCGTTTTTGGTTGATGCAGGCAGCACGCGCATTCTGGTAGACGTTGGTTTTGGTGTGCGCACCATCGCATCGCGACTGGCCCAGCTCGGCTGTGCGCCGGAATCGATCAGTGCGGTGGTCCTGACGCACGAACACGTCGATCACGCACAAGGAGCACTGGCCGCCTGTGCGCGCTGGCAGTGGCCACTGTACGCTACCGAGGGAACGCTGGCAGCCCTGCCCCAGGCGCTGGTACCAGTGCGTACGCTCACGCACGGCAGCCCATGGTCCATGGGAGATCTACTCGGTGTGAGCGCTCCCGTTCCGCACGATGCTGCCGACTGCGCGGCGCTGGTATTTGAGCACGCCCGTACCGGCCAGCGGGCGGGCATTGCGCTCGACCTGGGCCATGTGCCGGAACACCTGACGGGGTTTCTGAGCAAACTCGATGTGCTGGTCGTTGAGTCCAATCACGACCGCACACAGCTGATGGCCGGTCCGTACCCGTGGTCACTCAAACAGCGCATTCTTGGATCGCACGGGCATTTGAGCAATGATGAGGCGGCCGAGCTGGTGGCGTGCTGCGTGCATCGTGGGTTGCGCGGTGTTGTCCTGGCCCATTTGAGCGAGACCAACAACTCACCCACGCTGGCCGTATCCTCCATGACGGCGATGCTTCGACGATGCGGTCCCAAAGCCTCGAGTGCCCGTGGTTGTATCGTGGTAGCCGCGCAGCGGTCGCCAACGGGTCCCGTCACAGGGCGTTCCGGACGGGCGTTCGGGGTAGGCCAGCTCGAGCTCTCGCTTTAGTTTGAGGGAGAGCGCGCGCTCGGCTGATCGGCGGCGGCAGAAGGGTCCTGAAAGCAGTTGCCGTTGATGCGCTGCGCAGCGTACCCTGGGTGTGAGCGTACTCGTCTTTTTTTGCACATACAGTTCTCTCAGGAGTCCTTTGCATGATCGATACCAGTGCCGTGTCTATTCCGCCCAGACGAAAACGAACGGGCGGTGGTGGACCGGCGACTCCTCCCGGAAAAAGCGGGGGCGGCGGTTCGCGGGAGCCTGATTCGTCACCACCCAAGGATCACTCAACCCCGCCACTGTCTGAGAGCTGGCGCCAGGATTTTCCGGCATCGATTGTCGTGGTGCTGGTGGCGCTGCCGCTGTGCCTCGGCATCGCGCTGGCCTCCGGCGCTCCGCTGTCAGCGGGGATCATGGCCGGAGTGATCGGCGGCATCGTGGTTGGCATCCTCTCCGATTCGGAGCTCATGGTGAGCGGACCGGCGGCGGGGCTGACGGCGATTGTGCTGGCCGGTATCAGTACAGTGGGCTCGTTCCCGGCGTTTTTGACCGCGGTCATTATTGGCGGTGTGTTGCAGATCGTGCTCAGCATCCTGCGCGCTGGTGTGATCGGATACTACTTCCCATCCGCGGTGATTCGCGGCATGCTGGCCGGTATCGGTGTCATCCTCATCCTCAAGCAGCTGCCGCATGCGGTCGGTTACGACTCCGACTACATCGGCGATGAGTCGTTTGTGCAGCCCGATGGTGAGAACAGCCTTTCTGCGCTTTCGTCGGCTATGCAAGCGATTGAACCAGGCGCGGCAATCATATGCCTCATTTCCCTGTTTGTGCTGGTACTGTGGGCGAAATCACCAGCGCTCCGGAAAATCAAGTTGCTGCCGGGACCGTTGGTCGTAGTACTCGCGGCGATTGCTATGAACGCGCTGTTCAGCGTGGTCAAGCCGGAGTGGGTGCTGGGTGTGACGCATCTTGTGCAACTGCCCGTTGCGGAAACGGCCAGCGATTGGCTCACGTTCGTGATTTTTCCTGACCTCAGCTCCATTACCAATCCGGATATCTGGCGGTTGGGCTTTACATTGGCAATCGTAGCCAGCCTTGAGACATTGCTGAGCCTGGAGGCCACCGACAAACTGGATCCGTACAAACGTGAGTCGGACACCAATCGTGAGTTGCTGGCGCAGGGTGTGGGCAACACGCTTTCGGGCTTGGTAGGTGGACTGCCGCTGACGGGCGTGATTGTGCGTTCATCGGCCAACATTCAGGCCGGCGGTCGTACGCGCTATTCGGGAATCATGCACGGCGTGCTGCTGCTCGCTGCGGTGCTCAGCATTCCTGCCGCGCTCAACTACATCCCGCTATCCGCCCTCGCCGCCATTCTGTTGTACACCGGATACAAACTGGCCGCACCATCGCTCTGGATTTCCACGTACAAGCTTGGGCTGCAGCAGTTTATTCCGTTCGCGGTTACCGTGGTCGCGATTGTGTTCACCGACTTGCTTATCGGAATTGCGATTGGCATGCTGGTGGGACTGTCATTCATTCTCTCGGAGTACTTGCGTCAACCGGCCCTCACGCAGGTCAGCACGCCCGGATCGGTGTTGCAACGATTCCAGCTTCCCGATCAGGTCACTTTTCTGAGCAAGGCCAACATCGGACTCACGCTGGACGCCTTGCCGCCGGGATCGCGCATTGAGATTGACGGACGCAACACCAAGCGCTTCGATCACGATGTGCTGGAAATCCTGCACGAGTTCCAGACCACGGCCGCACTGCGCGACATCGACTATCGCTTGGTTGGTATTCCGCCGCTCACGGCCCCTTCTTCTACCGGTCACTGATTGTATGCAGCAGTTCCTGAAGCTTTTTGAGGCCAACCGTACTTGGGCGGAGGCCATGCTCGAAACCGATTCAGAATATTTTGAACGCCGGTCGCAGCAACAGGAACCGCATTTCCTGTTCATTGGCGGGCACGACTCACGCATTTCGAGCGAAACCATCACCGGTACCCTGCCCGGGGAAATCCTCATGCACCGCAACATCGCCAACCAGGTGCACCCCGGCGACTTCAACACGCTCTCGATGATCGAGTACGCGGTGGAAGTGCTTGATGTAAAGCACATTGCAGTCAGCGGCCACTATGGGTGCGGTGGGATCAAGGCCGCTATGGCGCCCATGGGGCATGGCATCATTGATCACTGGCTGTACATGGTGCGTGAGCTGCAGTTCCGCCATCGGGATGAACTGGAAGCGTTGCCGGATGATCAGGCTCGTGAAGACCGACTGGTGGAGCTGAATGTGGTGAAGCAGGTGTTCCAACTGGCGCGCACACCGATCATCCAGCGGGCGTGGACACGCGGCAAACGTCCCATTCTCCACGGCGTGGTGTACGATTCGCATGACGGCTTGCTGCGCCCACTGGTCGCTGGACTGATGGATCAGGAAACGATGCAGCAAGCGCACGACGCACCCGTGCGCAGCTTCGTTTCGGAGCTCCATCACGAGGCGAAGACGTCGTAGACGGTGGCAGTATGTCTGCGTGCAGTGCCTACACGTCATGACCACGTGCACGGCGAACGACAAAGGGCGCCCGTGTGGGCGCCCTTTGTTTTCTGCAAACCTCGTGAGCGGTTAGTACATGCCGCCCATGCCGCCGCCAGGTCCACCAGCCGGAGCGGCTGGCTTATCGTCGCGACGCTCAACAATCAAGGCTTCCGTTGTCAGCAACAGCGCTGCAATGGACGCCGCATTCTGCAGCGCGGTGCGCGTGACCTTGGTCGGGTCAATGACACCGGCCTGCACGAGGTCTTCGTACGTGTCGGTGAGGGCGTTGTAGCCAAAGTTCTGCTCCTTGGCCTGACGCACCTTCTCCACGACGATTGAACCTTCACCGCCGGCATTCTGCACAATCATGCGAAGCGGCTCTTCGATGGCGCGCTTGACGATCTCGACGCCGATCTGCTCGTCACGATCTGTCAGGTTCACCGTCTTGAGCGCGATCTGCGCACGGATGAGTGCAATGCCACCGCCGGGGACGATGCCTTCTTCCACGGCCGCGCGCGTTGCGTGCAGTGCGTCTTCAACACGCGCCTTCTTCTCCTTCATTTCGGCTTCGGTGGCCGCACCAACCTGAATCACGGCGACACCGCCGGAGAGCTTGGCCAAACGCTCCTGCAGCTTCTCCTTGTCGTAATCGGACGTGCTCTTGTCAACGGCGGCGCGGATTTCCTTGATGCGGCCGTCAATCGTCTCACGCTCACCCGAACCGTCAATGATCGTGGTGTTGTCTTTGTCGATCACGATGCGTGCAGCGTGGCCGAGGTCGGACAGCACCGCGTTTTCCAGCTTGAAGCCGACTTCTTCGGAAATCACCTGGCCCTTGGTGAGCACGGCAATGTCCTGCAGCATCGCCTTGCGACGATCGCCAAAGCCTGGGGCCTTGACCGCACACACGCGCAGCGTACCACGCAGCTTGTTCACGACGAGCGTCGCGAGTGCTTCGCCTTCGACATCTTCGGCGATGATGAGCAACGGCTTGCCGGCCTGCGCGACCTTTTCGAGCGTCGGCAGCAGGTCCTTCATGGCGCTGATCTTCTTGTCGTGGATGAGGATGAACACGTCTTCGAGCACGCTTTCCATCTTCTCCGGATCGGTCACGAAGTACGGCGAGAGGTAGCCACGGTCGAACTGCATGCCTTCCACAGTGTCGAGCGTGGTCTCAAGGCCCTTGGCCTCCTCGACGGTGATGACGCCGTCCTTACCAACCTTCTCCATCGCTTCGGCAATCAACGTGCCGATTTCGGCGTCGTTGTTGGCGGAGATGGCACCAACCTGCTGGATTTCCTTCTTGCCGCTGGTGGGCACCGAGATGCGCTTGAGTTCTTCGACGATGGCCGCAACGGCCTTGTCGATACCGCGCTTGAGCGCCATCGGGTTGGAACCAGCCGTGACGTTCTTGATGCCTTCACGGAAGATCGCCTGGGCGAGAACGGTCGCCGTGGTGGTGCCGTCACCCGCCAGATCGCTGGTCTTGGTGGCGACTTCCTTCACCATCTGGGCGCCCATGTTCTCAATGGGATCAAACAGTTCGATTTCCTTGGCAACCGTAACGCCGTCCTTGGTCACGGTCGGGGCACCAAACTTCTTGTCAATGACAACGTTCCGGCCCTTGGGGCCGAGTGTCACCTTGACAGCTTCGGCCAGCTGATCAACGCCGCGCTTGAGCGCCGCGCGTGCTTCGATATTGAAATGCAGTTCCTTGGCAGCCATGATAGTCAGATAGGATTGAGGGAACGGTTAGTTAAGAACGGCGAGCACGTCGGATTCACGGAGAATCAGGTACTGACCTCCGTCGAGCGTGACTTCGGTGCCGCTGTACTTGCCGTAGAGAACCTTGTCACCAACCTTGACGTCCATGGGGACGCGCTGGTCTTTCTCAAACCGGCCCGGTCCAACCGCGACAACTTCACCCTGCTGCGGCTTTTCCTTGGCCGAGTCGGGGATGTACAGGCCACCGCGCATCTGCTCTGCTTCTTCAAGCGGCTTGATGACAACGCGGTCGGCGAGCGGCGCAACATTCACGGCACTCTTAGTGGTCATATGGTGATGCCTCCAAAATGGTGAGTCAGATTTGTAATGACGCTGACGGCACAACGGTTAGCACTCACCTCATGCGAGTGCTAACGCCTCTTAAGGCTACGCGACGATGACTGGAGAGTCAACCCCCACACCGGCTTCCGCCTCCTATGGCTAAGCGACTATCCTGTAACGGTTTAGCCCGCCAACTGCACTGCCAGATTGAACGCCGTAGACTGTCAATCCGCCAGCGTGTCATGCCGGTTTGGCAGACCCGCCCGTGGACGACAGGATCTCGTGCGCCATGCGCAGACCGTCCAGCGTCAGATAGGGCGCCACCAGATCGAAGCTCTCGCAATACGGCTTGAAGACCTCCGCCAAACCGCCAGTGGCCACAACGTACGGGATCTGTGGGCCCGGCCACTCCCGCTTGATACGACGCACGATCCCGTCAATCGCGTCGGCCGAACCAAACAACACGCCCGCCCGAATACACTCTTCCGTGCGCGTGCCAATGACCTTGAGCGGTGCGACGATTTCCGTGGCCGGCAACTTGGAGGTGCGACGTGTGAGCGTGTCCGCCGAGGTGCGTACGCCCGGCATGATGACACCACCCAGAAACACGCCGTCGGCCGTAATGCAGTCAAAGGTGGTCGCCGTGCCCAAGTCCACACAAATGGTGTCGCGTCCATACAAGCGACTGGCCGCCAACGTGTTGATCAGACGATCCGCACCCACCGTAAGCGGCTCATCGACAGCCACGGTAATGGGCAACGACGCGCGCGCGTCAACAATCACCGGCGGAGCGTGGAGATACCTGGCACACGCGTCACCCAATGGTGCTGTAATGGTTGGCACAACCGAACCGATGGCCGACGCGTGCACCTGCGATGCCTCGACGTGAATGGAGCTGAGCAGGCCGAGCAGCAGCAAACCAAACTCGTCAGCGGTGCGGCCGGCGTCCGTCGTAATGCGCCAGTGCCCGACCAGCTTTGTGTCGTCGTAAAGCCCGATCGTGGTTTCAGTGTTGCCCACATCAAAGACGATCAACACGTGACCGGTTCTCCGGAAAGAATGAGTGATCCCGAACGGTGCGTGCTCACCTGGCCGTCGGGCTTGAGAATGCGCAGGGCGCCATCGGCGTTGATGCCATCCACCACGCCGATGTCAGGCAGCACACAGGCGCGCCCGCGCATGGCGTCGCGCGACACCCACGCACTGAGCTCTTCGGCCGACAGTTCACCCTTCATGTGCGCCAACCTGCGCAGGCGCGGCAGCAGCGCCGCCAGAAACCCGGCGCGAGACACGGGCTCCCTGAGATAGCCGGGCGTAAAGGTGGTTGAGCCAAACCCTGACGTTGGATCAGATGGCTGACGCAGGTTCACGCCGATGCCAATCGCCACCCATTCCACCGACGCGTCCCGCCACCGCGCTTCCACCAGCACGCCGGCCAGTTTGGCGGGGATGCCCCCCCCCGTATCGACCGACAGCAGCACATCGTTGGGCCACTTGAGCATCACGGGCGATGCAGACCACGGCTGCGCGACATCTGCGACGGCCAGTCCCACCCGAAGTGACAGCACCGCAAGCGCGTCGGGCAACGGGGCACGTTCAATGAGCGTGCACCACAGGCCTCGCCCCGCGTCTGACACCCACGTTTTTCCACCGCGACCGCGTCCGCTGGTTTGCACATCGGCCACCACCAGCGTGCCCGACGGCGCACCGGATGCGGCCAGCGCGTGCGCGTGGTCCATGGTGGACGTGACGGATGCCAGATGAACGCACTGCTCCAACCCAGCGGCTGTGACGTCAAAAGGCACACCGTCGATCAGGAAAGCGCTGCGACCCGGATGCTTCACGCTGCAGGCACACCGCGCACGTACAGCAGCCCGAACACAAACAGCCCCAGCAGCACGCGGTACAGCGCGAACACACCAAAGCTGTTGCTCACCACATAACGCAGCAACACCGTGATGGCCAGCCAACTGCTCACCGCCGCAGCAACAACGCCGGCAATGAGCGGCGACAGTGAACTGCTTTCGCGCACCAAATCAGGCAGCTTGAGCGCTACGGCGGCGCCAATGATTGGAAAGCTCATGAGAAAACTGAATCGCGCCGCTGCGCCCCGCTCGAGGCCAAGTGCACGGCCTGCAGTCATCGTCGCACCGGAACGCGATACACCTGGCACCAGCGCCAGAACCTGCGCCAACCCGATCAGCCACGCGTCACGTGCGCCCATCGTGGCCAGCGTGCGATCCTGACGTGCGGCGCGATCGACGGCCCACAGAATCACACCCAGCAGAATGAGCGTGCTCGCGGTGATGGCGGGATGACGAAACACGGTTTCGGCCAAATCCTTGAGCAACAAGCCCGCAATGCCAGCCGGAATTGTGGCCGCAATCAACAACAGAACCCGACGCTGCTCAGGGGTTTGCACGCGGCGTGTTTGCAACAGCGAAACTGAGGCACGCGCCAACTGTGCCCAGTCCGCACGAAAGTACCAGGCTACTGCGGCCAGACTGCCCAGATGCAGCGACACATCAAACGCCAATCCGGGAGTTTGCCAACCGAGCAGCCACGGT
>JBBSPO010000135.1:0-9766 GCA_038258695.1 Gemmatimonadales bacterium | reverse complement strand
TGCCGTCGCAACAGCTCGTTGAGCTTGGTCGCAGTCAGGGACTGCCAGGGTGTGACTACCAAGCCTTTGCCGGTACGCAGGCGGGCGTGGCGCGCGGCTTGCTGCTCTACACCGGCCCGTGGCTTCGTCAGCCGGTGCGTGTGGGCAATGCGCTGGTACTGCCACCCGTTGCGCCGGGATTCAGTGTTGGCCTGCAGAGCGGATTCACCCGTGCCCCATCCACTGCGGCCCTGGCCAGCCTGCAACGGCTCGGCAGCACCACCGATTCTCTGGGCGTGCTGCGCCCCGTCTCTCGTGTATCGGATGGATGGCGCTCGAGCATCAGTGCCGGTGCGCGGTTTTTTTCCGGGTCGCTCTTTGTTGGTGGCGCGCAGCCGCTCGAGCGCAACGCGCGCTGGAGATGGCTGGTAACGTTTGGTCAGCAGCTTTAACTGTCAAACTCGCCAACAAAGGCGATTTCCGGTTCCAGCACATGTCCAAACTTGTTGGCCACCGCTTGCTGCGCGTGCGCAATGAGTGCGCGCACATCGGCGGACGTGGCGGCGCCCAGGTTCACCATGATGTTGGCGTGCATGTTCGATATGGCCGCGTCCCCCACCCGGAATCCCTTCAGCCCACACTGATCCACCAGTCGGCCGGCACCAACGTCTGAGATTTTCTTGAAGATGGATCCCGCGCTCGGGTGAATCTCCAGCCACGGATGGCGCGCACCGCGCCACGCCAGATTCTCCTGCAGAATGCGATGCAGCGTGGCGGTGTCCTCACGCTCCAGCCTGAACGTTGCGCGCAGCACAATGTCGCGCGTGTGATGAAACACCGTGTCGTCGTAGCCGAAGTTGATGTAGCTGGCGTCAACCACGCGTCGTGTGTCGTGCTCGTCCAGAATCTCGCACGACTCAAATACCTCTGAGATAAACATGGTGCGCTCGCGTTCCGGCGCCGGCGACAGGAAGTGCAGGTTCTGCCAGAGCGCACCGCCTACGGTGCTCGGAATGCCCACGTAGTGTTCCAATCCGCTCCAGCCTTGCCGCACACTGTCCAGCACCAGATCACGCACAATCGCGCCGCTTTGTGCGTGCAGGCGCCCGTCCGGCTCGATGACGTGTGCGGTGGCGACGTTCCGGATCACAATACCGCGAAAGCCCTTGTCGGCCACGAGGATGTTCGCGCCCAGCCCCATCACAAACCAGGGCACACCCAACGCGCGCGCCTCTGAAATGGCAGTGGCGAGAGCGTCGGCCGAAGTGGCATTGTACAGCAGGTCGGCCGGACCTCCGATCCTGAACGTGGTGTATCGAGCCAGCGGCTCGTTGCGATGCACGTGGATAGGGTCGAGCCGGAGTGCGAGCGCGTTGAGCGCGCTTGAGAAGTCCGAGGCAATGATGGCGTTGTCCGTCATTCATCAAACATCTTGCATCCCTCGCTACAATGCCAGCACTTGCCAGTTTCCGCCGGTGGTTGCACCGACGGCTCCGCATCGCCGTCACTCCCCCTTTGCGGGCTCATTCGCGCCTGACGGCCACCGCCGGACTGCTCGCAGTTGGCGTTGTGAACGCCGCGGGGCTCGCGACCTTGGCCAGCATCTCCCTGGCCTTGGGCACTACGCTCATGCCAACGACCGCCGCCGCGCAAACCCGGGCTGAGTTGGAGCGCATTGTGAAGCGCACCGTGCTGGCCAACGGGTTGGAAGTCATTGTGGTGGAAAACCACGGTGTGCCGATTGCCACGCTTGAGATTGATGTAAAAAACGGCGCGTTCACGCAGACGCCTGAATACGCCGGTCTGGCACATATGTACGAGCACATGTTCTTCAAGGCCAATCGCGAATATCCCAACCCTGACGCGTTTGGACAGCGCGCCTCGGAGCTGGGCGCGCTCTACAATGGCACCACGCAGGAAGAGCGCGTGAACTACTACCTCACGCTGCCGACCGACTCGCTCGAAGGCGGTCTGCGTTTTCTGGCCGCGTCGCTGCGCGAGCCACTCTTTCGCGAAGAAGACCTCGTGCGCGAAAAGGAAGTGGTGCTGGGTGAATACGATCGCGCGGAATCAAGTCCGTTTTTTGCGCTCGACCAGAAAATGACGGCGCTGTTGTATCCCGGCAACGCCAGTCGCAAAGACGCGCTGGGCGATCGTGATGTGTTACGCAATGTGACCGTTGAGCAAATGCGCACTATTCAGTCGCTGTACTACGTTCCCAACAACACGGCGCTCATTGTGACTGGTGATGTTGATCCCGATCGCGTGTTTGCATTGGCGCAAGCGATTTACGGTGACTGGCCGCGCGGCGACGATCCCTTCAAGCGCGCCCCGATTCCTGAAATCCCGAAGCTCGCGGGCAATGTGGCCGTCATTGAAGAAGCACCGGTCAGCGCGGTGACGGTGTTATTGCAGTGGCAGGGACCGAGCGCCAGCCGCGATGCCAACGCGACGTTTGCGGCCGATGTCTTCAGCGATGTATTGAATACGCCGGGCTCCGGCTTTCGCACGCGGTTGGTGGACAGCGGGTTGTGGCAGGACATGGTGGTGAACTACTACACACTCAATCACGTGGGCCCCATTACCATCAGCGGTCAGACATCGCCGGAGAAGTTGCGTGACGCACTCAAGGCACTCGACGCAGAGATCGCACGCTTTGTGCAGCCCGGCTACGTGACTTCGGCGCAGATCGAAAACGTCAAGTCGCAGCGTGTCACGTCGAGCGCGTTTGGTATTGAAAGGGCCAGCGGCATTGCGCACACGATCGGTTTCTGGTGGAGCGTTGTTGGACTGGACTATTTCCTGGGATACAACGACGCCATGGCTTCGCAGAGTGTGAACGATTTGCAGCGATACGTAAGCACGTACATTGTGGGCAAGCCGAGGGTAACGGGTGTGTTGATGTCTGCAGCAGCGCGGGGCTCTATCGCGCTCACTGAAGAGGAGCTGCGGCGTTTTGGTGCGCCAGCCATCGGTGTACAGCCTGATGCGTTGGGGGTGTTGAAGTGAGCGCGCGCAGAGCGGTTGCTGCATTCGTAGTCACGTCTGCTATGATGTGCATAGCTGGCTCCGCATCGCTGCTGCGCGCGCAGTCCACCTTCCCGGTGGCGCCGGCGAGTACACGTGCTGTCAGCGTTGTAGACGACACCCTCACGTCGTCGTTCGACGTAGATGGCGTGCAACTGATCTTACGCCGCGTTACGGCCAACAATGTAGTGGCCGCCAATGTGTACTTGCTGGGCGGCACGCGTCAGCTCACTGCCCAAACGCAGGGCATTGAACTGCTGCTGCTCGAAGCCACCGAAGAAGGCACGCAAAAGTATTCGCGCGAACAGCTGCGCTCACGCATGGCGCGCCTGGGCAGCAGCATTGGAGTGAGCCCCGGTGTGGACTGGAGTACGGTCGGGCTGCGCTCCACCGTGGCCAACTTTGATTCATCGTGGGTGGTACTGGCTGATCGTCTCGTGGCACCAACACTTGATTCAACCAGCGTTGAGCTCGTGCGTGGTCGCATTGTATCGGCCGTATCGCAGCGCGCCGAAAGCCCCGATGCGTTGCTTGAGTATCTGTCTGACTCGGCCGCGTTTGCCGGTCATCCGTACGGTTTGTCGCCGGCCGGCACCGTCGAGTCGCTGCGTGCGATTTCGCTGGAGATGCTGCGACGCTATCACGCTGAACAGATGGTGCGCTCACGTATGCGTGTGGTGATTGTTGGCAACGTCACACGCGCACGTGTTGAGCAGTTGGTGCGTGGCACGTTGGCTAAACTGCCTGTGGGCAGCTACACATGGACACTGCCTGAGCCGCCTGAAGCACGCGTTTCGGGTGCCACGTTTGTCAATCGGCGATTGCCTACCAACTATATCCAGGGATGGTACACCGGTCCGTTGGCCCAATCGCCCGATCATGCCGCGTTGCGTCTGGCGCAGGCGGTGCTGGGCGGGAGGCTGTTTTCTGAAATCCGCGAGCGTCTGAATCTCACATATGCGGTTGACGCACCGTTTCGTGAACGTGCGTTTGCCGTAGGCGGTTTGTATGTCACCACCACGCAGCCCGACGTCGTGCTCAACATCATGCAGCGCGAGATGCGCGCGTTGCAGCAGGGCACGATCTCAGAAGAGGGCCTCGAGCGGTTGGTGCAGCAGTTCATTGTCACGTACTATCTCGACAACGAGACCAACGCCGATCAGGCCAACCTGCTGGCGCGTGCCGCGTTGTATCAGGGCGACTATCGCCGGGCGAGTGCGTTTGTCGATGACCTGCGCGCGGTGACGCCCGAGGACATCCGGCTGGCGGCAGTACGCTATTTCCGGAACGTGCGGTTTGCCTTCATTGGTGATGCGCTGCGGGTGGATCGGCGGTTGTTTGAGAGGTTTTGATAGTTTCCACAGGTAGCGAACCCAGCATGCCAAACCGTTCACCGATCAGTTAAGTAACGGCGGCGACCATCTAAAGCACAGCCATTCATTTGGGTCTTGACAGCACTCTTGAGTAGCGGTATTCTCGCGTTGCCTGCAGGCGTTGCCTGCAGGCGTTGCCTGGGCGGCCGACGCGTTCAGTGACGCGCCAGGTCCCCAGCAACAACGTGCCGAAGGGGGTACCATGCTTCGTCTCCTCGCTGTTCTGATTCTGCTGTTGGCGTCCGCAGGTGCAGTTGTTACGGGCAATCCTGTTGTTGCTCAGGCTAGCTCCGATTGCAATCGGGCCGAAAACATCGAAGACGACGACTGGCCACTGGAGAACGATTGGTTTCATGCGAAGCTAGGTACTGGCGAGATGCTGCCGAACTCCGATCCCTTTGGCGAGGAAGAGTGGACGTATCACGGCTCAGACGGCTTCTGGTACGCAGACATGCATTACACTTGGGCGTCTGGACGTGCAATGCAAGTCCACGGTCCATGTGGGGTGAGCTGACGCATTTGTTTGTCGATGTGAAGACTTTCATCGCCTTGCCAGCACGCCCGTGAGCAGAACCTATGCGTATCTGTTGTACGCGCTTACCGCTGCCATGCTTTTGGCAGCGGTAAGCGCATGTCGAGCACCGACAGACGAGTTTCGGGTGTCGGAGTCGGCAAGATATGACAGCTGCACCGTATTGGCACACTTGGAAACCGATGTCGCTGACCGCAGCTCAAACGGCCTACCGTGTGTGATTCGACTTACGCCCACCGGCGTGATCCTGCGGGCCGACAGCGCCGGCGCTCACCCCGATCCAGGTAGCTTCTTGAGTCGCACGAGCGATGGGCGTTTCATCACCAACAGTACATCGCATCCCGGAAGACTGCTTGTGTGGGATTCGACCGGCGAGTACGTGCGATCGTTCGGCTCACCAGGGCGCGGACCCGGTGAGTTTTCTGGCAGTTCGATTCTGGCATTTGATGTCCCGAGCGATACGATCGTCAGTTACAACTCGCGTCGTTGGACAGTTTTTATCAACGACTCTGTCTTGCTCGGTTCGATCGAATCAACCTTGCCAATTGCGCATGCTCGGGGCTCAGTAGCGGTTGCGCCTGGCGGCTTGGTGATTGTAGGAGAACCACTGTGGAATCGATCCTTGTCGGTTGTCACCATGGCGGGCGAGTTGAAGCGCGCCTTTGGTGATGACGCCGACCCACTCACTCGATCCTCGAGTTCGCGCCGTGCGGTGGCGCTGGCAGACGATACATCATTCTGGGCGGGTCCCGCCCCGAATGAACCGCTGCAGCTCGCACTATGGTCGCTCGATGGGAAACGCATCAAGAACATTCGAAGCGAAGATTTTTGTTGTGGTGTTCAGGTGCAACCAAAGTGGCGTGCGCAGGGCGATGCATCCAGAACCGCAACTACAGGTATTTCAGTGCGCGACGATGGACTGATACTTATGGCACGAGCCAACACGCCCTTAGTGGACAGTGAGGAGGGGCCGCGTGGCGACAACGAAGGGGGCGAGGTCGTACTCGATGTGGTTGACACTCAGTCGCGAAGAGTGCTCGCGCGCTTTGGGCCGGTATCTGGTCGAGAGATTTTCTTCGGATTCCCATTTCCTTTCGCTGGTACCAGGCTCGCTGCGCGTCGCGTAGAACGGGACAATGGTCTGGTCGACTGGGAGATTGTCTCAGTCACTCTCGAATCCCGGCAGCCCTGATGCTACGCCAGCACATTCAGCGGCTAACGACCTGCGTGTTTCTCTTGTGTGGGATCTTGCCTCTGGCTTCGTGTGACCGTCTGACCTCTTCAGAAAAGGCCGAACCATCGTCTATCGACGCTCAGCTCCGCCAGGAAGCGACGCGCGAGTCGCTGTGGACCGAAACACCCACTGCGGGGCCAGTGCGAGTGGTGCAAATACCAGAGCAGGAACCTGTTCGTCCGTCCGCCTCATGGTCAATCGGCGATGACACCAGTTCAAGCGCGCACCGATTTCATGGGCGACTGCATGTCTCAGCCTTGCCGGATGGACGCATCATGGTAGCCGATGATGCCGCTGCGACGCTGCATCTGTTCACCGAAGCCGGGCAAACGATTGCAACGGTGGAACTGCGCAAGCAACTCACGGGAAGGGTCGCGAAGTCGGTCATGCCAACGACCTGGCTTCTGAGCACGTCCGCAAACAGTTCGGAGCAGTTTCTTTTCTACGAATCATCGAGGCAGGGGTTTGTACTGGATGTTGTCGCCGACGGAGATCGTGTTGCGTCGTATCAGGGATCCCTTCCAGTCACGCGCGGAGTCACGACCCAAATGCTGACGGTGAGCGATCGTGATACCTTGATCATTTTTCAGCATCAGTCGGGTACCGGATTCAAGTTTTTCCAGCGATCTCAATACACCGTTTTCAGCGGCGCGACACGGCAACTGGAGTCTGGTCTGAAGCCGATACTTCATTTTTCGCCTCGCGACACATTGATTGTGTCGAGTGATGGCGCGTTTGCGATCAAGGCGCCGTTCGCAGCATATGCTGGCATCGTCTCCGGCGGCAATCGCCTTGTTGTCGCGCGCGATTCGTCGCCGTTGATTGAGTTTTTTGATCACCGTGGGCAAGCATTGGAGGCGTGGAGGTTGGCGGTGCAACGAAGCGCCGTCTCGCGAGAAACCTACGAACAACAGCTGCGCTCCACGATGCAGTCGGAGGGGATTGACCGTGTCTCAGAGCGGGTAACGCGTGCGCTGCAAGAATGGACACCGCGCGACGCTCCTGTTATCCGTCGTGTGCTTGCGGCACCTGATGGGTCTGTAGCCATTCTTCGTAACGACTGGCCACTCTCTGATGCCGCGACAGTTGACGGGCAACGTCTCGATTTGTTGAGCGCTTCGGGTGGGTTTTCGAGGTCGCTTGTACTGCCTGCGGACGAACGAATCGTGATCTATACTGCAAGTGCTCTGTGCACCACACGACGATCGCTCCGTCCTCGGCCGCCTCTGCCCCCACGTGCTGGAATTGAAACGCCAGCTCCTGAAACGCTGACCTGCTACCGAACCGCGGTGGGGCAGAACTAGGCGACAGCCATGCGGATCGCATTGCCAATGACGATTGTTCCTCAGCGCTAGCTGCTTGTTTGCGTCCGAAGTTGCGTCAGTCCCATTATTTGGGTCCCAAAAAATGGGACTGGGTGACACTTGAGCAGTGCTGGATCTTACTTTGATATCAGAGCGGATTTCCAGAAGTCTTCAGGCCAGCTAGTCCACTCCGGAGGCTACGTAACAAACAGTGAAACCCGATGCCCACGCGCAAGGCGCTCCGCATCGGATTCACTCACACCCGCCTCCGCCGCGTGCACCGGCCACGCCGAGACTGCCGCCGATACATCGGCCAACATGTCCATCGCCTTTCGCTGCTTGAGGCCAGCCACACTCGCGAAGGTGATGAGGTCCCCGAGTTCAAACCCATCGCGCTTGCCGCCTACCGTCATTTGATGCACGCTCGTCCATGCACCCGACGGATTCCAGGAGTAGGACACGTCAAACGCTGGTGAGAGTCGCCACACTCCCTCACGATCCATAAGAAACGCAATGTTCTTCACGTGATCGTCCTGATTACGCGCCAGCACATTGAAGAATGTGCGACGCACCTGTTGCTCAACGTCCTGCATTGGCATGGCGAGTTTGCGCATCGTTTGCAACAGCTGCTCGTACGCATAGGCACCAGCAAGCGCGAAGTCGTAGTGCGCCAGTGCGCCCAATGATTGCATGTGCAACTTGCCTCCATCTGGCGTGCGATCAAATCGCCGCGTCATGAAGTGCGCACGACCACCTTCTTCATGCAACCGACTCGGCTCCATATCAATGCGCGCCGCCAGCGCCATGCGATAATACGCGAACTCGATACGACCGAATCCCTGCGGATCCGCGAGCTCCTTGTCTCGGTTTCCTGACACGCCGTCAAACTTGAGCAGCCAGTGACTGAAACCTTGCGCCGCAGCTGCTTGTCCTGAACGGAACTCACCTGTTGTTTCATTCCACGCCAGCACGGCCTTGGCTCGAGCACCACCCGCTGATGTGCCCACCCGCAATATGTCTTCAATAGCTTGTTGATCGTTCTCGCCGGTGAGTTTGCCGTGTAACGCAATGCGGTCGTCGAGCACGCGGTCGGCCAGCGCGACGAGTTCGGCAACATCTATGCGGCGTGATGATGTTGGCGACTCGCGAATCAGTGGCTTGAACTCCAGTGCGCCCATACCGCGGGAGCCTGTGTAGCACAGGCGCTCTACCGGTGTAAAGCTTGCCGGATCGCGCCCGCATTGCGATAACCACGCATTGATGAGGGTATTGCCGAACGCATCAGGCAAACTGTCGGCCAGCAGTCCCGGTAATCCCTTGAACGTGGCGCGCGCGAGAGACGGAAACGAATACGGCACGTCAGTGAGCGGCATCATGAGCGGTGATAGCTGAATCGCTGATCGTGCAAACTCCGGCGTGTACTGAAAGACGCCGAGTTCCCGATCGGGCAGCCAGGTCACAGCGCCGATGTCGCGTCCCCAAAGCAGTACCCGCGCCGAATCCGTCACTCGGCGTGCTCGTCGCCCCAGGTCCACGGCGCGGGTGCCGCCGCGCTCTTGCGCCCGGCGCGTTGCCGCTCACCTCCGTCAAGCCGCACCCGCTCCACCGGTCGTACCGACGGATCGGGGAGCAGGGCTGCGAGGTGATCGGACAACCCGAGTGCTTGCATGACGCGTACAAATGAATCGAGCGAGATCGGCTTGCCGTCGGCCAGGCGGGTGAGCGTGCTGCGCGAAACGCCCGCCCGCTCGGCGAGCTGCTGCTGGCTGATGTTCTGGCTGAGCCGGATGTCGTTTAGCTGACGACCAAGCGTTGCAATGATCGTGTTTGGGGAGTTCAAACCTTGGGCCATTTAATGATGCAAATAACAATCACTAAATGGAAAACTAGTGTTTTGCGCTTCAAAATCAACGCATAAACAATAAACATGAAACGACCAGCAAGTCGCTATTTTGACGCACAAAATCGTTTCTCTCGTGTTAATGAATCAAAACTGACGCATTTCGGCTCACCGCCTCCACACCAACGCCCCCTCACCCACCGCAAAAATCCGCAGCTGCGGCTCCGGATTATTGAAGCCCACGGCGAGCTGTTGTCCGTCAGCACTGAGCGCCAGCGCGCTCACCGAGTGCGGCATATTGATGCGCGCAGTGCGCGTGGGATCACGAAGGTCATACAGCACCACCTGCCGCGTGGAATCGCCAGCGAACTCGCCGAGGCAACCGCAGTAGGCAATCGCAAGCGTGTGACCACGCAAGCTCACGCCGCGGGAGGCGATGTCCGATTGATCGACATCGAACCCAAGTCCAATGGTACG
>JBBSPO010000134.1:0-9856 GCA_038258695.1 Gemmatimonadales bacterium | reverse complement strand
ATGCGTTTCATGGCGCGCCGCCGTTGGGGGTTGTCCCCGGTGCTGCGGCGAGCCCGCACGCGCGACAACGCGCGTGCTCGCGGCAGCCACCGTCGTGTCTCCAAAGCATTAACGCAACGTCTGGTTCAGAAGCAATCGTGTTTTGGATGACACACGGTTGTCGCGCGCGAGCTCATAAAGTCTGCGGACACTCGCCTTGGCGCTACTGCGCTCGCCGCTGTCAACGTACAGCCACGCCACGTGAATGAGGGTACGTGCCTCAAGATCGTAATCGCCGGCTTTGGCGGCATCGTTGGCGAGGTTTTGCAGCACGGCAGCAGCCTCATTGCCCCGTGCCTGGGAGAAGAAGAGTTGTGCGAGACCCTGTGCGGCATCGACTGGCAGGCAGCCGTTGTCGCGTCCGAGTACTTCAGCAATACGGTACTGCTGGCGAGCGGTGCTCAGATCGCCGCTCACCATAGCGGACTTCGCTTTGCTGATGTGCGCCGCGGTGACCGCATCGTTGACGGGGCACACCGGAACTGCAGGCGCGGCGGCAATGAATACCGCAGATGCAAGCGTGAGAAACAACATACAAACCTCCTGGGAGTGAGTGGCAGCGTGTCACATGACATGCGCGTACTGCGAGCTGCGCATGAGATGGGATACGACTGACATTCCTGGGAGATTCGATTCTGGGACTACAGCCCGCGCGGTGGGACGAACGTATGGCTCACGGTGACCGCGAGCAAACGGCGGACGTGTTTACAGCAGAGGCTGACAAGGTCACAGAGCGGCGCTGGGCGAATCAGCGATGGGGTCGGGCGTCATTACCTGAAAGGCGAGGTTTGACAGCAGGCAGTACGCGGCGAAGTAGTACAAGCCTTGGCCGGCGCTGGCATCGAGTGCATCGAGTGCCCGGGCGGCCAGAAACGCGATGAACACGCCCACCACAAAGACATCGGCCATCGACCATTTGCTGATGGATCGTACAAACTCGTACAAGCGTGTGCGCCCTGCACCGTGACGCTGAAACAGAATCAACGCGACCAGCAGCGCCTTGACAATCGGGATCAGAATGCTGAACAGCAGAATCAGCGACGCGACCACGTTGTTGCCCGACTCAAACAAACTGCGCACACTTTGTGTGATGCTTTGCGTTTCACGAAATATCTCCCGACTGTTGCCCAGAATCTCGATAGACGCAGAGATGGTGAGCACAGGTTGCGTCAACCCTGGATACAGACAGGCCAGCGAAATCGCTGTCAGGCCAAGTGCGAGTTTATTGCGTGCATTCATGCGGGGAATGTGCATCAGCGTTGGGTTGCGTGTCCATGCCCGCCTGCCCGTACCACGCCCCTGTCCGTAAACTTGAAACATGACTGATCATGCGCGTACCCCATGGTACGTACTGTTTGATGTGTTCCTTCGGCTCGGCCTCACGTCTTTTGGCGGACCTGTCGCGCACCTTGGCTACATGCAACGAGAGTGTGTAACCCATCAACGCTGGCTTGATGAGGCGCAGTTCGCACAGCTGGTGGCAGTCTGCCAACTGCTTCCCGGTCCGGCGAGCAGTCAACTGGGCTTCGGTATCGGACTGCTGCGGGGCGGCTGGCGTGGTGCAGTCGCAGCCTTCGCCGGTTTCACCCTGCCAAGCGTGCTGCTGCTGTTCTTTTTTGCCGTGTCCGTGCAGGCCGTGTCCCGGGCTGGTGCTGCTGAACTGGTGGACGCGCTGCAACACGGTTTTGGTCTCGTGGCGGTGGCCGTGGTGGCGCACGCTGTAGTGCGCCTGGCGCGCCTGCTCACCCCCGATGTGCAGCGCCTGATCATCGCGGGGCTTGTGGCCGCCGTGATGCTGTTGGCCCGATCAGCGATGCTACAGCTGGCGATGATTGCAGCGGGTGCATTGCTTGGTCTGGTGATGTGTCGCGGTTCAGCCGTGAAGCCGCTGCAGTCAATCCGGGTGCCGTTTGCCGGGCGCACCGCGTGGCTCACGGGCAGCATGTTTGCGGTCCTGCTGGCTCTGGCAGTCGCCTGGCCTGCGTTTGCGGAGCCGAACGCTGGCGGGCGTGATGCGGCCGGGGCCGTTGACCTCGGCGCTGCGTTTTACCGTGCTGGTGCACTGGTGTTTGGCGGAGGACACGTGGTGCTGCCGTTGCTCGAAGTCTCGCTGGTGGACTCTGGCTGGCTCTCGACGGGCGAGTTTTTCAGTGGCTACGGGGCAGCACAGGCGGTCCCGGGGCCGCTGTTTTCTGTGGCGGCGCTCTTCGGGGCGCAGGCTGCGTCTGTCAGTGGTGAGCTATCCCTGGTGGGCGCCGCGGTTGGCATCGCAGGCATTTTCCTGCCCGGCTTTCTGCTGCTGATCACAGTGCTTCCGCTCTGGCAACGCATCTCTGCCTTTCGCTGGGCGCCACCGGCGCTGGCCGGCATCAATGCCGCCGTGGTAGGATTGCTTGCGGCGGCGCTCTACAACCCCGTCATTACCACGGCCGTGCGGTCTGTGACCGATGTGATTATCGCGGCGCTGGCTACGGTCTTTCTGCTGCGTGTCTCCCGCTCGCCGTTGTGGGCGGTGGCCTGGTGTGTGGGAGCGACCGTGCTGGCGCGAACCGTGTTTCCGATTTGACGGGGCCTCGCCCGCACGCCATGCTTCGCATCCCCGGCGAACCCTCTCACGCAGACTGGACGCACTGTGACAGACATCCTGCACGCCCGGCCACGTCGGCGACGCTGGCAACACCGATTGTTTGCGCCTGTGGCGGTGATTGTGGCGCTGGCGTTGAGCGCGGCGCACGCCGATTCTCAGCGCCGCCGCGCCTTTGTGGAGCCGAATGCTGAGTACACGGGCGCGTACACGTTTGTGCGGCTGCGCTACGGTGGTCATCCGGGCTGGTCGTACGATTATCCCGCCATGGAACGCAACTTCCTGACCATTCTGCAGGATCTGTCCACGATCCGGCCGCGCGTTCGCGAAACCAACGTGTACGACATGAATGACCCCGAACTGTTCAACTATTCAGTGGCGTACCTCTCTGAGCCGGGTTTTTGGTATCCGGAGCAGTCCGAGGCCGACGGGCTACGAGCGTGGTTACAGAAGGGTGGATTCCTGATTGTAGACGACTTTCTGTTCGCCCAATGGGAGAACTTCGAATACGCCATGAAACAGGTGCTGCCAGGAGCGCAGATTTTTCCGTTGACTGTCGATCATCCGGTCTTCCACTCGTTTTTTTCCATTGAAACGCTGGACGGCATGCATCATCCGGGCACTCCGGAGGCCCGCGCGCAATATTTCGGTATCTTTGAGGACAATGACCCATCACGCCGTCTGATGGTCATTGTGAACTACAACAACGACATTGGCGATTACATGGAGTGGTCCGGCGACGGATTCTACCCCGTGAATCTTTCCAACGATGCCTACAAGTTTGCTACGAACTACATCGTGTACGGACTCACGAGATAGTATCGCACCCCGCCGCCCTTTCCTTCCCACCTCCGGAACCCACCCATGCCATCTGTTCACGACATCCTGCTTCGCAAGGGAACGGACGTTGTGTCCTGCCCGCCGTCCACGTCAGTGCGTCAGGCCGCCGGCCTCATGAATGAACGTGGCGTGGGTGGCCTGCTGGTGGTCGATGAAAACAAACGGCTGCTCGGCGTCTTTACAGAGCGCGACATCCTGCGACGCGTTATCGTGAAAGGACTGGATCCGGAGTTAACAGCCGTCTCTGATGTGCAAACCACATCAGTTGTCACGTGCCTGCCGGAAACGAGCCTCGATGAATGCAGCGCCATCATGACGGCCAAGCGCATTCGTCACTTGCCGGTGGCCGACGAGAATACGGTGTACGGCGTCGTGACCATTGGTGACATTCTGGCTTTTCGCGTGTCGGAACAACAATCAACAATTGAGTATCTCAACAGCTACATGTTCGGTTTGCGTTAGTAGCCTGAGACTACTCCTCTCTCGTACATCTCCTATTTTCTGTGACTATTTCCAAGCACACTACCGCGCGTGAGCGCATTCCCGTGGTCGTTGTCCCCGATCACGACGACATTGCCCGCCTTGTTGCGGCGCGTATCGCCGAGTTGGTGCGTTCGCGCGCCAAGGAGAAGCGGGGCTGTGTGCTGGGACTGGCCACCGGCTCAACACCCATTGGCGTGTACCGCGAACTGATTCGCATGCATCGCGACGAAGGCCTGTCGTTTCAGCATGTGACCAGCTTCAATCTCGATGAGTACTACCCCATGCCAAAAGACAGTGTGCATTCGTATCACCGGTACATGTGGGAGAACCTGTTCTCGCACATTGATATCAAGCCGGAGAATGTGCACATCCCCAACGGTGAAGTGGCGCGTGACGACGTCGATGCCTACGTAGACAACTACGAACGCGCCATCGCCGACGCAGGCGGCATTGATTTTCAACTGCTGGGAATCGGCAAGACCGGTCATATTGGCTTCAATGAACCCGGCTCAGGCGCCGAAAGCCTGACGCGTATGATTGCGCTCGATATGGTGACGCGTCGAGATGCAGCGGCCGATTTTTTTGGCGAAGACCATGTGCCGCGCGAAGCCATTACCATGGGTGTGGCCACCATTCTGGCGGCGCGCGAAATCGCGCTCCTGGCCACGGGTGAACACAAGGCTGCGATTATCAAGCGCGCTGTTGAAGGTGAGATCGCCATTGACGTGGCGGCCACGTTTCTGCAGCGTCATCCCGGCACCACGTTTTATGTAGACGCGGCTGCGTCTGCCGATCTCACCCGCGTGGCCACGCCGTGGCTGCTCGATGAAGTGCAGTGGACCGATGAGCTGACGCTCCGTGCGGTAGTGTGGCTGTCACTCACCACCGGCAAAGCCATTCTCAAGCTCACCGAGCGTGACTACGCCGAATATCATCTCTCGTCGCTGCTCGCGCAGCATGGCAGTGCCGGTGATGTGAACGGCCTGATTTTCAATCGGCTGGGATCGCGCATTCGTGGACGCAGCAAGTTGCCGCTCAAAAAGCGCATCATCTGTTTTTCGCCGCACCCCGACGATGACGTCATTTCCATGGGCGGAATCCTGCGCAAGCTGGTGCTCAATGAAAACGATATTCTCGTGGCGTACATGACCAGCGGCAACATTGCCGTGTTCGATCATGATGTGCGCCGGCATGTTGATTTTCTGGCTCGACTGGCCCGCGACCGCGATCTTGATGTCGCTTCCATTGAAGCGATGCGTGAGCGGGTGCTCAAGTTCCTGGCCGAAAAGAAGGCCGGCGATGTGGACAGCCGGGAAGTGCAGGACATCAAGCGTGTGATGCGTGAAGCCGAAGCGGTGTCGGGCATTGAGACAATCGGCATGTCCGCCACGGCGGCGCGGTTTCTTGATCTGCCCTTCTATCAAACGGGCAAGGTGCGCAAGGATCCCATTGGCGACGCCGATGTGAAAATCGTCAAGCGTTTGTTGCTCGAAGCGCGTCCGGAGATTGTGTTTGTGGCTGGCGATTTGTCCGATCCGCACGGCACACATCGCATGTGCAAGGAAGCCGTCGAACGGGCGCTCGATGAAGCACAGGCTGACGATTCCACATTTGTTCGCCCCGAAGTGTGGCTGTACCGTGGCGCCTGGCAGGAATGGCCGGTCACTGAGGCCACGTGGCTGGTGCCGATTTCACAGGACGAGCTGCGCCTCAAGATTCAGGCCATCTTCAAGCACCAGTCGCAGAAAGACTCGGCGCCGTTCCCGGGGCAGGACGATCGTGAGTTCTGGCAGCGAGTGGACGCGCGCAACAAGGACACCGCGGCGTTGCTCGACCGATTGGGGTTGGCCGAATACTTCGCCATGGAAGCGTACGTGGTGATGTGACTTGGTGTGCAGAGTTGCACAACAGCTGCGGCAACACCAGGGTCCGCAGCTGTGGCAACAGCTAAGGCGCAATATGCGGCGTCGCCACCAGGCCGGAGTACGACCACACCGCACCGTCCGATGTTGCGGCCACAAACGCGTCAAAGGTTTGCGCCAGCTGCGTGCTGAAGTAGCCGGGTACCGAGTGCGGGTGCGTGCCCGGTCCGCCAAACCAACTGCGAATGATCACGCCGCGTGTAGCGAGCGGCAGTGCCTTTACGTTCTGTACATAACGTTCAAACTTCCCGTCACGCATGACGTAATCTTCGGCGTTGGATGCGTACAGTGCGGTGACTTCGAGGCCGCGCGCTCGCAGCACGTCCCCAATCGCGCGCACCGCCGACACACCGCCCAGATCGCCCACCACTGGAATGATCAGATTGGATTGCTGCAACTCCTTGAGGTACTGAAAGTCCGCTTCGCTGGCGAGATAGCTGGCCCGCGCGCCGTCCAGATCGGTTTCGAGCAGCAGCTGGCGCAAGGTGGGATAATACGGGCGCGGCGCGCGTCCAGCAGAGGTGAATCGCAGTGAAAGTCCCGCTGCCATGAACTCACCGTGGAAACGCGCAATCGTGGCCTGGTCACTGGCCGACAGCGTCACACCAATCGTACGCAACTGCGATCGTACCACTTCACTGGCCCGCGCTCGGCTGCGATCTGTTGGTGGTGCCGCGTCGATCAGGGACACCAGCGCCGTGACATCCGCTTCCGCCCGACTCTTGTCACTCGCCGGGACAGGTCGGCCCAGCAAGAGCGCCAGATAGTCGGCGCGATTGGTGGCCGCATTGAACAGTGCCTTGAAGAGCAGGTGTTGCAGCAGGTTGTCTCGACGGATGTCGACAACAAACGCCAACTCAGCGCGGAGTCGCGCGATGTATGAGAAACTCTGGTCCGGCCCAACCCCGATATAGGCCCCACCACGCACACCCTCCGACTTGAGCGTGCCCATCACATGCAGATAGCTGGACTCGTTTGAAATCAGATTATCCGTGTCGAAATAGCCGCCCGGCTCGGACAGGCTGCTGATCAGCCGCGCAAACTCCGGTGTTGCAATGGACGCGACCCGTCCGGGCGCCGTGGCGGGCGCGCGCACCGTCGCCGACTGGGCCGCTGCGGGCTGAACAGCCGCAGCGCCCAACAGAGAACCAACCAATAGCGCCGCGAGCAATCGTTTGTGCATGCATTGAGGATATCTTGCGGGTTGAGGCGGCGCGAGTCGGGCGGCAGAGTCCGTGGTGCGCACCTCGCTTCAGATTGACCGTGGGTTTCATTCTTCGCATACGCTCGTTCATGGCTCTTCTAGCCCTGCAGGACATCGTGCTCGCCTTTGGCGGACCGCCCGTGCTCGACAACGCCACGCTCTCCATAGAGCGCGGTGATCGGGTGTGTTTGCTGGGACGAAACGGCGCGGGAAAAAGCACGCTGCTTCAGCTCATCGACGGCACGCTGCAGCCGGATTCCGGCGATGTCGTGCGCCAGGGCACGCTCACGGTGTCGCGACTGCAGCAGGATGTACCCGACGCACTCGGCGGGACCATCTTTGACGTCGTGGCCAGTGGTCTGGGCGAGTTGGGCGACATGCTTTCGCAGTATCACCACATCAGTCATTCGCTGGCCAATGGCGCCGACGATCGTGCCAACGAGCGAGCGATGCGTGAGCTCGACCGGTTGCATCACGCCATTGACGCCGCCGATGCGTGGCAAATCAACAACCGTGTCTCGACGGTGCTCGAACAGTTCGCACTCGATCCCGACTCGATGTTCGATACGTCGTCGGGTGGTCGCAAGCGTCAGGCGCTGCTGGCCCGCGCGCTCGTGAGTGAGCCTGACATTCTGTTGCTCGACGAGCCCACCAATCATCTCGACATTGCTGCCATCGAGAAGCTGGAAAGCACGCTTACACAGGGTTCGCAAACGCTGGTGTTTGTGACACATGACCGGGCGTTTCTTCGTCAGGTCGCAACGCGCATTGTTGAACTCGACCGCGGCCGTCTGGCTGATTGGGGCGGAGACTACGACACGTATCTTGAGCGCAAGGAATCAGCGCTGCACGCCGAAGCGCGCGAGCGCGCCGAGTTTGACCGCAAGCTGGCCATTGAAGAAACGTGGATTCGCACTGGTATTCAGGCTCGCCGTACACGCAACGAAGGGCGTGTGCGCGCACTGGAATCCATGCGCGTAGAGCGTTCGGCACGGCGTGAGCGAGTCGGAACGGCGAAGCTGCAGCTGCAGGACGCCGAGCGCAGTGGCCGACTGGTGGTGGAGGCGCGGAACGTGCACTTCGCGCATGGTGATACGCTCATCGCGCACGATGTGACCACCACGATCATGCGCGGTGATCGCGTGGGCCTCGTTGGTCCCAATGGTGTGGGCAAAACCACGCTGCTGCGACTGTTGCTTGGCCAGCTTGAGCCGCAAGACGGTTCGGTGCGCGTTGGTACGAATCTCGAGATTGCGTACTTTGATCAGCTGCGCGAACAGCTTGATCCCGACGCGACGGTGTTTGATTCAATTGCCGACGGCGCGCAGTTTGTGACCGTTGGCGGTGCCGAGAAACATGTGCACGGCTGGTTGCAGGATTTTCTGTTTGCACCTGATCGTGCACGCACACCAGTGCGTGCATTGTCTGGCGGCGAGCGAAACCGCTTGCTGCTGGCGCGATTGTTTACGCGCACGTTCAACCTGCTGGTGCTCGACGAGCCTACCAACGATCTGGATATCGAAACCCTCGATTTGCTCGAAGATCGATTGCTGGAGTTTGGTGGTACGCTGCTGCTGGTAAGCCATGACCGCGAGTTTATTGACGCGGTGGTCACCAGTACGCTGGTGTTCGAAGGCAATGGTGTGGTGCAGGAGTATGCGGGTGGCTATACCGACTGGTTGCGTCAGCGACCGGAGCCAGCGGTTGTCACACCGGGTAAGGCGGGCAGCGCGGGCAAAGTGGGCACCTCGGGCAAAGCGAGCACCTCGGGCAAAGCGGCCAGCTCGGGTAAAGCGGCCAGCTCGGGGGCGAGCCAAAGCAGCGCGCGACCCACATCCCGCAAAAAACTCTCGTTCAAGGAAACCGCAGAGCTGGCTGCGCTTCCGGAGCGTATTGACTCGGCTGAACAGGAGCGTGACGCCGCGTATGCCGCGCTGGCGGATCCGTCGGTGTTGCGCGACCCTGATGCCGTGCTGGCGGCCCGCGAACGGTTGGCCCGTGTAGAGGCGGAACTCGAGCAGCTGCTGGCGCGCTGGGAGTCGCTGGAGACACTCGCGTCGCAGACGTGATGCCTCACCGGGGAGCGCCCATGGGGCACTTCGCGTATTCTACACTACTCGTGGTGCTGTGCCGACCACGTCCCCTCCAGACACGATTCGCCGATGCCATCCAGACGCGATTTTATCAGAGCCGGCGGTGTATCGCTCGGTGCGTTGGCCGTTGCGCCAGAGTTGCTGCGCGCGGCACCCGGGTCACCGCTTCTTGCAGCACCCACCGGATTCCGCCCGTTGCCGGTGCTCTACACCGATCCTGCCACGCGTGAACTCATGCTCGAAGCGCTTGACGCGGCCAAACGCGCCGGTGCGTCGTGGGCCGATGTGCGCATCAGTCGAAACCGCAACAACTCTGTGAACACCCGCGAACAACAGGTCACCAACGTGGTGGAAAGCGACACCATGGGATGTGGTGTGCGCGTATTGGTAGACGGTTGCTGGGGCTTTGCCGCCACGCAGGAGCTAACGTCGGAAGGCGTAGGTACGGCAGCGCAGGAAGCAGCGGCCATTGCAAAGGCCAACCGCGTCGCGCGCGATCGACGTATTGAACTCGCGCCGTCGCCGGCGTATCCCGACGCCACGTGGCGCAGCGCGTATACCATTGACCCCTTCACCGTTTCCCTTGAAGACAAGGTCGGACTGCTGTTGGCGGCCAACGCCGAAGCGCAAAAGGTGCCGAACATCCGCTTTGTGAACTCGGGATTGTCGTTTGTCAAAGAAGAGCGCAACT
>JBBSPO010000133.1:0-9876 GCA_038258695.1 Gemmatimonadales bacterium | reverse complement strand
GTATCCCGATTCGCCAGCTCATGGGCGAAGAGCAGCTCGCAGCCATCGTGCAGCGCGCGCGTGATGGTGGCGCCGAAATTGTGAAGTATCTCAAGACCGGTTCGGCGTATTACGCGCCGTCCAGCGGTGCGGTGGAAATGGTTGACGCGATTGTGCGCGACCGCAAGCGCATTCTTCCGTGCGCCGCCTGGCTGCAGGGCGAATACGGCATGTCTGATCTGTACCTCGGCGTTCCTTGCAAGCTTGGACGCAACGGTCTGGAACAGATCATCGAAGTAGAACTCACCAGCGATGAAAAGGCCGCGCTGGAGAAGAGTGCTCACGCGGTTCGGGAACCAATGGCCACGCTCAAGTTCTGAGTTAACAGACTGCTCACCGGCCTTGGTCCTGCGTGAGCAGGAGTTCCTGGGGCCTACACCAACATACATGGCTTATCTCGCTCAGTTTTGGGACAGTACGATCGGCAAGAAGATCGTCATGGCAGTGACTGGCATTATCGGTATTGGTTTTGTGATCGGTCACATGTCGGGCAACTTCCTGATGTTCAAAGGCGCCGAAGCAATGCACGAATACGCGCTGCTACTGCGCACCAGCATGCCGGTGTTGTACGTGGTGCGCGCGGTGCTGGTAGGTGCGGTACTGTTGCACGCGCTCGCTGCCTATCAGCTCACCATGCGCTCGCGGGCGGCGCGACCCCAGGGGTATGTGAAGCTGGAGCCACAAGTCACCACATTGGCGGCACGCACCATCCGATGGGGCGGCGTGCTGCTGTTGGTGTTCATTGTGTTTCACATTCTGCAAATCACGCTCGGCTGGGTTGGCGTGCCGGATTTTGTGCATCTTGATCCGTACAACAACCTGCGCAATGGGCTCAAGAACCCACTCATTGCAGGGTTTTACGTGCTGGCAATGGCGGCGCTGGGCTTGCACCTCTATCACGGTACCTGGGCCGTGGTGCGCACGCTCGGTGTGGCGCGCACTGTGCAGCAGCCGCTCAAGCGTCGGGTGGCGGTAGCGGTTGCCGTGGTTGTTGCTGTCGGGTTTGCAACAATCCCTATCGCCGTACTGGCCGGCGCTTTCCCCGAAGAACCTTCCCCGGTGACGGCGGAGGCCCACTGAGATGATTGAACTCAAGAGCAACATTCCGGCCGGACCGATTGACGAGAAGTGGGACAAGCACCGCTTCGACATGAAGCTTGTCAATCCGGCCAACAAGCGAAAATACGATGTGATCGTAGTTGGTGCCGGTCTTGCGGGCGCGAGTGCTGCAGCCACGATGGCCGAACTGGGCTACAACGTGTCGTGCTTTGTCTTTCACGACTCGCCGCGTCGCGCCCATTCCATTGCTGCACAGGGCGGCATTAACGCCGCCAAGAACTACCAGAACGACGGTGACTCCGTGCAGCGTCTGTTCTACGACACCGTCAAGGGCGGCGACTTCCGCGCCCGCGAAGCCAACGTGTATCGCCTGGCGCAGGTGTCGGTCAACATCATTGATCAATGTGTCGCGCAGGGTGTGCCGTTTGCGCGTGAGTACGGCGGTCTGTTGGCCAACCGCTCGTTCGGTGGTGCGCAGGTGTCACGCACGTTCTACGCACGCGGACAAACGGGCCAGCAGTTGCTCATTGGTGCCTATCAGGCGCTCGAGCGACAGATCTCGCTTGGCAAAGTGAAAATGCACACGCAGTCCGAGATGCTCGATGTTGTCGTCGATGATGGACGCGCCCGTGGCATCGTGGTGCGCAATCTGGTAACCGGCGACATCACCGCCCACAGCGCCGACGCAGTGGTGCTCGCAACAGGCGGCTATGGCAACGTGTTCTTCCTGAGCACCAACGCCATGTACAGCAACGTGACGGCATCGTGGCGCGCTCATAAGCGTGGCGCTGCGTTTGCCAACCCGTGTTACACACAGATTCATCCCACCTGCATTCCGGTGAGCGGGGATCATCAGTCCAAGCTCACGCTCATGTCGGAGTCGCTGCGTAACGACGGACGCGTATGGGTGCCTAAAAAAGCGGGCGATAATCGCGCCGCCTCGGCGATTCCGGAAGCCGAGCGGGATTATTTCCTGGAGCGAAAGTATCCGAGCTTCGGCAATCTCGCGCCGCGTGACATCGCGTCACGTGCGGCCAAGGAAGTGTGCGACGAAGGCCGCGGTGTCGGTCCTGGTGGACTGGGCGTGTATCTCGACTTTGCCGACTCCATCAATCGTCTCGGTCAGAAAACGATTTCCGAGCGCTACGGCAATCTGTTTGACATGTATCAGCGCATTACGGACGAAAATCCGTATGACAAACCCATGCGTATCTATCCGGCCGTGCATTACACCATGGGCGGCACGTGGGTGGACTACAACCTCATGAGCACCGTGCCTGGCTTGCACGTGATTGGTGAAGCCAACTTCTCCGATCACGGCGCCAATCGTCTTGGTGCATCGGCGCTCATGCAGGGACTGGCCGACGGCTACTTCGTACTGCCCTACACGATTGGTAACTATCTCGCCGGCGTGAAGCCAGAGAAAGTGGATGTTACCAAGCACCCGGCATTTACCGATGCGGTCAACGCCGTCAAGGCACAGTCAGCCCGCCTGCTGAGCATCAAGGGCAAGCGCACCGTTGACTCGTTCCACAAGGAACTTGGCAAGATCATGTGGGACCACTGCGGCATGGCGCGTACGCGTGAAGGGCTCACGCTGGCGCTCGAGCAGCTGCCCAAACTGCGGGAAGAGTTCTGGAGCAACGTGAACGTGCCGGGCAGTGGAGCAACGCTCAATCAGTCGCTCGAAAAGGCTGGCCGTGTGGCCGACTTCATTGAGCTCGGTGAGCTCATGTGCCGCGACGCGTTACACCGCGAAGAATCGTGCGGCGGCCATTTCCGTGTAGAGTATCAGGAAGCAGGCGAGGCCCAGCGCAACGACGATGATTACGCGTATGTGGCCGCGTGGGAGTGGACCGGCTACGGTCAGCCACAGCGACTGCACAAGGAACCGCTCGAGTACGAAAATGTGAAGATGGCCACCAGGAGCTACAAGTAATGCGACTCACCCTGCACGTATGGCGACAGGACGGCCCCAACTCGGCGGGCAAGCTCGAGACCTATCCGATTGATGGGATCGAAGCCGAGATGTCGTTCCTCGAAATGTTTGACGTTCTCAACGACAAACTCACCGTTGAAGGCAAGGAACCGATTGCCTTTGGACACGACTGCCGCGAGGGGATTTGTGGCTCGTGTTCGCTCATGATCAATGGCGCCGCGCACGGTCCGTGGAAAGGTGCGACCACCTGTCAGTTGCACATGCGCGCGTTCAAGGACGGCGATCAGATCTGGGTCGAGCCGTGGCGCGCCAAGGCGTTCCCGATGGTGCGTGATCTCGTGGTCGATCGCAGCTCGTTCGATCGCATCATTCAAGCCGGTGGATTTGTATCGGTGAACACCGGTGGCGCGCGCGATGCCAACGAGATTCTCATTGGCAAAGAAACCGTCGATGAATCAATGGACGCCGCAGCATGTATTGGCTGTGGCGCATGTGTGGCCGCATGTCCCAATGCATCGGCGTCGTTGTTCACCGGAGCCAAGATTACACATCTTGGATTGTTGCCGCAGGGACAGCCCGAGCGTGATCGCCGAGCGCTTGCCATGGTGGAGCAGATGGACCTTGAGGGCTTTGGGCACTGCACGCTCACCGGCGAATGTCAGGAAGCGTGCCCCAAGGAGATTTCCATTGACGTGATCAAGCGCATGAACCGTGATTATGCGGTGGCTTCGGTGCGGTATTCTGAACCGAAGGAAGCGGTTGGGGCGGGGTAGTCGATTCGTTTGGCTCCTGTCACAGGGGTATGGCGTAGCGGTAGCATCAGCATCACTATTAACAGCATCATCGTCCCCGCGGGCGAGCTATCGCCAGCGGGGCCGCTTTGCATGTGCTGCAGCGCAAGGATTCAACGCGCAGCGTTTTGCGCTTGACAAACAAACACTTACCAGTACATATACATGTACGTTTCGTAGCAACACTCGTACCACGCTCGTTCGGAGGTCCGCATGCAGCACAAACCCGTTCCCGTCCTGCCTCTCACCGAGGCCCGGACGCAGTTGTTCCGCCTCGCCGAAGACGTGCTCGAGGGCGGAGTGGATCACGTGCGGCTCACGCATCGCAGCCAGCCCGACGACCTGCTGCTCATGCGTGCGTCCGACGTGAGTCAGCTGCAAGCGGAGTTGGCGGAGTTGCGCGCACGTCTGGCCCCCGACGTGCGTCCGTTGGCGGGACTCGGCACGCTCACCATCTCCGATGATGAGCTGCTGCAGGATCTGGCGGCGGCACGTGCCCGGCAGTCCGACTCGGCCACCTACAAGCAGCGCGACCTGGCGCGCGGTTTGCGCGAGCCCGCGTCACCGCGACTTAATCGAGTGGCTGAGCAGGCTGGCATGGTCGCCTCCGGTGCGAAAGCGCCGCTTCGCAAACGGTCATCTCGGTGATGGGCACGATCGCACCAAGTCACGCCGTGCTCGATACGCATACGCTTTTGTGGTGGCTCGCGGGGCGTATGCGATCGCTCGGTCGGTCAGCGCGAAAGTTTGTTGAACGGGTGGACGACGGCAAGGCCGTGGCGCATGTGCCAGCCGTTGTGCTCGTTGAGCTCAGCGAGGCCATGCAGCGCGGCGTGTTTACGCTTGGCGAACCGTTTGACGTGTTTGTGCAACGCCTTGAGAACACGCCGTCGCGCTATCGCGTGGTGCCGCTTGATTCAGCGGTGGTGGCGCGCGCTCATGCGTTGTTTGAGATCCCGGAGCGCGGTGACCGGCTGATTGCCGCCACCGCGCAGCAGCTGGCGCTGCCGCTGATCACCCGCGATGCGGAGATTGCGCGGGTGAGTGGGGTGAGCGCGATCTGGTAGGCGTGGCACGTAAACGCACCACATGCCAGGGTACGTGCAATCGCGTATGGCCGAGTTGTAGTCTCAGCGCGAGCTGACAGGTGTGGGACCGGGTTTGCCAATCAGGTACCCTTGCACGAATTTGGCGCCGTGTTCACGCACCCACTCCAGTTCACCCTGCGTCTCAATCCCTTCGGCCAGCGCGTCAATGCCAAGCGAAGTGGCAACGTCGAGCAGGTTGGCCGCGATGCGCGCTTTGTACGGATCCTGGTCCACGTTGCGCACCAGTTCCATATCGAGCTTGAGTACATCGGGGCGCAGCAGGTGAATGAGATTGAGCGACGAAAACCCCGATCCCACATCGTCGAGCGCAATGCGAAAGCCGGCGCCGCGGTAGTAGTCAAGAATCTTGCGCAGGTGCGCCGGGTCGTGTGCACGTTCCGTCTCGACAATCTCGAACACCACATCGCTTCGCGAAATACCGGCTTTGTCAATGGCCCCCACAGTGCTGCGCAAGCATGATGCCGGATCATAAATCGCGGTAGGCGCAAAGTTCACAAACAGCTTGCCCTGCAGACTGTGTGAGGCTGCCCCCGCAATGGCTGATCGGCGTGCCGACAGATCCAGCTGGAACAACAGCCCCGCGCCACGAGCCATGTCAAACAGCTGCGACGGCGGTACCAACCCGCCCTCAACTGTGACACCGCGCAACAGCGCCTCGTGGCCATAGACGTTGCTTGTATCGTCTGCGTGCACAATGGGCTGAAAGTACGAGGTGAGGCGGCGTTCCTGCATCATGGCCACCAACCAGCCGCACTGAACGCGCACAACCAATCGCGACAGCGGTTCTACGCGCGCGAGGTCATGCGGGGAGGGTGCAACATCCTTGGCACACAGCAACGCGCGGGTGTCGTCACGCTCAATCTGCGACAATCCGCTTTCCAGGGCGCACGCCAACTGATCACGCTGGTCTGGTGAAAAACTGACCATGAAGCCGCCTGCCACCACCGATCGCGCCGGCATGTTCAACTGCTGAAAGATCGCCCGCGCCTTGCTCGCGACATGCGGCGCCGGGAACCAGCAATACAGGTCGCCGGAGAATGCGTCATCAGTGGGCATCTGCTCACACTTGCCGCAGGCGCGCGCGGGCTGTGACACAAGCGCAGCGTCAGCCAGCGACGCATCGGATTGAGGAAGCACAGGCAGCGAAAGAGAAGACACGGAACTGGCGGATTAAGGCGAAAGAGGCACGTATCAAGGCGGACGGCCGAGCGCTCGATTCGTCACCGAACACGAGTCTCGGGGCGTGCAAGAGACGAGGGATAGTCTCGACCGCTTGACGCCTTATCCTGAACCGATTCCACCAACATTCTTATCGCACAGACGCCACCAGTTCCTGACCGCGCCGCGCTACAACCTCGGCAGCGTCACACCCGTCTGCCCCTGATACTTGCCCTTCTTGTCGCCGTAGCTCACATCGGGTGGCTCGTCGCCCTCAAAAAAGCACACCTGCGCGATGCCTTCGTTGGCGTAGATCTTGGCCGGCAGCGGCGTGGTGTTGCTGATTTCAAGGGTCACGTAGCCTTCCCACTCCGGCTCAAAGGGCGTCACGTTGGTGATAATGCCGCAGCGCGCGTAGGTGCTCTTGCCCACGGTGAGCGTGAGCACGTTGCGCGGGATGCGGAAGTACTCCACGCTTCGCGAGAGCGCAAAGGAGTTGGGCGGGACAATGCACACGTCCCCTTCGTATTCCACAAACGATTTGGGGTCAAAGGCTTTGGGATCCACGATGCTGCTGAGCACGTTTGTAAAAATTCGGAACTCGCGGCTCACGCGCATATCGTAGCCGTAGGAGCTCACGCCGTAGGAGATAACGGACGCCGCCCCCTCTACGTGGCGAACCTGTCTGTCGGCGAACGGCTCAATCATGCCGTGTTCGCGGGCCATCTGGGTGATCCAACGGTCGTTCTTTAAACCCATCGGGAGTGTCTGGCAGAGGGGAAGGGCAGTGGAGGCGCACATTGACCCGTGCAACGTTTGGCGGCCAAGTTACGCCCGGGAACGGTCGGCTGCCAACCCAAGGACGTGAAATGCCTGTCCGCTCCACCTCACGCGCTGCACCGGAAACGGTTAGGACTGTGTGGTCCGACGTCGCGCGCGTCCGCAGCCAACGTTTGCGTGTGTGCAACACGTTGCGACCTGACTGCATTGAGTGGCAGTGGTCCGCTTGCTAGCTTCCAGTATTGGATCATGTGAAATAGTTCACAAAGTGCTCTTTTGTCCCTGGCATGCTGCGAGAATATCTCCCGGTTCTATTGTTGCTCGGCTTTGCGGCCATGAACGCGGTCATCATTGTTGGCCTCGGAGAACTTGTCACGCGCTCCAGACCCACGGCCATTAAAAAACAGCCGTATGAGTCTGGCATGGCGCCGCTTGGCGATGCCCGTGATCGGTTTTCCGTCAAGTTCTATCTCGTCGCCATGCTGTTCATCGTGTTCGATATCGAAACGGTGTTCATGATTCCGTGGGGCGTGCACTATCAGCAGCTCTCGTGCGCTGTGCCGCTCGTTGAGCGCGTGTGTCCAACGGGACAGCTGTCGTTCTTTGGCCTGGGTGAAATGCTTGTCTTTGCAGCGATTTTGTTGGTGGGATACGTGTACGTGTGGAAGCGGGGAGGCCTGACATGGGATTGATCAGCACTGCGGGAGACACTGGTGGCTCGCCTGTGCGCGCACCAGTACCTGCGTCACCCGATGCGTCGTCGCAAGACAGCTGGGTCACGTCGCGCCTTGATTTTCTGGTGAACTGGGCGCGTAGCTCGTCCATGTGGCCCATGCCGTTTGGCACGGCGTGCTGCGCCATTGAGTTCATGGCCACCGCAGCCAGTCGCTACGATCTGGCACGCTTTGGCATGGAGCGCCTGAGTTTTTCGCCACGTCAGGCGGACGTGCTCATTTGCGCCGGCCGCGTGCCATTCAAGCTCGCGCCGGTTATCCGCCGCATCTATCAGCAAATGCCGCAGCCCAAGTGGGTCATTTCCATGGGCGCGTGCGCCAGTACTGGTGGCATGTTCGACAACTACGCGGTAGTGCAGGGCATTGACACGATCATTCCGGTAGACGTGTACGTGCCTGGCTGCCCACCGCGTCCCGAAGCGCTCATGTACGCCATCATGATGTTGCATCGCAAGGTGCAAACGGAGCGATTGGGCGACGCGAGCCTTCGCCGCGAAATCGAGCCCGATACCAAAAGCCATTTGTATATCGATCCGGCGCGTATTGACGAGCTGTCCGAGCCGTTTGGCAACTCCGTGCATCAAACCCGAAGCACTCCGTGAGCGCGTCGTTACCGCCGTACCAGAGCCCGACGCCGGGCAGCGCGCGTGAAGCGGCCGGCCTGCCCGAGCCTGCAACGCAGCGCAACGTGCCACATCACGGTGGCGCTGAAAATCCGAGCGTCAGTGCGCTACGCGAGAGATTCCCGCAGGGAGTGATTCGCTCACATGTGATGTGGGGCGAAAGCACGGTGTTTGTAGCCGTGGAATCGGTGCATGCGATCATCAAGTTTCTGCGTGACGACACGGCACACGCGTACAACTATCTCGTGGATGTCACCGCGGTTGAATACCGTGACGGTGATCAGCCGCTGGAAGTGGTGTGGCATCTGCGCTCTTTGCCGTGGCAGCGTTTTTTGCGCATCAAGGTATCCCTCGAACCGGGTGCAGCGTTGGAAGTGCCGAGCATCACGGATCTGTTCGCGGCCGCCGATTGGATTGAACGCGAGTGCTACGACATGTTCGGCATCACCTTTGCCGGACACCCTGATCTGCGGCGCATTCTCATGTGGGACACGTATCGCGAAGGTCATCCATTGCGCAAGGATTTTCCGCTGCGTGGTCGGTTCAGTCGCGCCGAACAACTGTCGCAGGCACTGTCGATCGATTCATCGGGCAACTACACGATGAACGAGTTGTCGATTGCTGAAGCGTTCAATGACTTGCCCGAAGACATGAAGCAGCGTTTGCGTGGTGCGCTTGGCGGGCCGTCGCCTGAAGGCACGCATCCGGACAGCGCGCAAACTGATGAATTTGGGGAAGCGCCACAATGAGCCGCCGTACTGTAGAGATGGCCGTGGGCACGGCCGGTGTTGACGCCATGGGCCGACCCATTCGCGCGCCGCTGACTGTGCGTGATCGGGGCGGTCTGGCGGTTGAGGCACCGTACGAGCCGGAAATGGAAAGCGATCACATGCTCATCAACATCGGGCCGCAGCACCCCGCTACGCACGGCGTATTGCGACTGGTGCTGGAGCTTGATGGCGAAACCGTGGTGCGCTGCGTCCCGCACATTGGATATCTGCACTGCGGATTTGAAAAGATCGGTGAGTACCGTCAGTACAATCAGATCATTCCGTGGACCGATCGTGAAGACTATCTGAACTCGCTCGGCAACAACGTGGCGTTTGTGCTGGGTTGCGAGCGGCTGTTCGGCATTGAAATCACGCCGCGCTGTACTGTGCTGCGCGTGATTGCCATGGAGATGTCGCGCCTCATGTCACACCTGGTGTGGATGGGGACCACGTGCATTGACATTGGTGCGTTTACTCCGTTTTTGTGGCTGTATCAGGAGCGGGAGAACTTGTATAACCTGCTCGAAGGCTGGGTGGGCGCGCGCCTGACGACATCGGCTACACGCGTTGGTGGCATGGCCGCCGATGTGCCTGACGGCTGGATGGATGGACTGAATGCGTTTATCCGCAACTTTCCCAAGACGCTCAACGAGTCGGATAAAATGCTCACCCGCAACGGCATCTGGATGGGCCGTACGGTTGGCATTGGCGCACTGACGGCCGAAGAAGCGATCAACTGTGGGCTCTCGGGGGCCATGTTGCGTGCGTCGGGCGTGGCCTACGACGTGCGCAAGGATTTCCCGTACCTCGACTACGAGACGTACGACTTTGACGTGGCCGTTGGATCAAGCGGAGATGTGTACGATCGCTATCT
>JBBSPO010000132.1:0-9882 GCA_038258695.1 Gemmatimonadales bacterium | reverse complement strand
GAGCAGTCACTCACCTTTGAAGCCTTCTCCGCGATGATGCGTCAGGCTCGCGTGGTGGCGGAAGCGGTTGGTCGTACAATCCCGTTGATTACTGGTGCGGCGTCCGCTGCGCCGACGGTGGCCAATCGGTTGCACGTTGCGCATCAGGGTGATCGGGTCGTGTGAGCACCGCAAAGCGGGTCCAGTTGTGCGGTACATCCTGCACACCGCGCGAGAGCACTTCCAGTCCGTAGCGCTCCGCGGCCAGTTCGCTGGCGATCGCCGCATTGGTACGATCGCCAGCCTCCGCCACCTCGCGCGCTGCGCCGGCGGTGTCCGCGTGCGCTTGCACATCGAGCCAAGGGTGACGAGCCAGAAAGATGCGACACTGCGCCAACGCCACCGGGTGACTGCGCACAAGCTGCACACCCGCCAGCATGGCGCCCGGAACTCCGAGCACGCAGAGCACAATCACGAGTCGGTGTTCGGCAATACGCACGAGCGAGTCGCCGCTGTCGCTGAGGGCGTCAAGCGCAGCGTGCACCGGGCCGGCGATGGCGTTCTCCAACGGCAACATGGCAGCGTCACAGCTGCCGTCATGTACATGCGACAGCGCCTGCGCGAAGGTCAGACAAGGCACACCCGTTGCGCGATCGCGAAAGTATTCACGCATGGCGACATCGGAGTACGCGCCCGGCTCTCCCTGATAGGCGACGCGGCGTGCAACGTCACTCAATCCTGCACAACCGGCAGCATGCGTGGCACAATCGCACGTCCGATCTGACCAAGATCACTGCCGTACCAGATGCTGCGCGTTTTGGGATCGTACACCATGTGTCGCACAGCATTCGTGCGATCCTCGCCGATGTCAGTGTGTCCAAAGAAGCGTTCACTTTTTGGATCAAAGCCAACCAGTCGGTTGGGTCGTACTCCCGTCTCCACCACCCACAAGCGATCCTGTTCGTCAACCGTCATGGCGTATGGCAGTGAGCCCGCTTTGCCCGGCAGCTCCCACTCTTTCACCGCACCTGAGTTTGGATCGAGACGACCAAGATATCCGCGTGAATAATCGGTGTACCAGATGCCGCCGTCTGTGGTGCGTGCAATGCGACGTGGCCGGGTGCGCTCGTTGGGTAGCACGTATTCCCTGACGGCCATCGTTTTGGGATCAATGCGTCCGATCTTGTTGGTACCGAAGAGGACAACCCAGACATCACCGTTGGGTGCAACGGTCACCCCATACGGACGTGAGCGGGGCGTTGGCATGTTGATCACATCAACTTTGCCGGTGGTCGGCGTGAGCCGTCCCATCATGTTGGAGTTCTGCAGCGAGAACCAGAGATTGCCTGCGGCATCGAAATCGATCGTGTGTGGGTCACGTGCGGATTCGGTGGGCATCGCGAATCGCTTGATCTGCATGGACTTTCCATCGATGCGCCCGATCATGCCGTTTCGGTTGCCGGCGTACCACGCATTGCCCTGCTTGTCCACAACGACCGTGTGCGGGTTGGTGCCGGCGTCAATCTCAATGCGTTTGAAATCACCGCTGGCCGGGGTGAAGTACGCCACGTAGTTGCCGGCCTGTCCAACAAACCAGACGCGGTCGCCGGCTGGCGCGACGTACGGATCACGCGGGCGACCCTCCCAGGGTACATCCCAGGCGGAGTGCTTCACGCTGTCCGGCGCCTGCACCTGCGCCTGCGCCTGGAGTTCTGGACCAGCGGAGGTGAGGGCAGGAGCAAGAAGCGACAGTGACGCGACAGTAAATGCGGCTCTTAGCATCAGAATACGTCCTCCTTCGGCGACAGTCTGTTGGGTATCGCCATTGAGATTGTAGTCAGCTGGCCAGACGGGAAGAGGTTGATCGGCGAGGAGCACTAAGACGACACAATGACGCTTTTGAACCAGCAGGTGACGCTTGCTGGTGTTGTCATGTCGCCATTGCCGGTGCGCCATGAAAGATACGCGGTGCCGACTGAGCGCGTTGGTGTCGCGCGCCACACGCCACAGCCGAACACGTCAGGAATTGCCTCTGCAGTGCCCGTCCTCTAAGTTCCCCCAGCCGTTGCGACACGGCATCCCCGGCGCGTGTTTGACTGCCTGCGAGGACGCGGGCGAAACCCTGCGCCGGCTAAGAACACCATGCGCTCTTCTCCTGTGCGTTGGAGGCACTCTCCGTGTCGAAAGCATCCCCCCGTGCATTGTCACTCGTGAACCCAAACACGTTGTCGCAACAACACGCTACACATGGAACCCACGCGGCTCTGGCGAGTGACATTCCAGAAGTGCAGCATGTGCTGGGCCCTGAGGAGCGCTTGCTCGCCATGCTACCTGGCCAGGACGCGTGTGGTCCGGTCACCTGGATTGCCACCACGCGTCGGCTCATCGTACTCACGCAGTCCAGCGACCCAGACCGGGACGTGGCGCACGTGTATCATGGCTGCGTAACATGCGTAGATGTGTGCACCGATCCGCTGGGCACAACAATCAGGGTGCGGGCAACCGGTCGTCAGCTGCGTCTGCAAACGCGCGAGGCAGTGCTGGCAACACAGCTGGGATCGTTGTTACGCGAACGCGCCGGTCTGGTTGCATCCGAGCCCGCGAGACAGTGGCCCACCGGACCTACGGTGAGCCAGCAACAGGTCGCGGCGCAACGGTAGTGTCAGCCGCAGTACGCAACGGCAACATCAGTCGCGGCACGCAACGGTAGTGTGAGCCGCAGTACGCAACGGCAACATCAGTCGCGGCACGCAACGGTTGGGTCAGTCGCCCGGGTAGACCGCCCACAGGCTCGGCCGGCCAATGTTGCAGTGCACCACGCGGCCGAGCAATCCACCCGCCGCCAGGGAAGCGAACAAGGTCAGCCGTGTCTGCTGATGACCACCGCCCATGGTTGGATGCGTGCGACGATGCAGAGCGCGCTCGCGGTTGTTGCGCGACGGCACGGGGTGAAAAATGAACTCGACTCCGGCTGTGCGCTCGGGCTCATCATCCTGCCACGCGTCCAGCTGACGTATTGCCTTCACGACTGCGTCTACCCCGACACGCGACGCGGCCACCGCGTCAGCGCTGTACACGACCGGTCGCGACAGTGATGGCAGCAGCAGCACGGCCACAAACGTCCACAGCGTACTGACCGCCGGTAGCGCCAACCACAGCGTGCCATCGGTGTAGGCCCACGGTAGCAGTGGTGCAAACAACGCCACGCCCACGGCTGGCCACGCAGCGGCACGCCACAGTCCCCGGCGCCGCGCACCACTGGTGAACTGCGCACGACGGCGAGCCAGTTGCACACCGAGCAGCGCACGGTGCGATTCGTGCAACCACACAGCTGGAATCCATAGCTGCGGCTTCACGATGCCCACCCATCCGCCCACAAACGCTTCGTCAGATGCGCTCACCACACGGATTGAATCGGCCCGCAATCCGCTGGATGTAGCGAGCTCGGTGAGCGCAGCATCGGCTCGCTCAATGCGAAGCGGCGCGATAGCCCGTGCAATGAGCCCTTGCACTGCGAGCAGACCCGCACCAACGCCTACCACAGCGCCCACCAGGCCGAACCAGCCCAGCAGGCTCGCGCCAAACGCCGCTGCAAACGTCGCGCCGGCGACAATCGCTGCTTGCACTGCCACGCCGCGCGCCCAGCCGAGTATCCACGCGCGACGAGTGGGCTTGTCACGCACTGCCACAGCACCGCCGAGATATTCCAAGCCACCCATCAACAGCGCATGCCCGGCAAACACGCATAAAACAAGAATGGTAGCGCGCACAGGCGCATCCAGCAGTCCGAGTGAAACTCCAAGCGGAGTCCAATCGGGAGCGACGTAGACGAAGCCACTGAGCAGTACCAGCAGCCACATCGCGGAAAGCATTACTGATGCGCCAACGCCACTGATGCCCAGCAGCAGTCGGCGGCGCGCAAAGCTCCGCGGCGTCTGATCCTCAGATACGTCGCGTGCGCTGGATACTGTGTCGATTGTGGAAGCGGGACTGGTCATGCAAACACCTGCGATGGCTTACGTTGAATCGAATTGGATGCTCTCAAGTGGTGCGGAAGGTGAGCGAGTCATCGCAATGTTTCGTTCCAACGACAAAAACAGCATGCGACAGTCAGCGAACAGTGACTGGTCAGTTATGCGCTGAAGCGCTGTCCGTGAGCCGATGGTGTACGCGCGCTGACGCGCGGTGTTCAGACCGCCACGGTGTGCGCCAGCTCTTCCGGATGCCGACGAAACCAGCTGGCCACAAGATAGAATTCGTCGAGGTCGTGCATTGGTACGTCGGCGCCTTTGGGATCGGGGCCGTGAAACACGCGTGCACACAGCGCGTCCAGCGCACGTTCGTCTGCAGCGCACTCCGGTACCGGTACATCTGCGCGCACCGTGCCACGACGTACCAGATACACGCGGCCGCCACCCCCGACGTCGCGCGCATCGTAGCGGAAGGTGAGGCGGTCCATGCTCGCCTGAAAGCGCGACACACGACCAAAGAGCCAGGCGAGTTGTTCGGCCTTGTTGCGCCATACAGCCGCCCGTTCAAACTGCATGGCGTGTGACGCCGCCAGCATGCGTGTTCGGGCTTCCCGCAACGGCGCGTCGCTGCGCGCATCGAGGAACTCGCGCACGGCTTGCACACCTGCGAGGTAAGTGCCTGTTTCACCGCCGCCAATGCACGGAGCGGGACAGCTGCCCAGCTCCGCGCGCAAACAGCCCGGTGTACGGGTCCGCTTTGACACGCGTGTGGGCCGTTGGTCGGCGAACCACAAGGTGCGCGGCGACTGCACCGATTGCGCATCGTCAATCGCGCAGTCGCGCACACCGGTGAGTTCAGACAGTGCGTGCACCGCATCACGCAGGTCGTGCACGCGCCGGAACGGTCCCCACAGGCCGTCTGCCTGGGCGTCGTCTGTGCGCCTTACTACGCGCAGGCCCGGCACTGGTCCGCGTGTCAGCGCCACATATGCGCGTGGCCATTCGTCGCTTACCATAGCGCTGTTGAAATGCGGACGTAGCTGTTTGATGAGTCGGAGTTCATCCAGCAGCGCCCCAAACTCATTGGGAGCGTACGACCACTCAACGGCAAAGGCGTGACGCAAGATGCGCGCTGACTTGTTGCGTCGTCCTTTGGCCCGGAAGTAAGACAGCAGTCGTGTGCGCAGGGCCCGCGATTTGCCCACATAAATCACGCGTCCTCCCTCGGCGAGCATGCGGTATGTACCGGGACGGTTTTCGCATGAGGCCTTGACGTGCGCGAGCAGCGCCAGACGCTGCGCTTTGGTGGCGCGCCCCGGGTTGCCCGCTAGTATGCCTGGCTCAGCGGCGTTAGGCGCAGACGCTTCGACCGTCCGTGAATGTGGCATGATCCGTATAGTAAACTCCACCGGCGTAGCGCATCAGCTGCAAACTCACTGCGCTTCAGTTGCCGACCACGTGGTGTCCCACTCCATCCCGTCGCGAAAAGACTGCGCCTGGCTGCGAATCTGTACCAGTTCAGGCTCGGCGATCCGGTCGAGATTGCGAATCATCATGGCCATGCGCGGATGATTGGCAAAACGGTCGCGATGGCGAGCCAGAAAATCCCAGTACAACGTGGTGAACGGGCAGGCGCCTTCACCGGTGCGCTGCTTGGGATCGTACTTGCACTGCGCGCAGTGATTGCCCATGCGCTGGATGTACGCGCCGGTGCTCACATACGGCTTTGATGCAATCGAACCACCATCGCCAAACGTGCCCATGCCGGCCACGTTGGGAAGCTCTACCCATTCGTAGGCATCGGTAAAGCCGGCCCAGTACCACCTCGAGAGCGCCTCCGGCTTCACGCCCAGCAATGTGGCAAAGTTGCTCTGCACCATGAGGCGGGCAATGTGATGTGTGCGCCCGTGATCGCGCACGTGCCGAATGGAATCCGCGAGACAGCGCATCTCGCACGCTGCGCCCGTTGTTTCATTCTCACCGTACGCCTCACCATCGGGCGCCCAGAACCAGCGTGGCAACCCGTGCTCCGCGTTGAGAGCATTCGCGGTGCGAAGCGCCGGCATGAGCTGCCAGTACATACCGCGCATGAACTCGCGCCAGCCCAGTATCTGGCGAATGAACCCTTCGGCGCTGGCAATGGGAACGTGGCCTTCGCGGTACGCGCGTTCGGCGCGCTGCACAACTTCAAGCGGGTGCAGGAGCCCCACGTTGATGATGGACGACAACGCCGAATGCAACAGCTCGTGCTCACCATCTATGAGAGCATCTTCGTACGGGCCGAACTCTCCCAGCCGCTCCGTGACAAAACGTTCCAGCCACGCCTTGGCGTCACGACGCGTGACAGGCAATCCAAACGAATCAACCGTGCCCCAGCGCCCGGGCCAGCCAGCCACACGCCGCATCTGCTGTTGCGTGATCTCGTCTGGCGCGACATGAAACGGCGCAGGAACCGGCCGCCCTTTGGGCCAGGCTTTCCGGTTTTCTGCGTCGTAGTTCCAACGACCGCCCTCGGGCTCACCGTTCTCGTCCATGAGCACGTTCCATTTGCGACGCATCTCGCGGTAGAACCATTCCATGCGAAACTCTTTGCGACCGTTGGCCCACTTGCTGAACTCTTCGCGCGTGGCGAGAAATCCACGGTCGGGACGCAACACGAGCTCAACTTTACGGGCCGATAGTTCTGTGGACAGCGTCTCAAACTGTTCCTGCATGTCCCATTCGCGCGGCTCACTGGCCACGATGCGCCGAGCACCTGTCTCCTTGGCGATTGCCAGCAAACCGTCGGCGTATGACTCCGCGCGTTCTACTCGCACATTGTAGCCAGCGCGCCGGAGCGATTCGGCAAAGTGCTGCATAGCCGACAGAATGAGCACCAGCTTCTGGCGGTGCCATGGCAACGATGCACCTTTGCCAACCGACTCGAGTAACACCACTACCACGTCATCACGTGGTGCTGCCGGGATGGGCGCAATGGTGCGCGAACACTCCCACGGCGCAACGAACGCAATCGTCGTGCGGCTCATGACAACGTGTTGAAAGAGATCATGATGAAAAACGGATGTACGGGCGCGACGCGTTCCCTCACCGGCAATGCGTGGTCACGCCCAGTACACAGTGCAAACGGCGATCGTTACACGCGGAAATGATCCGGGCGCCAGTTGCGAATGCTCTGCTTGATGGCCTTTGCACTCTCAAACTTGCCATCCAGCACATCGCGCACCAACGCTTCAAGTTCTTCGTCACTGGCAAAACGAAGCGCGATCAACTGGCGCTCTGTCAGCTCCGGAATGCGTGCGGCCAGCGCCGCCGGAAGACGCTTCTCCAGTCGCAACCGTTCTTCAAGGCGAATGATGCGGTCCTGCGCGCGCAACGGGAACAATCGGGCAAAGGCGTACACGCCAAACAGGGCACCGGCGCCCACGAGCTCGTGCACACTGTTGGCATCACGCGCCGAAACTGCGCGCGCGATGCTCCACACCAGATACACGATGGTCAGAGGTCCGGTGACGTAGTGGAACCCCGTGACCATCTGGGCGTGATTGGCGAACGATTGTGGTTTGGCGGAAGCCATGAGATCCAGCGAAGAGTGGGAGAGACAGAGCAGAGTTGCTACGTGTGAAGGCCTGATCCCGCCGTCACGGTTCCTTGCGCAGCAACACCGCCGCCTCAGCCGCCACGTGCTCGGCAGTAATCCCGTACTCGCGGAACAGCACGCTCGCCGGCGCACTGGCTCCGAATCCATCAATGCTCACAATGGCACCGTTGTCACCTACCCAGCGATACCACGACATGGAATGACCCGCTTCAACAGCCACGCGCGGTACCCCCGCCGGCAGCACACGCGCACGATACGAATCATCCTGCTGCGCGAACAGCTCGAGGCTGGGCACACTCACCACGCGCACTCGCGTACCGGTTGATTCAAGCGCCGACGCGGCATTGAGCGCCACACCCACCTCGCTGCCCGACGACATGAGCACAACGTGCGGGTCGCCGCCATCGGTTTGCTGCAGCACGTACGCGCCATGCGAAACGCCAGTGCGCGCACGCTCGGCCATATCAAGCCACGGCAGCTTCTGACGCGACAGCACCAATGCAACCGGCCCACCACGATGCGCCACGGCGATTTTCCACGATTCGACAACTTCAGCCGCGTCGGCCGGACGCAGCACCGTGAGTCCGGGAATGCAGCGCAAGCTGGTGAGGTGCTCAACCGGTTGATGCGTGGGACCGTCTTCGCCGAGCCCGATCGAGTCATGCGTGAACACGTAAATCACACGCAGCTTCATGAGGGCAGCCAGTCGGATCGCGGGACGCATGTAGTCGGCAAAGACCAGGAATGTGCCACCAAACGGAATGTTGCCGCCGTGCAGTGCAATGCCATTCATGATGGCGCCCATGGCATGCTCACGAATGCCGTAGTGCACATATCGTCCTTCGGGGTGCCGGTCGCTGAAGGCCACTTCGCCCTTGAGCTGTGTGAGATTGGAGCCGGTGAGGTCGGCTGAACCACCAAGCAGCTCCGGAAGTGCGGGTGCCAGCGCCGCCAGCACGGCACCGCTGGCCGCTCGGCTGGCTACCGAGCCCGTGGCCGCGTCAAACGTGGGCAAACTCTCTTCCCACCCGTTGGGCAGATCACCGTTCATGCGACGCTCAAGCTCTGACGCCAGCTGTGCGTTGGCATCCCGATACGCATGCCACCGCTGCAACCATTGCACGCGCGTGTCGGCACGTTCGGCAACGGCATCACGCCAGTGTGTCGCGGCGTCTTCGGGTACGTGAAACGGCTCGCGGCTGGGCCAGGCATAGGCCGCCTTGGTGAGCTCGATTTCCGCCTTGCCAAGTGGCTCACCATGTGCTTTGGCGGTGTCCGCACGGTTGGGCGAGCCAAAACCGATCACGGTACGCGTGACAACCAGCGTGGGACGGTCGGTGTCCGCCTTTGCCTCTCCAATCACGCGATCAATGGCCGCCTGATCATTCACGTCGTCCAGATGCAACACCTGCCAGCCGTACGCTTCGAAGCGGCCGGTTACATCATCGCTGCACGTGAGATCAGTGCGTCCGTCAATCGTGATGCGGTTGTCGTCAAAGAAACCAATCAGCTTGCCCAACTTGAAGTGACCGGCGAACGAAGCAGCCTCGTGCGAAATGCCTTCCATGAGGCATCCATCACCGGCAATGAAGTAGGTGTAGTGATTGATGATGTCGTGGTGGTCACGATTGAACCGTGCGGCCAGGTGCTTTTCGGCCAGCGCAAACCCTACCGCGTTGGCCACTCCCTGTCCGAGCGGGCCGGTGGTCGTCTCCACGCCGTGCGTGTGTCCGAACTCAGGGTGTCCGGGCGTCTTTGATTCCCACTGCCGAAAGTTTTTGATGTCGTCGAGAGAGACATCGTAGCCAGAGAGATGCAGCGATGCATACAGCACCATGGATGCGTGACCGACGGAGAGCACAAAACGATCGCGATCAATCCAGTCGGCGTTGCCCGGGTCGTGGCGCAGGTGCCGTGTGTACAGCGCATAAGCGAGCGGCGCCAACGCCATCGGTGTGCCGGGGTGCCCGGACTCAGCTTGCTGCACGGCGTCCATGGAAAGCGTACGGACGGTATCGATAGCCAGCCGCGCGGTGGCGTCGAGCGTGGGAGATGCGGAAACGGACACGGATTACTCCGGTGGAGTCAAAGACGAAGAAAATGGGCTGTCGCGCGACCCCTGATCAGGTCACGCTCAGCCCGTAAACTTAGCCCATTCGACCCGCTCTGGGGGGCGATTTTTTTGACGCACGTGTGACCAGCGCACCGGAGAAGGCGTACCGGCCAGTCTCGGACCTGCGGCGCCTCAGGCGGCCAGGTAGAGCTCGCGCGTGAGGCGCAGATGGTGATCCACGTGACCGGCAATCATCCACGCCAACCCTCGCGCCGACACAT
>JBBSPO010000131.1:0-9916 GCA_038258695.1 Gemmatimonadales bacterium | reverse complement strand
GCACCCATTCCCACCGCCGATGGGCGTGTAGACGAGCGCAGACTTGGCACGCTGGCTGACCTCGAAATCGGTACGCGGGCTCGTATGGTACGCGTGAGCGACAAAAACGCAGAGTTGCTGCGCTATTTGGCCGAGATTGACCTCACACCCGGGGCTGAGGTGCAAGTGCTGGCGCGCGCCCCCTTTGACGGCCCGCTCACGCTGCAAGTGGGCAACGCCGAATCTGTGGTCGGGCAGGGACTGGCCCAGCAGGTGATGGTTGAGGAAGTTGAGGCGCCTGCGGGCGAGTTGTGAGTCGTGAGTCGAGCTGTTGGCGACCTGTCCTTGCGCGGGCTTGCAGGGAACTGCTCGGCACCAACTGTACGAAGCCAAACCCGCGTGCGCGGCGGAACGAATCGGCTCGGTGGCTCGTTGCCGCTGTGATATGTTAACGGGTCTCTTTTCACTTTCGTGTTCACCTTCGGGGGCCATGCTGCACACAGTGCGTAGCCTGGTAGGTGTGCTTTGCCTCACAGTGGCGGGTGCGCTGGTGAGCCCGCGGTCCGTGTCCGCGCAGCCCGCGTCACCACAAACAACATTTGGCCGATCACTGAATCCGGTCGTGCCCGGTCGCATGGCGCCCGCCGTACGGGGCATTGCGATTGATGAACGCCTGGCTGCCGACTACGGGCTAAGCGTTGGTGACACGCTGCGCGTATCGGCGGAAGCCGGCACCATCGGAGACTTGGTGCGGATCGACGCGATTGTGCAACGCAGCGCTGACCCCAGTGAGGTGGCGCGCAGTGAGTTTCGTATTCGATTGCATCTGGATCAACTCCAGGGACTCATTGACAGCGAAGATCGTGTCGATCGATTTGCCGTGGCGGCAAGACAATCGGCGGGACCAGCCGTGACGGATTCGCTGGTGGCCCGAATCAATCACGTGGCGTTTGGTTTCCGCGCGCACGCATCGCGCGATGTCGCGGTCGAAAGCTCGCGCACGTTTCAGGTGGTGGATCGTTTCCACCGCGCGATTGGTGGCATCACCATTGTGGCGAGCACCGTGTTTTTGCTGTGCATTTTGCTGCTCAAAGTGGAAGAGCGGCGTCGGGTGATTGCATCGCTCCGACTGGCGGGATTGTCACGTCGTACAGTAGCCATGTTTGTGATAGCCGAGGCTGGTGTGATTTCGGTGTTGGGTAGCGCCGCCGGTGCGGTGATTGGCTGGATCGTCACCATTGCGGTCAACGCGCACTACCAGCGACTGTTTCGCACGCCACTCACGTTCGCGGTGCTCACGCCGCGCATTGTGATGTTTGCGGTGCTGCTGTCCATTCTGCTCGGATTGGTTGCGGGATCGCTGGCTGCCTGGCGTCTGGTTCGCCAACCGCCGTTGGCGTTGTTGGGACGTTGATGCGACTGACTCTGGCCTTCGCCGCACTCCGCCGGCATCCCATGCGCACGCTGCTGGCGGTGTTCGGACTCGCCATCGCCGCCGCGCTGTTGATTGACATGGTGATGCTCGCCACCGGCATGCGTGAATCATTTCGCTCGCTGCTTACTTCGCAGGGCTATGAACTGCGTGTCACACCACGCGGTACGTTGCCATTTGACACCGAAGCCACCGTCGGCGGTGCGGCCGATCTGGTGGCAGAGCTGCGTGCACATCCCGATATCGAACGTGTGAGTCCATCGCTGGGAACAACAGTGCAGGCGCAGAGTCGTGCTGCGCCTGGCGCTGCCACGAGTGCCTTCGCGCTGGGCACGCAACCCGATGTGCAGGGCGAGTACACTGTACTGAGTGGACGTGCTCCCACAGCCGGCGACACCGTGCTGCGCGAAGTCGTAGTGAACGCGGTGCTGTTGGAGAAACTATCGGCCAGTGTTGGTGACACGCTGTCGGTGTCCACCGGCCGCAGTGCGCAACTTCGGCTTTCCGGCGATCAATCGGCGGTGGTGATTACGGGTGAGGCGCGGTTCCTTTATGTGCCGCCCGGACTTCCGGCCATGTCAGCGCCGCTGCGCGCGGTGCAATCGTTCCTCGGTGAAGCAGGCCGCGATCGCATTTCGCTGGCCATGGCATCTGTACGCGCATCGCAGGGCACCGACAATGACAACAGCGCGCGGACAGAAGCCGTGCGCACATGGATTGAAACGACGTTTTCACGTGTGACCGCCATCTCAACTGAGACGGCCATTGTGCAGGTAGAAGAGCGGCTGGCCTACTTCCGGCAACTCGCGTTTATTCTGGGCGCACTGAGTCTGGTGATTGGTGTCTTGCTGGTCACCACGCTGGTGTCGCTGTCGGTCAACGAACGACTCGGTGAGCTGGCCGTGCTGCGCGCGATCGGTGTCGCACGCGCTGGCCTGTTGCAGCAGATCATGCTCGAGGGTTTGCTGCTAGGCGTTGCCGGTATCACCCTGGGCCTGGGGCTGGGCTTGGTCACCGCCCAGTGGCTCAACACCATATTGCGCGACTTCCCCGGCCTACCCGCTGATCTCGATTTTTTCGTGTGGAGCGCCGAGGCAGCGTGGAAATCATTGGCCATGTTGCTGGTAGCGTCTACTCTGGCCGGCGCCTGGCCCGCTTGGCGTGCATCAAAGCTACGGGTAGCACAAGCGTTGCGCGAAGAGGCAATCGGATGAGCACCACCCCAACAAACCGTCAACGCGCCCGCAAAACCCCCACCGTCAACCGTCCACCTCCACCGTTCACGCAGTAAAACGGCTGTTCCCATTCACTCCGCCACCTATCTGATGCCATGCCCCGCCCCCTGATCGAAGCCCAAAACGTCCAGCGCCGTTACCGCACCGGTGGTACCGACGTGCATGCGCTGCGCGGTGTCTCACTGCGCATCGATGAAGGCGAGTTCGTGGCGATCGTAGGCGCGAGTGGTTCGGGGAAGTCAACGCTGCTGCACCTGCTCGGCGCTGTGGATTCACCAGACAGCGGCAAAGTGTTGTTCGATGGCGACGATATCTCCGGCCTCACCGACGCTCAGGCAACACGCTTGCGTCTGCTTCGGGTCGGGGTTGGTGTTTCAGCGCTTCTATCTCATGCCCACACTGTCGGCGCTTGAAAATGTCGCGCTGCCAATGGCCGAAGCAGGTGTGGGTACATCAGAACGACGAAGCCGAGCGCAGCACTTGTTGTCGTTTGTCGGGCTTGGGCCGCGTGCATCGCACCGACCAACGCAGCTGTCAGGCGGTGAACAACAACGGGTGGCCGTCGCACGGGCGCTGGCCAACAAGCCTGCGTTGTTGCTGGCTGATGAGCCCACGGGCGAGCTCGATGCCGCCACCGGGAAAGCGCTCATTGAGCTGCTGCAATCACTCAACGCAGATGGCCTCACGTGCGTGCTGGTGACGCATGATCCGGCACTCGCACGCTCAGCCAAGCGTGTGGTCACCATGCGCGACGGACAGATTGTTTCGGATACGTCGTCGGATGCGGTCCTTCCCGCAACAGTAGATGTGGCTGTGGCTGACGCAACATATGCGGCGTTGGCTTCAACACAGAACGCAACACAGAACGCAACAGCAGACGCGACCACGCCGGAACCAGCTGCGCCGTTAGTCGCCGCACCCGTCGATGCCGCGCGCGGCCCAGGCAACGCACCGTCTCCCGCACCACGCCGCCCATCACTCACCCCCGCCGACGCCGATGCGGCCGTTGGTGCGCTGGAATGATCTGGCAACTCGCGTGGCGCAACGTCACCGATAAACCATGGCGCGCGCTGCTCCTGCTGCTCGGCTACGGATTGGGCGTCGCGGTCATGATCACGCTGTTGGCCGTTGGTGAAGCCATGGTGTCGCAGGCACGCGAAGAAAAGCTCGTTGGCGGTGGCGACATTACTGTATTGCCCGACGGCATTGACCTTGAAGTGCTCAAAACAGGTGGACTCGGCGGCATGTTCTTTTCGGTGCCCAACGCACGTTTTGTATACCGACAGGTGCTGGCCTCGCCTCGCCACGCATCACTGGTACAAGCGGTTGCGCCACAGCTCGACAACAAGCTGCTCTACCTCACGACACCCAACGGTGTTGAACTGCCGGTGCGAGCGACGGGCGAGTTGCCCGATGCAACGCGTGATGTCGGTGCCGCGCCCGTGTTGCTGGCTGGCGCATGGACCAACGATGACGCCGACAACCGCTGGGCATCGCCAACGCCAGCCGAGTTGCAACACGATCTCGATCGGTTCCACTTGCCCGGCAACGAGGTTGCCAACCGCGACTCGTGGGGCGAATGGCACTACTTCAACGTGCTCTCAGACGACGCGCAACGTTGGGCGTTCATTTCGTTCATCGTGGGTGGTGACGTCACGCAAGGTGAATGGGGTGGGCAGGTGCTGGTCACGTTGCACACGGTAGGCCAACCGGCACGGCGGTACTCGGCCACCGTACCGTCGGACAGCGTGCGCTTTTCCACCACCGACGCCGATCTCCACCTCGGCAGTGCCAGTGTCATTGTGCAAGAGGATGGTAGCTACGCCGTGCGCGCCCGAGTACGTGACGAGCAACGCGGCACACCGCTGGACATCGACTTCGTGGTCAAGCCTGAACCCAATGCCAACTTTCCCGGTGCGTCGCTCAACAGCGGCCCATTCACATCTGGTTACGCGGTACCGGCACTGCGCGCCACGGTCACCGGTTTTGTATGCCGGCAGCCTGCCAACTCATGTGAGCGATATGAGCAGGCACGAGGGTATCACGATCACAACTGGGGTGTGTGGCGCGGCGTCACGTGGGAGTGGGGTGCCGCACGCGCGGGCTCTCTGGGTTTGTTGTTCGGGCGCGTACAACCGCCCGACTCCTTGCAGTCCGATGCACCGCTGTTTGTATACGTGACCGACTCCCTGGGATTTGTCTCACTCTTTCGGCCCAGAGCAGTGGATTACGAGGACGGTCGTGAGGTGCGGGTAGGCGGACAAACCATTCGCGTGCCGTCGCGCGGGGTGCTCGAGGACGTGCGTGGTAGCGATTCCCTTCGCGTTGAGCTGCTCGTAGACGACGCCACCGCAACCGATACGCGGCAGGGATTGATTGACCGCGGTGAGTCGGCGCAGGCCCGGGCACTGCAGCGGCCGTACTTTGTGCAAATGCAGGGGCGCGTACGCATTAGCATGAGCGTTCGTGGCGTGCGGTACGAACACACAGGGACCGGTTTCTTCGAAACCTATCGCTGATTCGCGCGGCATCGCTATCGTTCAGCATGCCACGTCACGACAAAGCAAAATCCGCTGCAGCTGCACAGGCCGCCACTCCCAGTCTGCTGCCGCCCGATGTTGTGGCGTCACTGCTCTCCGGAGCACACGCCAATCCGCACAGCGTACTCGGCCCCCACGCAGATTTTCGGGACGGAATGTCCGGGGTTGTGGTTCGCGCACTTGCACACGGCGCGACCCAGGCATGGGTGATTTCCGAAAACCAGGCAATGCTGCCAATGACGATGGCGGCCACCGGCTTGTTCGAATGCTTCGTGCCGGACGCCGTACGCGAAATGCGTTACACGCTGCGATTACAGTTTGCAGACGACGCGGTTGTTGAGGCCGAAGATCCTTACCGTTTTGCCTCGACCGTTGGCGACATGGATCTGCACCTTATCGGTGAAGGCACTCACTTGCGTCTGTGGGAAGTGCTGGGTGCGCAGCTGCGAACGATAGACGGCGTGTCCGGGACGTCGTTCGCGGTGTGGGCGCCGGGTGCGCGTGGTGTGAGCGTGATTGGTTCGTTCAATGGATGGCAGACTGGCACGCATCCCATGCGCAAGCTCAATGACGGCGGAATCTGGGAACTGTTCCTGCCCGCCGTTAAAGCTGGCGACGCGTACAAGTTCGCACTGCGCCCGATGGCCGGACCCTTGCGCATCAAAACCGATCCACTCGGTTTTGCGATGGAGCAGCAACCGGGAAACGCGTCAATAGTTACCAGGCGCGAAACGTATCAGTGGCAGGACACACAGTGGATTGAACAGCGCGCCAAATCAGATCCAGTGCGCGAGCCCATGCTGGTGTACGAGGTGCATCTGGGCTCATGGCGGCAGGTCGCCGAAGAAAACAATCGGGCGCTTACCTATCGCGAGATTGCACCGCTGCTGGCCGCACATTGCGCAAAACTCGGCTTCACACACGTTGAGCTCATGCCCGTGCAGGAGCATCCGTACGGCGGATCGTGGGGCTATCAGGTGAGCGGCTATTATGCGCCCACGTCGCGCTATGGCACACCCGACGACTTCCGGTTTTTTGTGGACACGTTGCACCAGGCGGGCATTGGTGTATTGCTCGATTGGGTGCCTGCGCATTTCCCCAAAGATGATTTTGCGCTGCGGCGTTTCGACGGAACGGCGTGTTCCGAACACGAAGATCCGCGGCTGGCCGAACACCCGGAATGGGGCACACTGATTTTCAACTATGGTCGGCATGAAGTGCGCAACTTCCTGCTGGCCAACGCGCTGTATTGGATTGAAGAGTTTCACCTCGACGGCATCCGGGTCGATGCGGTCGCGTCCATGCTCTATCTCGACTACGGACGCGAAGCAGGGCAGTGGATGCGCAACCGCCTTGGCGGGCGCGAAAACCTGGAAGCGGTCACGTTTATCCGGCAGCTCAACCACACCGTGCGCTCCTTGCACCCGGGCGTGGTAACGATTGCCGAAGAGAGCACCACATGGCCGCGGGTGACCCACGCAATCAAGGACGGTGGTCTTGGCTTCACCTTCAAGTGGAACATGGGGTGGATGCATGATACGCTCGACTACTTTCGCGTTGATCCGCTGTTTAGACGTGGTGCGCACAACCAGTTGACGTTCGCCATGATGTACGAATACAGCGAACGGTTTGTGAACCCGCTGTCGCACGATGAAGTGGTGCACCTCAAGCGCTCGCTGCTCCAGAAAATGCCCGGCGATTTGTGGCGCAAGTTCGCCAACCTGCGCACGCTGTTGCTCTATTCGATCTTGCGTCCGGGAAAAACACTGTTGTTCATGGGCACGGAGTTGGCGCCACATCGTGAATGGAATCATGATGTCAGCCTTGAGTGGCACTTGCTCGATGACCCGCCACACGCCGGCGTGATGTCATTCATGCAAGCGCTGGGTGCACTCTATCGTGAGCACTCCTGCTTTTGGCGGCTTGACCACGAGCCATCAGGGTTTTCGTGGATTGATGTAGCCGACCGGGAACAGAGCGTTGTCTCGTTTGTGCGTCGCGACGGAGCATCGCACGCCGTAGTGGTGCTCAACCTCACGCCGGTGCCGCGCACAGCATACCGTATTGGCGCGCCTGCAGCCGGCAAGTATCGCTATCAACTCTCGAGCGATGACGAGCGGTTTGGCGGCAGCGGATTTGAACGACCCGAGGTGATAGCCACAGAAACTGAGCCGTACCATGGCTTCGCGCAGTCCATGCTGCTCGACCTGCCGCCGCTGTGTGCGATTGTGCTGCTGCCAGAGCCTGGAACAGTTGAACTGGCAGCCGAGACTGCATCGGTTCCGCTTGGCGTGCCCGTGCCGGAGTTGCTGCAGCCGGTAAAGAAGCTGCGCGCTGCGAAGCCCAAATCAGGTGCCGGTAAAAAAGCCGCTGCCCAAAAGGCCGCTGCGGGTAAGGCCGTTGCGAAAAAAGCCAACACTCACAAGACCATCGCGCCTGAAGCCGCGTCTTCCGAAGTTGCCACTAAAAAGAAGAAGGCTAAAAAGGCGTCGCGCGCGAGCGGGGAGAACAATTGAGCCCGCGTAGTGGTCGCCTGCTCAGTACTCTCGCGTTCGGTGTAGTGGCGGTGCTGGCGGCGGCGGTGTGCGTGCGTCTGGGTATCTGGCAGCTTGACCGGCTGGCCCAGCGCCGCGCCTACAATGCGCAAGTGGCCTCGCGACTCGATAGCGGTGCCGAAACGCTGCAGGTTGCACTCGCGCGTGATACCGGCGATGCGCGGTGGCGTCGCGTCACGGGCACAGGCGTTCCGCTGTATCAGAAGGAGGTGGTGCTGGCCGCTCGCACGCGCGGTGGCTCACCCGGTGTCTGGATTGTCACACCGCTTCGTATGCCCGGAACCGATACGCTCGTGCCCCTGATGCGCGGATGGGTGTACTCGCCCAACGGTCGTACGGTTGATCTGGCCAAGTGGAGAGAGTCAGACACCATCGTTGTAAATGGCCGACTCGACGCGTTCCAGCGCCCAGCCGCAGGTGCACCGCGCCTTCAGTCGGACGAGCGCGCCTTCCGATGGCTGGAGCGCGATACGCTCAGCGCCGAGTGGGGTGCGCCGGTGGCGTCCATGCTCGTGTACCAGTTCGGCGATACCACTGGAGGCTTCGAAGCAACAGGCGGTGTAACACCGGCGCGTTTCCCAGTGCCCACGATGGACGAAGGGCCCCACAAGAGTTACGCGGTGCAGTGGTTTGCCTTTGCCACGGTGTTCGTGGTCGGATACGGTGCGGTTGTAATAACCGGGCAGCGGAAACGCCGAGCCTCATAGCGCGGTTTGTACCGTATGGTGCGTGACGATACAGCAGTGCAGGTGGTGTGGTTCAAGCGCGACTTACGGGTTCGCGACCATGTTCCGTTGTCAGAGGCTGCGGCCATTGGACCGGTGCTCGCGCTGTATGTCTACGAGCCTGCCCTGCTACAGTCGCCCGATTTTGACGGCGCGCACCTGCGACACATCAACGCCGCGCTCGCCGAGCTTGAGTCTGCGCTCGCGGCGCGTGGTGGGCGGCTGGTCACGCGTGTTGGTGAGATCACCACTGTGCTGGAACAGCTGCGCGAGCAATGCAATATTGCCGCACTCTGGTCGCACGAAGAGACCACGCAACGGGTGGCGTACGAACGCGATCGTGCCGTGAGACGCTGGTGCCGATCGCATGCTATTCTCTGGCACGAACCATCGCAGACGGGAGTGATTCGCAGGCTCGAGTCGCGTGATGGTTGGGCGAAGGCGTGGAGCGAGCGCATGGCTACGCCTCCAATTGCTGCTCCCGCAACAATCACCGCGGCCAACGTGCAAAGCGTCGGCATACTCAATGCCGCCGAGTTGCGTACGCTCGGCATCAATGTGGCGTCTGATTCGCATCCGCTCTTTGTCGCCGGAGGTGAGCGCCATGCGCGGCGCACGCTGGCCGCGTTTCTCAGTGAACGCGGCGTAGACTACCGTCGCGCAATGAGCAGTCCTGTCACTGCGTTTGACGCCTGCAGCCGGATCAGCGAACACCTTGCGCTGGGCACGCTCAGCATCCGTCAGGCACTGCATGCATCGATGGGCCGGCGCAATCAGTTGCACACACAGCGCGCTGAAGGCAAGGAAGTGGATGCACGCTGGCTCCAAAGCCTGTCGTCGTTTGAGTCGCGATTGCATTGGCACTGTCACTTCATGCAAAAGCTCGAAGACGAGCCTGCGATTGAAACCACGTGCGTGTGCGAACCCTACGAGGCGCTACGGGATCGCTCGGCACACCCCGATCGATTGCACGCGTGGCAAACCGGCAATACGGGCGTTCCCATGGTTGACGCCTGCATGCGAGCCCTGCACGCGCACGGCTGGATCAACTTTCGCATGCGCGCCATGCTGGTATCGTATGCCGCCTACGATTTGTGGCTTGACTGGCGCGCATTTTCAAAGTGGCTCGCGCGACAGTTTGTCGACTACGAGCCTGGTATTCACTACAGTCAGTTGCAAATGCAGTCAGGTACAACCGGCATCAATACGCTGCGCATTTACAATCCCTACACGCAGGGCGAAATCCTCGATCCTGACGGCCGCTTCACCCGTGACTGGGTGCCGGAGTTGGCGGCACTCCCCGCCGAGTGGATTCACAGGCCGCACGAAATGCCACCGCTCATCGGTGCGCTCGCCGAAAAAATGCCGGACTTTTTTCGGCAACTACGTGCGGATGTCTGCGCCCTTTATCTCAGCGATTCTGCGGTCCTCGCGCGCATCGGCTTTCCCG
>JBBSPO010000130.1:0-10014 GCA_038258695.1 Gemmatimonadales bacterium | reverse complement strand
GTCGCGTCACTCTCCAGCCCCGATCGATACGTCTCGCCTGATGCGGCAATCGAGGCGCTGGAACACGAAACCATGTTCAACGTGGTGGATTCGCGCACGGGGTGGAAAGCCGATCTGATCATCCGCAAATCGCGCGCGTTCAGCGAGACGGAATTCGCGCGGCGTCAGCCGATGCACTTCGACGGGGTACAGCTGTGGGTCGCGACGCTTGAAGACCTCATCATCGCCAAGCTTGAGTGGGCGCAACTTGGCGGTTCGGCGCGTCAGATTGAGGACGTTGCGCGGTTGCTGCGCGTCGCCGGAGACGCCTGTGATGTCGCGTACCTCAACTACTGGGTTCATGTGCTCGGCGTCGAGCAACAGTGGCACAAGGCGAGAGCTGCGAGCGAGTAGCGACGTCGATCCGATGATCGGTGGCCAGCGCACGGCCGATCAGTTGTAATCATGTTCGCACTGGACAGGTGACGACTTTCGTTTGTACCTTCTCGCGCAGTGACTACCGACTCGATGTCCCGTCTGCGCACCGTCCTGGCGGACCGCTACCGCATTGAGCGTGAGCTGGGGCAGGGCGGCATGGCCACCGTCTACCTCGCGCGCGATCTCAGGCATGAGCGCGACGTTGCCATGAAGGTGCTGCGGCCGGACCTGGGACAGGCACTCGGCCGCGATCGCTTTCTACGCGAGATTCACCTCGCAGCCGGCCTCACACATCCGCACATTCTGCCGCTGCATGATTCGGGTGATGCTGACGGCACGCTGTGGTTCACCATGCCGCTCATGCGCGGCGACACACTGCGCGACCGGATGACCGCGCAACCGCGGCTACCGCTCGACGAAGTGCTGCAGCTCGTGCGCGAAGTCGCCGATGCGCTCGACTACGCCCATCGGCACGACGTCGTGCACCGCGACATCAAACCGGAGAACATTCTCCTGCACGAAGGCCACGCCGTGATCGCGGACTTTGGTATCGGCAAAGCGGTGCTGGCCGCATCGACGGAGAGTGCCGCGTTTACGCAGGTGGGCGTCACGGTAGGCACACCGGCGTACATGAGTCCCGAGCAGGCGGCGGGCGAAGCGGTCGATGGACGCAGTGATCTGTTTGCACTCGGTTGCGTGCTGTACGAAATGCTGACGGGTGATGTGGCATTCTCCGGCCCTACGGTGCAAGCCACCATCGCGCGCCGGTTTGTACATACACCGCCGAGTGTGACCACCGTGCGATCGGATGTACCAGCCGAGTTGGTGCGACTGGTGGAGCAGTTGCTGGAAAAGGCATCAGATACGCGTGTTGCGACAGGCTCGGCGGTGGTGCATGCGTTGCGCACTACAATCAACCCGGGCTCGGCCTCTGTTGCATCGCGTGATCAGGCGTTGGTTGGCGAACTGTCAGCTGCACAAACGTTGAACGCCAAGGCAGCACACACACAAAACGCGCGCTCCATTGTTGTGCTGCCATTTGAGAACGTGAGCGCCGATGCAGACAACGCATTTGTCGCCGACGGGCTCACCGAGGAAGTCATTACCGACCTCACGCAGGTGCAGGCGCTGCGCGTGATTTCGCGCACCACGGCCATGCAGTACAAAGGTACGTCGCGAACGCTGCGCGACATTGGCGCCGAGCTGGGTGTGCGCCATGCGCTCACCGGCAGTGTACGTCGTGCCGGCAGTGCGTTGCGTGTGAGTGCGCAACTCGTGGATGTGCACACAGACGAATCGCGTTGGGCCGACAAGTACAGCGGCAGCATGGACGATGTATTCGACATGCAGGAGCGGGTGTCGCGAGCAATCGTGAACGCACTGCATGTTGAGCTCTCGCGCGACGAAAGCGAACGACTTGGCGATCGGCCGATCAGGAATGCCCGTGCGTTTGAACTCTTTGTGCAGGCCCGGGAAGCGCTGCGCGCGTATGACGTGGCGCGTGCTGAGCCGCTGATCACGCGCGCGATTGAAATCGAAGGTGAGGTGCCGGTGCTGCGCGCACTGCGTGCATTGAGCTCGGTGATGCTCATCCGTGTTGGTGCGAGTCGTGATCACGCACTCTTTCAGCGCGTTGAAGACGAAGCGCGTGCCCTGATCGCGCTCCTGCCGGATCGCGCCTACGGCCACGCGCTGCTTGGCCTGCTCAGCTACGAACGTGGGGACCACATTACCGGGGTGCACGCATTGCGTCGCGCATTGGCGCTCGATCCCTCCGATGCCGATGTGCGCTTTGGCCTGGGCGTGGCGCTCATGGCGGCCGATCACATCGACATCCGCATGGGGCTGGAGTGGGTTGCGCTCGATCCGCTGTCACCGCTGGCCAACGTGCTGGTGGCGGCGAACGCCTGGTGCACCACGCGACCGATCGACGGATTGCCGTACATGCAGGAGGCTGTCCGCTTGGCGCCTGAGGGGCCGATCTTTCACTGGGGGTTGGGCAACACGTACTGCGTGCTCGGCCGCGTGGACGAGGCGGCGGAGCAAGCGGCGTGGGTGGCCGCGCACGCGGCGCACCTGTCATACAGCACGCAGCTGCGCGCGCTGGTGGCCGGCTTGCAAGGGCGGACCTCCGAGGCGCTCGAGCTACTGCAGACCGTCGATCTAGACACGCTCGACGGGCATCACATGGCGCACCTGTCCGAGTCGTACGCGGCAGCGGGCGACACGGCACGGGCCCTCGCACTGCTGGAGCGCAGCGTGGACATGGGCCACTATGTGTATTCGTGGGTGACGCGACTGTGTCCGTTCTACACGAAGCTGCGCGAGTCCCCGGGGTTTGAGCGCGTGGCCGCGAAGGCTGCGGCGCGCGTGGCGGCGTTCGATGCGGCGATGAAGCGGTGAGGCACGCCGGACAAGCGGACTTATGACCGCTACCACGCGCCTCACCGCCGCGCTCGCCAACCGCTACCGAATTGAAGGCGAGCTCGGCGCCGGTGGCATGGCCACCGTCTACCTTGCGCACGACATCAAGCACGAGCGCGACGTCGCCATCAAGGTGCTGCACCCCGACCTCGGTGCAGCACTGGGAAGCGAACGCTTCCTCACCGAGATCCGCACCACCGCCCGACTGCAGCATCCGCACATCCTGCCGCTGCTCGACAGTGGTGCCGCCGACGGCCTGCTGTACTACGTCATGCCGCTCGTTACCGGCGAAACGCTGCGCCAACGTCTCGATCGCGAGCGCCAGCTGCCCATCGGCGACGCCGTGCGCATTGCCACCGAGGTGGCCAGCGCACTCGACTACGCGCACCGCCAGGGCGTGATCCATCGCGACATCAAGCCCGAGAACATCCTGTTGCACGACGGGCAGGCAATGGTGGCCGACTTCGGCATCGCGCTGGCCGTGCAGAGCGCCGGCGGTGGGCGCATGACGCAGACGGGGCTCTCACTCGGCACGCCGCAGTACATGAGCCCCGAACAGGCGATGGGTGAGAAGCTGATCGACGCGCGCAGTGATGTGTATGCGCTCGCCGCGGTGACCTACGAAATGCTCACGGGCGATCCGCCGTTTGCGGGCGGCAGTGTGCAGGCGATTGTGGCCCGGATCATGAGCGAGAAGCCCACGCCGCTGCACACGCTGCGCGACACGGTGCCGGTGCACATCGAGGACACGGTGCTCACCGCGCTGGCCAAGCTACCGGCCGATCGGTTCGCCACCGCCGCGGCGTTTGCCAGCGCACTCAACACCGACGCGCCGGGCGCCACGCTTTCGACACACGGCCGCCGCGTGGCCGTCGCCCCAGCCACTCGCGGGCGATTGGTGGCCGCACTCGCCGCGGTCGCCATCGTGTCCGCCGGTACGGGATGGCTCGTGCGCGGCGTAAGCGCACCCGCGAGCACGCCGTCGGCACCAGTTGAGTTTGCCTTCCGCCTTGGCGACGGCGCGAGGGATCAGCCGGTGCTCGCCATCAGCCCCGACGGACGTCGCGTCGCGATGTCCGTAGCTGATTCCACCGGCGTCGCGCGGGTCGTGCTTCGCGATCTCGGATCAACCGCATTCACCACGGTCACCAATACCGATGGTGCGGAGGGGCCCAAGTTCTCCCCCGACGGGAAATGGCTCGCCTTTCTTCGCAATGGCCAGGTGCAAAAGGTGCCGGTGGCCGGCGGACCGGTCACCGTGCTCAAGGACTCCATAAGCAACGGGCATCCCGCGTGGAGCAATGATGGAGCGTGGATTCTTTTTACGATAAACAACGATGGCTTGTGGCGCGTCCCGGCGATTGGTGGCACCGCCGAGCGGCTCACCGCCATGGACACGGCGCGGCGGGAGTTCAACCACTGGCACGCACAAGCTCTGCCTGACGGCAAGACGGTCATCTACACCAGTTATGCCTCACCGCTGACTCGCGCCCGCATCGAAGCCGTGGACATGGAGAGCGGCGTCAAGTCCGTGCTGGTGGAGGGGGCCGTATTCGGCCGCTATGCAAACGGCTACCTGTTCCATGTACGCGACGGGGCTGTCTTCGCGGCGCGCTTCGACCTGCGAACGCTCACCGTTGCAGGATCGGCCGTCCCGGTGCTTGAAGACGTCGCCTGGTCCGCCCCCGATGCGCTCGCGGGTTTTGCGGTCGCATTGAACGGCACAATGACCTACCTGAAGGCGTCGGAGTGGAACAGCCCACGTCGCGTGCTTTGGGTTGATCGCGCGGGCCGCGCGGAAGCGGCCATCCCTGACACCGGCTTCTGGGCCGAGCCGAGGCTGTCGCCTGACGGTCGCTGGATCGCGCTTACCAAGTCGGAGCCCAAGCGCGACATCTGGCTGTACGAGCGTGGCCGCGGGGTGCTGTCGCAGCTGACGCGCGCGCCGGCCGCCGCGTTCAACGCCATGTGGAGCCTCGACAGTCGATCGATCGTCTACTCGAACGAAGACCCGGTGTACGACCTGAATCGGGTCCCTATTGACGCCAGCGCACCAAGCTCCGCGCTGCTGCAATCGCCGTACGACAAGCGCGCCCTCGGCCTCAGCCCCGACGGACGCCGCCTCGTTTACACCGAGAGTGTGGCAAAGCGCCTGCTCTCCATTCTTCCGTTGGACGGTGGCGCATCCGTACGCGTGGACGAGCGCTCGGGCTCGCAGAGCGGAGCCACGTTTTCCCCTGATGGCCAGTGGTTGTCCTATGACGACGCGACGCGCGATGAACAGCCATACGTGTACGTGCGACGGCTCGATGGACAGGGCGGTCGCATTCAGGTGTCGGCGAGCACCGCTGACCAGCCGCGTTGGACAAAAGGCGGGCGAGAGATCGTGTACCGCAGTGGTGATGCCATGGTCGCGATCAGCTTCGACCCCGCCACTGGAAACGTCGGCACGCCCTCGACCCTGTTCACCATGAAAGATGCCGGCCGGCTCGACAACTTCTCGTACGGCTATGATGTGACCCCCGATGGGTCGCGCTTCCTGGTGGTAACGCCGCTCGCGCGCGCCGATATGCAGCCCACGCATGTGGTACTGCACTGGCTCTATCAACTCGACGCGAAGGTGCCGCGGTGAGGGAGGCAGCAAGAGCCCGACGTGGCGCACCGTCGCGGCACAGCTGCAGGCGGATCCCTCCACCGTGCTCGCGCGAGCTGCGACAGGTCACGCCGTTTACCGGAGTGCTGTCCGCCCGCGAGCGGGCACGTGTGTATCGCGAGTTTGCGGCGGCAGAGACGTTTGCAGGTTCTAGAATGCGAACCTGGCCTTCAACTTCAGCGCTCGCTATGTCCCGGCGCAGCGCTTGACCGCACGAGATACCATTCGAATGCTTCGTCGATCTAGGCACGAGTCTTGGCCCGGACGCGGAGCACAACCAACTAGCGAATCCGAGCGCGAAGTTCGTTGCGGAGGGCGGACCAGGGAATACCCGCTTCGGGATCCACGTCGGCCTCGGCCTCGCGCTCGTCAGGCTCGACGGCCAGCGCCTCTTCCACTGGGGCGGCCGCGGCCGGATCGAGACTATCCCAAAGACGGCCCATGAGCGCAATACGCTCCTCGGCGGTCAGTGATTCAAGGACCTGCGACCGTTCTACCATAGACGAAAGCTGGTTGAATTGCGTTTCCTCCGCAACGCCTGCCCCGTGGCCATAACGAGGGTGTAGGAAAAGTCCCGAAGCAGGCCAATGTGGAAACGGAACTTTCTGGCACACGGCGGGTGGGTCCCGCATAGAAGGTGGTGTCGTTTCGCCTCGCTGTCGAGAGTCCTGCCATGGCCCGTTACAAGTTGCTCGATACCAACCCGCAGTTCCTGAGCGTCGACCTCGCGCGCCAGCTGTGCCCGGCACGTTCGAGCACGCGCTCAATCACCTGCTCGACCACGAAGTCGATCTGGCGCACTTCGACGCACGCTTCAAGAACGACGCGACCGGCGCGCCGGCGTACCCGCCGGCCATGCTGCTCAAAGTGGTGCTCTTTGCCTATGCCCAGGGCATCGTGCGCAGTCGGGCCATTGAACGCGTGTGCCAAGAGCACGTGACGTTCATGGCGTTGTGTGGCATGACCGCGCCGCATTGCACCACCATCGCCCACTTCGTGAGCTCGCTCCGCGACGACATGGCTCAGGTTTTTGCGGCGGTGCTGGCGGTGTGCGACCTGCCGGGTCTGATGGGGCGCGAGATGTTTGCGATTGACGGCGTGAAGCTGCCGAGTAACGCGTCCAAACATCGCAGTGGGACGCGTGCGGAGTTCACGCAGCGCGCGGAGAAACTGGAGACGGCAGCCAAGACCATGCTGGACCCGCAGCGCGAGACCGACGCCCTTGAGCTCGAGCCCGATGTCGCCGCGAAGACCACCGCGCGGATCGCGCGCCTTACGCGGGATGCCGAGCAGCTGCGCGAGTGGCTCGCGACACATTCAACGGATCGTTATGGGCCGACGGGCGGGCTGCGCAAGAGCAATCGCACGGACCACGAGCGTGCGAAGATGGCGACGGACAAGGGCGTGATCCAAGGCGATACGGGCGTCGCGGCGGTCGATGCGAAACATCAGATCATCGTCGACGCGCAGGCGCATGGGACCGGGTCCGAACAGGAGGTGTTGCTACCGGTGGTGGAGGCGCTCGCGGCGCTCCGCGCGAAGGACACCGTGCTCACGGCCGATGCGGGCTATCACAGCGAAGCGAATCTGGCCGCGCTCGCGGCGTGCGCGGTCACGGCGCTCATCGCCGACCCCGACATGCGGAAGCGCGACGAGCGGTTCGCCGATCGCGGGCACCATACGACGGCACCGAATCCGTTGCATGACAAATCAGGCAACACGAAGCAGACGGTGCCCGTGTTTACGCCGAGCGATTTCACGTACGACGCGGAGGCGCGTATGTGTGTGTGTCCCGCCGGGAGGTCGCTGAACCGCCGAGGGGCGCGCAACGTCACGAACGGGTACGTCGGGGAACACTTTCAGGGGTCACCGCGCGATTGTGCCCCCTGTGCGCTGCGTACGCAATGTCTGCGCACACCGGAGACGACCGTTTCACGTAACGTCGCGTTCTTTCGTGGGCGCGAAGACGCCGTGGAGACCGAGACGCATACGATGCGGATGCAGCAACGCCTCGATACGCCCGAGGGGCGCGAACAGTACGGCCATCGATTCGCCACCGTGGAGCCGGTGTTTGCGAACCTGCGCTACAACAAGCGGCTCGATCGCTTCACGCTGCGCCGCCGGACGAAAGTCAACGGCCAGTGGCTGCTCTTCTGCCTCGTGCACAACATCGAAAAGCTCACCCATGCGGGGTATGCCGCCTAAATGCCGAGGTGGGCGCAGCGCGTGCGGTCGCGAATGACGCACGAATCGCGCGAAGCGCTCCACGATACCGGTGCGCAATGCCGAATCGAATGACGGGGAACTGCTTTCGCGCGACTCGAGATTCTTGCCGTCAGTGCGTTGAGGGTTTTTCTACAGCTTCAACGCTTGAGCTAAGCTGCAAGCGAAGGCAATAGAATGCGAGCGCAGCGAGCTTCCATCGATCGCTTGTCAGCTTCAGCGTCCGTTAGATTGCGGCTTCTTTATGCCATTCTCGTCGTACTCGGCCTGAACATCGGACAGCAGCCGATTGTACTCCGCCATAAGCCAGCCAGCGACTGCTTCCGCATCCTTATACAGACTTAAATAGTCAGAGCCCCATGACCGGTCACTCCTACTCAACTGCTCGCGAAAGTAGTACCCGACGGCAGCAGCGAACCAGACCCATAGGCGTAGGAGATTCAGACATGCATCAACGGTTAGTACAAGGTCCGGGCGGCCAATCGAGCCGAGCGTGTACCCGTTGCCGTCGCCGAGGTAACGCTCAGGGATCAGGTCGCGATTGGGATGCGAACCGGTGCTGAAGAACTTGTAGAGCGCGCGAAGGTCCTCGACAGGTTCCTTAAACGGCAACGTCTCGAGTGCTTTGCGCACGTCGGTATTGCTGATCTGCGCGCCACCATGCCATCGCTCGGCTAACGAACTGTCTTGGATGCAGACGGCGAGAAGCGAAAGTGATTCGTAGGCTCGACGAGCAAGCGGGTAACTGACTGCGAGCTGGCTTTCAAAGATCGGTCGCCGCGTTGCGAATAGAAAATCGAAGATATCGGAGGCGAGGTCTCGAACGACACGATCTTGAATACCCGCCGTTGGGACACCTCCGATGGCCCAGATCAGCCGCGAAATGAGCGATCCATACGCGTCCGTAGAACGAACGACGGAAGCGAGCATGCGAGACAATTCCGCACACCGCAATTCAGCATATCGAGGTAAAGCCGCGTAGGCGGATGCGCCGTCAGTCGGCAGGGGGTCCTCAGGCTGCTCAGTCATCGTTGTTTAGCGTTGCTAATTTACGATCTAACGCCACGTTCTTCTGCGGCGCTCAGAATAGAACTGCGCGCAGAGCGCGCATTCCGATTAGAAGGCACCGGCGCAGTTCTACCCGACTTGCCGGAGCCAATCGCGTACGATGCTCTCAATCCGCTCGATCTCAATCTGCGGAAGTGTCCCAGTATGCATGATGATGTTGCGCGACATCTCGAGATCATTGAAGCGTGAACTGATCCATGACTGATCTGGGAATAGATCTGAAAAAATCGTCCCAGTTCGCGATGATTAATTGTGCCAGATTGCCAAATAGCGTGTAGCCAATAAGCACGCTCGATCGAGGCGTATGATACCGATTGGTCGACTCCTTCTCGCGAAGCCGCTCAACAGCAGTCTTGATTTTCGCAGACACCGCCGTTTCCCACCAATCGGTGCCTCGCCGTGAGATGAGTCGCTCTGTGATTAGTTCTCTTACTGCATTTTCGAGACAGTAGAATGCAGCGAACACTGACGACATTGCAGAAGCCTGATGCACGAGTCGTGGGCTAAAGCCAACCTCGTCAATGGCAATGCTGTTCGGAAGCTGGGTTGGGCCACGAACGGAGATGCCTTGCGCAGACAACTGGGCGAGACCGTTCTCTGCGAGCAGAGCGTCGAAGACGAACCGCTTTAGTTCAGAAGACATCAGATGTCCAAGTGCTCTTTGAGACTGCGAAAGATCGCATTGTACACTGTGACGTCGGTGGTGACCGGCAGGTGAATCTGAATGTTGTAGTGAAAAGCAGTACCAATGGCGCCAGTGGGTTTTGTCTCAGCTGCAGTAGGGGAGACGGGCGGTGCAGTGGTCTCGCGAGCGTCTGGCGCCGACTCAATCCCTGCCTTCACCGGCCGCGGCTCGAATTTCGCAATAGAAGCGAGAGTCTTAAATGTGGCGTAGTATCGCTTCACAGCCTCTTCCTCCTGCCCTGTGACGCGACTGATGGCGCCCTTTATCTCCGTTTCCGGTGAGGCATGAATACTCGTGTCGATCGCATATAAATCCGAGTATAGATCGCGAATTCGTTCGCCCAGCACATATCTCCAGTCATTCTGATCGCGAAGGCGATCGTAGTGTTCGGTCGGAACCCCGCCTTCCGTAAGGAAACCAAGCCCCTTTAACACCGCCAAGATCGCTCGATCGTTTGATGCGGTGAAACCCCAGCTTGTCAGCACCGTCTTCACTGAGAATCGTTCTGGCTTCGCCGCCGTCCGAATCTTTGTGAAGATCGGCT
>JBBSPO010000129.1:0-10158 GCA_038258695.1 Gemmatimonadales bacterium | reverse complement strand
TTGCCGCGCTGCTGGCACATGTGGCCCCGCCGTCGAGCCGTCTGTAGCGTCGCGCTCTTTCCGCCGCGCGCTTCATGACGTATTCCCCGTCACCGCTGGCGCTTGGTCCATTGCTGGACGCGCTGCGTGGTGTGACGTGGCCAACACGTGAACGGGTGCGTGCTGGCATGCCGGGAGCGCATCGCGCGCTGCAGCGTGGCACCACGGGTGAATTCACTGAGTTCCGCGCCTATCGACAGGGAGACGATCCGCGTCGCATTGACTGGCGATTGCTGGCGCGCAGTGATCGCGCGTTTGTGCGCGTGACTGACGAACGCGCATGGTGGACCACCTGGTTGGTGCTTGATGCATCGGCGTCCATGGCGTTCCCTGAAAGTGGTGTGTCTGCGACGCGTGATCGTGCGGCACCAGTCGCGCTCGACAAGTGGACCATGAGTCGCGCTATTGCTATTGGCCTGTCGGCAGCGGCGTTGGCCACTGGTGATCCGGTTGGTTTGCACGTGGCCATCCGCCCCGATGGTAAACGGCTGCCTGCGCGTACACGTCGTGGTACTGTGCAGTCGATTGCACGAACGCTTGATACCATCGCGCCCAGTGGTGAAGCGGCGCTGGCACCAGTGATTGCGCGGGTGCCTGCGGGGACACGCATTGTCGTGTGCTCCGATATGCTGGGTGATACCGACGATACGTTGAGCACGATCGCACGACTGGGGGCGGCTGGTTCAGCGGTGACATTGGTGCACGTAGTACACCCATTGGAACTCGCGCCGCCGAGTGGCGCATGGCAGGCGGTGGATCCAAGAGTGTCCACCGACCGTCGTGCGTTGAGCGATGCATCGTATGCGCAGTACACGCAGTCGTTTGCCGACTGGCGTAGTGGTGTGGCTCGTCGGTGTTTGTCGGCCGGAGCACGCTATGTGGAGATCCCCTGTGATGAACAGCCGGCGCGCGCGGTGCGGCGCATCGCGGCGGTGTCGGCGTGATGGTGTCGGGATGACCGTGGCGTACCCGTGGGTGCTGTGGTCGGCGGTGGCAGCGGCTGTGGGCGTGTTTGTTTCGCATCTGTTGTCGGTGCGTCGCCCGCCGCTATTCATGCTGCCAACCACGCGCTTTCTGCCGCCGCGCACGGTGCGCGCGGTCTCGTTGAGCGCGCGCCCAACGGATGTGTTGTTATTGCTACTGCGCATGCTCGCGGTTCTGTGCGCGGGTGTAGCATTCGCCGGTGTGTACTGGTCGGGCGGTCGTAAACCAGTTGTGACAGTCATCGCGATTGACGCAGCGGCGACGACCGACGATTCGCTGGCGTGGCGCACTGCAATTGATCGTGCGCTACAGGATTCGCCGTCCGCAGCTGTGGTGCTGTCAGATGGGCAGTTGATCAGCGGTTCTGTCGGTGCGCAGACTATGGTTCCGGGAACCGACAGTGTAGTGATCTCGCCTTCACTCGATGGTTCGCTGGCCTCGGCGTTACTCGCCGCGCGACGTGCCGCACCGGCGATCGCACGGCAGGGAGACTCGATTGCGTTGCTGCTGGTGTCGCCGTTGCGACAAGATGTGAGTACCGCGGTGTTGGATACGGTGCGTGCGATGTGGCCGGGGCGTATCACGTTGATTCCCGTTTTGGTGCAGGGGGCTGATGTTGGGGGTGCACCACCAGAGGTTGCGGTGAGCGCATCAACTGGCCAAGCAGGTGGGGCGGCAGCTGCGGCGCTCAGCGCATCAACTGGCCAAGCAGGTGCTGCCGCAGCTGCGGCGCTCAGCGATGCGCCACGTGCTTGGCCCGCAGAAGATGCCACGCGCCCATCACGTGTGGTTGTGCGTTCTGCTGCCGAGGACGACGTCGTATCGGCCGCCTTCGCGCGCTGGCCGATCACAAGCACGGCCAGCACCCGGTTTGTGCGCGACAGTGCGACCGCCGATGCCGTACGCAACAGCGAGGCGGACGAAGTGATTCGGATCGCGCGCGACAGTGTGACCTCTGACGACGAGGATTTTGCTAACGCGGGTGGCGTTCTGGTGGTGTGGGCTGATGCGCAGGGCAACGCCGATACCTCACCACTGCCCGCTGTGATTGCCAATGGTCGAGCGCTTGTGTCGCGCGGGATGTTGCCGATTGCGGCCGCAACAGCACCGGAGCCTCGCACGATTGTCTGGTGGCCAGACGGGAGCGCGGCGGCCACTGAGCGTGACCTGGGCGCTGGTTGCGTGCGCGAGGTGTTGTTTACCGCGCCCACGAACGATGCACTGCTTCAGACATCCGCGCGCGGGGTGCTGTCGGCGCTCTCTGCGCCGTGTGGTGTAGCAGGAAGCATGGGCACGCGACTGGCTTTGAATGAGGCGCAACTCGCTAGGTTGCGGGGCGATGGACCGTTGGCGCGGGCGGATGCATTTAATCCACCAACGCCGGAAAATCGCTACGCGCGCTGGCTGTTGTTGGCCGCGTTGATGTGTTTAATCGCCGAGAGTTTGTTGCGTCGGCGGTCAACGGTAGCTGTGGCATGAGCACGGTAGCCGCGACCATTGCCGGCGCCTCGCAGGTGCGCGATGCGATGTCGCGCGTGCGAGTGTACCTGCGTGATACGATAGCTGTCCGCACCGCATTGCTTGCGGCCGCTGCCGGTTTTTCGGCTGCGACGCTGGGGCAGCTCACGATTGTGCTTGGTGTTGGGCTGCTGGCAATGCAGTTATCGAGCGGGCTGCAGAACATGCTCACGTTGGTGCTGCCTGTCGCGCTCGCGCTTGGTGTTTTGCTGTGGCGCTTGATGCAATCGGAGACTGTGACTGCGGTACGGGCCGCGCTCTGGTACGAAGAGCATGTGCCGTCGGCTCACGCAGTGGTAACGCTGGTGGAACGGGCGGGCGAAGAGCTGTCGGTGGCTATCTCTGGGCAGCTCGCTCGGCAAGCCGCCATCAACCTGCATGACCCGCTGCCTGCCAAGGCGCAGCTTCGGTACGCGCGCTGGCTGGCCTGGCGCACGCCGGCTGTGGTTGTTTTGGGCGCGAGTGTTGCTCTGTTCGCGATGGCCGGGGTCAAGTCGCAGCTGGGACAGGGCAGTGTGGCTGATGCGTCATTGGTGCGCTCCGCCCAAGGCGCCAACGGGGCGGCAACCGCTGTCGACCGACTCAATGACTGGCAAGTGAGAGTAACGCCACCGTCGTATGTGTCGCTGCCCGTGCAGACGCTGAGCGATGCAACGACGGTACGCGCGCTGACCGGCAGCCGCGTGATCATTACAGGTGCTGGAGACAGTATTGGCCTGGTTGCAACGCTGGGCGCGCAACGTCTGAATGTCTCCGGCAGCAACCAGTGGCAGGTGAGTGCGATCATGCCCACCGCACCAACGGCGCTGCGCGTGAGCGATGGCGCACAGTCGCGCATTCTCACGTTCATTCCACAGCCTGATTCGCTGCCGCAAGTACAGTTGCTCACGCCGCAACGTGACTCGGTGTACCGCGATACGGTTGGCATGGTACGGCTTAACGCGCAAGCATCTGATGACTTTGGTTTGCGGTCGCTGGCTTTTGAAGTCATTCTCACTAGTGGCGCGGGCGAACAGTACACCGCACGCACACTCACGCTGGGCGCACGGTCACTCAGTGGGGCTCGTGAGGCAAGCGCTGAGTATGCGCTCAGCTTTGCAGTCCTCAAGGTGGCACCCGGCGATGTCATGCACGTGCGCGCGGTGGCGCGTGATCTGCATCCGGCCTCGCTGCGCGAACCAGGCGTGAGTGAAACGCGATCAATTCGTTTTGCCCGTGCCGATGAATACGACTCGGTGGCCGTTGAAGCGGCACCGCCGCCGGTGGTTGATTCGTCGATGCTGTCGCAACGCATGTTGCTGGACCTCACACAAAAACTTGAAGTCCGCCGGCCACGTATTGCTCGCGAAGTTTTGGTGAGTGAATCTCGAAAGCTGGGGGCTGAGCAAGCGCGCATTCGGCGTGCCGTGAGCGCGATGGTGTTTCAGCGGCTGACTGGCGAAGGTGAATCGGAGCACGTGCATTACGAAGGCGACGGTCACGACCACGGACTGACCGCGCAAGAAGGCAAGCTGGTGCCGAGCTTCGGGGCGAATGGGATGGTGGCCATGCCGGGAGCGGTCGCGTCGGGGCAGTCAGGACAACCCAACAACAATGCGACTGACGAATCGGCCATTGTCGCCATCAACCGTCCGCTGCTTGAAGCCTACAACGCCATGTGGGACGCTGGCCGCGCACTTGAGTTGGCCGATCCGCGCGAGGCGATTCCGCACATGCGTTTGGCGCTTGAAGCGATACAGCGTGCACGGGCCGCCGAACGGGTATACCTGCGTGGTCGCGTGCGACCAATCGTGGTTGATCTCGCGCGCGTGCGGTTGGTCGGCAAGGACACCGGGCAGGACTCGCGTCGGCGCGCGGGCAGTCGCGCGACGTCGGCACGTGAGCTGTACGGTAACCGATTGCTGCGGGCCTCTGAACAGTTGGTGATTGATCCGGTCGCTGCGCGCGACTCACTGGTGGCGCTGCGCATTGATGCGTTGTCCAATGATCCCGGGCTTTCGGCGGCACTGGAGTTGGTGCTCAATGCGCTGCAAGCGGGCGAAGACGCCACCACGCCATTGGTCCGTGCGCGTCGGGCGCTCATTCGACCCGTTGCCGGGCAGGGCGTGTCGGCGTGGAGTGTGCCGTGACGGCGCGCAAGCATGCGACAGTGACAGCGATGTCATCTCACACTGACACACCGCGCGTATCAGACACAGCGCTGGTGTCACCGAATGCGTCACCATTTGTATTTGCCACCGCGCAATACGAGTCGGGAGACTGGGACTCTGCACCATCGCTGGCCGGCAATATCATTGACACCATTGCACGCTACACCAGTCTGCCGGTTGAGCCACAAGGCGCCATGGTGTCGCTCTCCAGCAACGATGCATTGCGCTATCCGCTGCTCTTTCTCACCGGTCACTTGCCAGTGCGATTTACAGCGCAGGAAGGGCAGGTGATCAAGCGCTACGTGGAGCGTGGCGGACTGCTGTTCATTGATGACCACAATCATGACATTGATGGCGCGTTTCACAAAACGGCCACCGAAGAGATCGCGCGACTGGTTGGTACGCTGCAGCCACTGTCCAACACACATGCGCTGTACTCGTCATTCTTTACCTTCAGCGACGGCCCACCCACCACCAGTCATGAGCTCAATGGCTGGGGCGATAATCTCGTGCACGAGCAGCTGCTGGCCGTGATGCGAAATGACAGAATCAGTGTGTTGTACAGCAACAAGGATTATAGCTCCGAGTGGAACTTCCATCCTGACAACAAGCGGTTCATGGGTGTTGATCCCACACGTTTTGCCGTGAACCTCGTGGTGTATGCGCTCACGCATTGAGTGGTTGGCGCGCGCGGTTGCACTGTTTGCCCTGGGCGCCGCATTCTGGATCTGGCAGTTTCCAGAGAGCGCGCAGCGCGTTGGCGAGGCGGTGTCGGGCAGTGCAGAACTGGGCAGCAGCGACGCGGATAGCCGGCTTGGCATCTCGGCAGTGGCCAACGCGCTGCGCGCTTCGAACAATCAGTCGTTGCAGCTGCAATTAGCCGAAGTGCCGGAGAGTCCAACCCGTGCGCTGCTGCACGCGGCGCGCGATGCGGGTTGGCGCGTCGAGTACAAAACCAGTGCGGTCAGCGCTCTCGCCGTCTCGTCCACGCCGCGCATTCAGCCCGACGGCGGCACCATCATTCATGTCGCTGCGCCCAACGGAGTGGAGCTGACGCTCAGTGATTCACTGGGCTGGATAGACAGCGTACGTGTGAGCAACGAGGGCACGTTCTGGGAAGTGGCCGGTGATGGGCGCGCTTTTCACGTGGCCTCGCCAACCGCGTCGGCTACGGTGGCAGCGATCGAGCTCGACACGCTCAAACGCTTCCGGCTGATCGGGGCCACCGGTTGGGAATCCCGTTTTCTCATGGAGGCGCTCGAGACCGCGGGCTGGCAGGTGGACGCCAGCTTTTCGATCGCGCCGCGTGTTTCCGTTACGGCAGGCGCGCCTGCGGCCATTGATACATCACGATATGCGGCCGTGATCGCACTGGACAGCTCGGCGTGGAGTCAGGCGGCCGCGATATCGACGTTTGTTCGCCGTGGTGGCGGATTGCTGCTGTTTCCCGGAAGCGCACGCGGGACGGCGTTCGCGTCGCTGCGTGCAGGCGGCACCGGCCAGGAGTTGGCCGGTATTCCAGGCGCCCTGCAATCAACTGTCCCCACCGAAGGATTGCCGCTCACGCCGATTACCGGTCTGGTGGAGCATGCGGTGGTCCTTGAACGCAGTGAGCGGGAGGGCGAGCCGGTCGCGGTCGCGGCGAGGCGCGTTGGGGCGGGCCGAGTGGTGCAAGTGGGTTTTGAGCAGACTTGGCAGTGGCGCATGCTCGGCCCTGACGACGCGCTGCTTGCGCACCGTGAGTGGTGGCGCACGATGATTCAGCGCGTGGCCTATGCCAGTCCATCGCCGGTGCCCGACGTCTGGATGCCACTGCCCGGCGATGCCGCCCCGCTGGCCGATCTGGTCGCTCGCCTGGGCAGCCCCGCCGCTGAGTTCAGTGAAGATCCGGGCCCTTTGTCACCGGCTACGCCACCCCGCTGGCTGTTTGTGGTGGCCGTGGTCGGATTGCTTGTGGAGTGGTGGTCGCGACGGCTGAGGGGCGCCGTTTAGCGAAGCAATTGCTGGCCCAGCCTGTGTCGGTGCGTATTGCCGGCGTCGTCCCGTAGCGTTCTTACCCGTTCACACCGTAACATCCAGTATGTCAGTTGCCTTTCTTTCGCATTCCGATTGTGGTCTGCACGATACCGGCTGGGAGCACCCTGAACACACCGGGCGCATTCGTGCCATCCCGAGCGCGCTCAAGTATCACCCGGAGCTGTTTGGTGCCCTGCAGCATGTTGAGGGACGCCACGCCACGCCGGAGGAACTCGCACTGGGACACGATACTGCCTACATCGCGCGCGTTCGCGAGCTCGCCGACGCGGGCGGCGGTCGGCTCGACCCCGATACGATTGTGAGCAGCGGATCGTATCTGGCCGCGTCCGCCGGTTGTGGTTGCGTGCTGGACGGCGTTGATCTGGTCATGCGGGGCGAAGCGTCGAGCGCCTTTTGTGCGGTGCGGCCACCCGGACATCACGCGGTACGTGATCGCGGCATGGGTTTTTGTTTGTTTGGCAACATTGGCATCGCCGCGCACTATGCGCTCGCGCAGCACGACGTACAGCGGGTGCTCATCATTGACTGGGATGTGCATCATGGCAACGGCACGCAGGCGCTGGTGCAGGACGAATCCCGCATCAGGTTTGTGTCCATCCATCAGTGGCCGTGGTATCCCGGAACAGGCGCACGTGAAGAGCGTGGGCCACACGGTACGATCTGGAATGTGCCCATGGGTCCGGGTTTGGCCCCGGATGTGTACTCACAAGCGCTGTGGACGGCCGTAGACAACGCTACCACTGACTGGACCCCGGATCTGGTATTGCTGAGCGCCGGTTTTGATGGGCTGGCGGGTGATCCACTGGGCGGTTTTACATGGACGCTCACCGACGTTACATCGCTCACGGAGTCGTTGATGATCCGTGCAAAACAATGGTGCAACGGCCGTGTGGTCAGCGCACTCGAGGGTGGCTACGCACCGGAGCAGACAGCGGCCGCGGTCATGACGCATCTGCATGTGTTGGTTGATCATGACTGATTCATTCGCCAACACCCTGCGGCTCGGTTCAGCGTTGGCTGCCATCGCCGCTCTGTTGCTCACCGGATGCGAAAAGCCAGCACCCGTTCAATCCGCAAACGTAGCGGCGCCGCAGGTGCGTGACAGCAGCGGCGTGCGCATTGTGGCGGCCGGATTTTCGCGCGATTCCTTGCGTGCCGATGAGCGTCTGACCGTGCGCGACACGCTGCTCAATGGCGCGTCGCCATCGGGCGAGGCGGTGGTGGGGCTGGTGGCGTTGCAACCACTCGCCGATTCGTCGCTGGTACTGTTCAGCGCCAGCGGTCCATCACTGTTGCGCTTTCGGGCGCCGATTGGCTCCACTGCGCCCGATACCCTTGGGCAGGGGGGCACCGCGCCCGGCGCCTACAGCACCCGCTCCACCGTGCTTCCGTACCGGCCGGACACGCTGCTGTTGTGGGACGCCGAACCGTCACGCTTGTCGCGCATCTCAGCGTCAGGCATCAGCGATGCGGTCATTCTCAACTCCGAATCGGCACCCGTAGCCACAGTCTCTGGCGCGTGGCGCGACGGGACGGCCATCGCGGTGACGGTGGCGTTGCCTGGCGATCAGCGGGCTGGTGTATCGCGCGCACCAATGGCGTTGTTGCGCTTTTATCCCGACGGCACGTTCCGGGATACGCTCGTGCCCATGCGTGGTCCGGAGCGATCAATCATTGTTGGTCAGCGAACAGCCGATCGGGACTCGCCGGTACGCGTGGGCAATGTGCCATTCGGTCGCACCTCGTTGTGGGCCGTGGGACAGGACAACGCACTGGTGCTGGATACCGAAACTTGTCACGTCAATCGCTATGACAGCACGCGAACGCTGCGCCTGCGCGTGGACTTTCACTGCGCGGTTGAAGCGGTTACCGAACAGGACGAGGCCGCGTTCCTCGGGGAACTCATGAGCAGTGCGCGCTCCCGTTCCGATTCGGCCGTTCGCCGGCGTATGGCGAGTGAAGCGTCGTTTGCACCGGCCAAACCAACCGCATCAGGGCTGCTCACCGATGCGTGGGATCGCATATGGGTGCGTCTGCCGGTCCGCACCGCCACTGAAGACTGGGTGTGGTGGGTATTTGATCGCGACGGCATGCCGCTCACTCGCGTTGGCTTTGCACGCCAGTGGCGCATCGCGTCAATACGCGAGCGGGATATCGTGGTGGTGGAATCGGAGCGTGATGACGCGCCGCCTGTTGTTGCCACGATGTCGCTGCCTCCCGCGCTGCAGCGTACAACACCATGAACGCGCGCCATCGGTCGGCCCGATCACATGTGTTCGCTGTGTCCTCGCAGCGCGCGTAGCGGCAGTAATCCGCACTCATGTCGTCGGCGTCCCGTATTCAGCCCATTCCCGCCGTGCTGCGGCTTGTGCAAACCGCCGTGCTGGGTCGTTGGCGCGCCTCGTCCGAATCGCTGTACCGTGAGCTGGCCGATTTGCTCGAAGCGGCAGAGGGGCGTGACGTACTGGTGAGCGGCTGCGGCGACGGAAAAAACGCCGAATGGCTGGCCGGTCGCACCGGTGCATCGGTGATTGGCGTTGATCCCGATGCCAAGCGCATGCAAGTGGCCACGGACCGCACGCTCATGGCCGAGTCGCCGGTGTCAGTGAGTTTTCAGGTGACACCGCTTGATGACCTGCCGTTCGACGACGCCGTGTTTGACGGAGCCGTGGGCGAGCCCGTATTGGCCGCGGTCAACGACCCGGCCCGAGCAGTGGCCGAACTCGCGCGAGTGGTCAAGCCGTACGCGCCGGTGGTCTTATGCCTGCTCACCTGGAACACCGAGTTTGACGAAGAAGACCGCGCTGCGGTCGTGGAACGGCTCGGTCTTGGACTGCGGCATCTGGTAGAGTGGAAGCAGATGATGCGGGAGGCGGGGCTGGTAGACATTGAAGTGCAGGATTGGACGGACAGCGGCACGCGCGGTCGGGTTGAGACGGTGCCGTCGTTTACTCTTGGGCAACGGCTACAGATTGTCAGCCGAGCGTGGCGTCGGTGGGGTTGGCGGGCGGCGCGCGACGCGGTGGAAAAGGAAACGTCGCTCCTGAGGCATCTGTCGCAGGAACGCGCGGTGGGTTTTCACGTGGTGCGCGGTGTGAAATGGCCTCACGCCAAGTCGCCGTAGCGCCGGTGCGGATGCTCTTTGCGCGCCGTCGTCGTATGTTGATCGTACGCTGAATAAACGATGATGGTCTGTCGGCTCTCTCCCATTCCCATCCATGTTCTGCCCTGAATGCGGCACCTGGAATCGCGCTGCTGCGGCGCGCTGTACGCGTTGCGGTGTGCCGTTGCCCGAAGTGGCCGCACCGCCGCTTGAGGCGCCTGACGAAGAGCTCACCGACCTGCGCCGGGTCACGGGCAATCGCTATACAGTGATCAAGCGCATTGGCAGCGGCGGTATGGCACACGTGTACCTGGCGCGCCACGTGGC
>JBBSPO010000128.1:0-10218 GCA_038258695.1 Gemmatimonadales bacterium | reverse complement strand
CGGTGCGATTGGTGTCGCGCGCCGATGTGAGCACCGCGGCGCCCTCCGATCAGCGCAGTGCGCTGCAGCCGGCGATTGATCGTGCCACGGCGCTTGGTCGTGCGGTCGTGATTGTCACCGACGGTGAAGTGGACGACCTCGCGACTGGCAGCGCACTGCCGCCCGGTTCGCGTGTGCTGCGTGTGTCGCGCACACCGCGTCCCGATGTGGCCATCGCCGCGCTCGATGTGCCGCCATACGCGACGGGTGGTGACACAGTTGATGTGAACGCTACGCTGGTGGCCGGTGATCTTGATGTGGACGGTGGATCGTTTGTGGTGCGCATGGACGGTACCGAGTTGGCGCGCGCGGTGATTCAACCCATGGAAGCGTTCGCGTCGCGTCGCGTGGCGTTGCGTGTGCCGTTGCCACGCGGATCAGGTGAACGTGTGTTGTCGGCGGTGAGCAATACGGCCAACGACATTGAACCACGCAACGACACGCTGTCTGTAACGATTGATGTGACAGATCGACCGCGCGTGGTGTTCGTCACCACCGTGCCCGATCTCGATGTGCGCGAAGTGCTGCGTGTCTTGCGCGGTACGGTGCGCTTGCCGGCGCGTGCGTATTTGCGTGTGGCGCCCGGTGTGTGGCGCGAAGAAGGAACGTTTGCGCCGGTGACCGAGGCGTTGGTGCAGCAGCGTGCGCGTGAAGCGGGGTTGCTGGTATTGCACGGCGACACCGCCTGGAGTGGCATTGCTGCGCAGCGACGGGGCGCCATGATCTTGTGGGCGCCGGCACCGCCCAAGCCGCCGCTGCGCGCGCTGCAGGACGACACACGCCCTGAGTGGTATGTGAGTAGCGTGCCGCCGTCTCCGATTTCGGCCGTGCTCGAGGGTTTGCCGCTGGACTCATTGGCGCCGCTTGATTTGGGGCCGGCGGGCAGTGCGGTGCTGGGGGCTGGCGCGTCCGGCGCTGGTGCCGCTGGTGCCGCTGGTGCCGCTGGTGCCGCTGGTGCCGCTGGTGCCGCTGGTGCCGCTGGTGCAGCGGACGCCGCTGGCGCTGCTTCGCGCGATGGTGGTTTGCCACTGCTCGAAGCGCGCGCCGGACGCACGGGAACGCCGCGACCGGTGGCGATGCTCAGTTCATTGGCGGGCGTGCGACAGCTGCGCATTGTGGGCTCCGGATTTTCGGCCTGGACCGTACGCGGCGGACGCGGCGCCGACGCGTTTTCGGCGCTCTGGGGCGCTATATTCGACTGGATGGCCGTGGCCGAAGCGGATGGTGCCGGCGTGACGCTCGCCAATCGCATGGTGCGTGCCGGCGAGCCGCTCATGTGGCGGCGCGGCGGTACAGACAGCGTGGCCACCGTTGTGCTGCGTGCGAGCGATGGACAGGAGAGCACGTTGACGTTGCGCTTTGCTGACAACACCGATGTAGTAGAAACACCCGCGCTGCCTGATGGCGTTTATCAACTACAGGTGGGTGCGGCCGAGCGAACGTTGGTGGTAAACCCGTCGCGGGAGTGGGTACCGCGTGCACCGGTGGCAGTGCCAGCGGCGCGTGCACTCGACGAGCTGAGCACCGAGTCGCGTCCATTGCTTGAACGAAGCTGGCCGTTTGTGCTGGCCCTGTTGCTGTTGTGCGGTGAGTGGATTTTGCGTCGATCGGCGGGGCTGCGTTAGTTCACTCCTGTCCCCCGATCAGCTCAGTCGCGGAGGCGATCTGCATGCGCATTGGCAACCGAACCACCAAAAAAGTCTGTTGCCCTTCTCCGCGTCTTCGTGCCTCTGCGGTTAAAGCGGTTTCACCAGCGAGACGCGGACAACAACACCCTGTTCAAGTGCTCCAGTCACGGTTTGAGAAAACATGAAACGATTGTTCAAGCGCGAAGGTGACACACCCAAGCGCTCACTGTGGGATAAGGTCAAGGATCTCGCGCGCACCGATTTTGGTGTGCTCATGCGCGGTGGCGTTGACCCCGGGTCGCTCGAAGCGCTTGAGACCATGCTGCTCGAAGCCGACTTTGGTGTGCCCACCACGCTCAAACTCGTTGAAGAAGTAGAACGACTGGCCAAACGCGGCGCTATCAAAACCGAAGACGAGTTCCGTGAAGCGCTCCGTGTTGGCATACGTGATGCCCTGAACGCAGGCGCCAGTGATCCGGCGCTCAACATCGCACCAACCTCACCAACGGTGTTGCTCGTGATTGGAGTGAACGGCGCCGGCAAAACCACGTTCATTGGCAAACTCGCCACGCGTTTACGCGGCGAAGGCAAGCGTGTGCTCGTTGGCGCCGCCGACACATTTCGCGCCGGCGCCGTTGACCAGTTGCGTGTGTGGGCCGAGCGTGCGGGTGCTGAGTTTGTTGGCGCCAAGTCTGGCGCCGATCCCGCCGCTGTCGCGTTTGATGCTATTGACGCTGCGGCCACGCGCGGCTGTGACTACGTGATCATTGATACCGCTGGTCGCTTGCACACCAGCAGCGATCTCATGACGGAACTCAAAAAGATTCACCGCGTACTCGGCAAGCGTCTGGCCGATGCACCGCACGAAGTATTGCTTGTACTCGACGGCACAATCGGACAGAACGCACTGGTACAAGCGCGCACCTTCAGCGCGGCGGTACCGGTAACGGGACTTGTCGTCACCAAACTCGACGGCACCGCCAAAGGTGGTGTGGTGGTGGCGGTGCACGAAGCGCTCAACGTACCCATCAAGTTCGTGGGCATGGGTGAACAGGCGCCCGATCTCGATGCGTTTGACGCCGACCGGTTTGCCACGGAGCTCGTCGCGTCGTGAACAACGCGGAGGACGCGGCACGTCGGCGTCGCCGAACCGGGCCGCCTCCGCGACTCACGCTTGATACACCCGTCAGCTATCTCAAAGGCGTAGGTCCGGCCCGCGCTGAATCGCTGCAACGACTTGGCATTCGCGTGGCCGGCGACCTGCTGCGCCACGTGCCGCATCGCTACGAGGACGCGAGCACGGTCACACCGATCAACATGGCCGCGGTAGGTGCCGATGTCACGGTGCTGGGCCAGGTAGTCGCCACAGGGGTGCTGCCCACGCGTCGGGGACTGCGCGTGTTTCAGGCCGTCATTAAAGACGCATCGGGTTTGCTCGAGCTGGCTTGGCCCGGTCAGCCATTTCTTGAACGCACCATTACCAAAGGTGACTGGCTGCTGTGCACCGGCCAGGTGAAGTTTCATCACGGCCGACGATTGCAGCCGCGTGAGTTTGTGAATCTTGGTGCGGGTGATGAGAGCTCACTCGAAGGACGCGTGCTGGCCGTCTATCCCTCCACCGAAGGGTTGAGCGTACGATGGTTGCGCACGTTGGTGGAGCAGCATCTGAGTGCGCTGCTGCCGTTGGTAAAGGAACCGTTGCCCGCCGCACTGCTGGCCGAAGCCGGTGTGCCGCCATTGCCCGAAGCGCTGCGACGTGTGCATCAACCCGAGTCGGTAGCAGACGCGCGGCTGGGGCGCTCGCGGCTGGCGTGGGAAGAGTTGCTGTGCGTACACCTGCTGCATCGACGGGCCAATGCGCTGGCCCGGGAGTCGCGAACGGGCGTGCAGTTTGTCAATCGCAAACAGCTCACCAGTCAGCTGCGTGAAGCCTTGCCGTTTGCACTCACCAACGCGCAGATGCGTGCCGTTCGGGAGATCGTACACGACCTCTGCAGCACGCAGAGAATGCATCGATTGCTGCAGGGTGATGTTGGTAGCGGCAAAACTATTGTGGCTCTGTTCTCAGCAATGCTGGTCGTGGAAAATGGCTATCAGTGCGCCATCATGGCACCAACAGAGTTGCTGGCCGAACAACATGCGCTTACGGCGCAACAGCTGCTCGCGCCGTTGGGCATCTCGCCGGTATTGCTCACCGGTCGTCTTGGTGCAAAGGACCGTCGCGCGGCGCTCTCGCGCCTGTCGTCTATGGAGCCGGTGCTGGCGATTGGTACACACGCACTGTTCCAGAACGATGTGGAGTTTGCGCGTCTCGGCTTGGTGATTATTGACGAGCAGCATCGCTTTGGCGTGGAGCAACGCGCAGCACTCGGTGCCAAGGGCGCAGACGGTCAACAACCTGATGTGTTGCTCATGACCGCCACGCCCATTCCGCGTTCGCTCGCACTTACGCTGTACGGTGATCTGGATGTGTCCACACTCGATGAACGCCCACCGGGCCGTCACCCGGTCACCACGGCACACCGACGCGAAGCAGCGCGCGACCGTGTGTTTGCGTTTGTGAACACCGAGCTTGATGCTGGCCGGCAGGCGTATGTGGTGTACCCGGTGATCGAAGCGTCTGAGAAAACCGATCTGCGTGATGCCACGTCCATGTACGAAGCGCTGGTAGGTGGACCGATGGCATCGCGTCGCGTCGCGTTGCTGCACGGTCGCATACCCGCAGACGAACGCGACACTATCATGCGTGCCTTCCGCGACGGCGACATTGACGTGCTGGTGGCCACCACGGTGATTGAGGTGGGAATTGATGTGCCCAACGCCACGGTGATGATCATTGAACATCCGGAACGCTTTGGACTGTCGCAGTTGCATCAGCTGCGCGGCCGCGTGGGGCGGGGGGCCGAGCAGTCGTACTGTATTTTGCTGGGTGATGTGGGCTCTGATGCTGCTGAACGTTTGCAGGTGGTGGTCAATACGGAAGACGGATTTGAGATATCCCGCGCCGATTTGCGGATGCGTGGAATGGGAGATCTTTTTGGCGCGAGGCAGTCCGGTTTGCCCGCATTCCGGATTGCCGATCCTGTGGCCGACGAAGCGCTCAATGAATCGGCGCGCGTGATGGCGGAACGCATGCTCAGCGCCGATCCGAATCTTGAGCGGCCGGAGCACGTAGGGGTACGGCAACTGCTCACGGTGACGTATGCGCGGGCACTGGAGTTGTTCAAGGTTGGGTAACGCGTGGTGCATCAGGTAATGCTCGGGTGTTGCTCACCTGTTGCTCGCGTGTTGCTCACCTGTTGCTCAATTACTCATCAGGGAATCATCCGAGGATATACAGAACCCGATCGGCACATGATCGGCGAACGAGCACGAACTTGACCAATTGGAGGGGGCCATGAGGGAAACGCGTGTGATCGTGCTGTGTGCTTTGGTCTTTTCTGTGTGGGCGTGCGCAGAGCCGGAGCGCCGAACGCTCTCGGATTCAGCGGTCGCATGTGGCGCCGATACGACGCTCACCCGTCCGCAAGCTCGCGAAATCATCATCCCCGATGATGAGCCACCGTGCGAACTGGTGCTTGTGCCTACGGGCATTGTTCTGAAGGCCGATACAGCCGGTACCCGTCCCGATGCCGGCAGTTTTCACGCGCGCGCTTCACGCGGCCGGTTTTATTCCGGGAGCGTGTAACCGGCTGGTGTAGTGGTGCGGTGGGATAGCGCCGGAGAGTACGTGGGTACACTCGGCAGACAGGGTGATGGTCCGGGAGAGTTCAGTCCACAAATTATTCAGCCATCGGTTTTGCCAGGCGACACGCTGGCATTCTACAACAACCGACGGTGGACAATATTTGACCCTGACGGCCAGCTCGTGGGCACGATTCCGTCACGAATGCAAGGTTTGTTGGACCGGTATCATTACGCCGTGGCGCCCAATGGCGCGGTGATTGTTGGCGAACGGCACATCAGCAGTCTCGGTCGCTCGTTGTCGCTGGTCACCATGTCGGGCGAGCATATCCGAAGCTACGGCGATACGGCACCGCGAATGGAGCTGAGCGATGAACGGGGTTTTCGTGTAGTGGCGCTGCACGGCGACGACAGCTTCTGGGCCGGCGTACTGCCGCACGAGGGGTACGCGTTCGAATACTGGACGCTGGATGGATCGCTGCTGCAAACGCTACGGCGGGATACGCACTGGGCGCCCAAGCCCGCAAACAAACCACTACCGTCATTGCGCAGTCGGTACGTGCCGTTCAAGACCGTGTCAGTTTCCGTAGACGAGCACGGCCTGCTCTACGCCGTGACGCTGCGTGCCAAAGACGGTGCCGACATCAGCGAGCGTGTCGCGAACGATTCAATCGAGTCGGAGTTGTTCGAGGTGCGCATTGAAGTGATTGATCCGCTAGCCGGTCGGGTACTCGCAACACTTGGTCCGCTCTCGGGCGCGGAGATTGAACGCAGCTTCCCCATGCAGCTTCCAGGCACCCGCATGGCTGTTCGGCGCGTATTCACCGAAGATTATTTGAGCAACTGGGAAGTTGTTGAGTTCGTGCTTCAGCCCAGGGACAACCAATGATTGCCACAAAGGTAGCGCGCGTGGCGGCCGCGCTGATCACTTCGATCATGCCGCTGGGTATGGTCGCCTGCGACGGCGGAATGTCGTCACTGTTTGAGAAGCAGTATTCGATCGCTGATCAGGTCGCGGCCGCTGAGAATGCCTGGGAAACGTTCACCCCCGTGCCCGAACCGGCCAACGTCGTGCGCGTAGCGGTGAGTGAAGCGGCCGAACTTTCGCTTACACCCATGTTTACCGTGGGCGACGGACGCAACGGGCATCCGCTGCGTCTGGGCGGATTCGTACCCCATATTTTGCCGTTGCGCAGTGGACGAATGGCGCTGCACGACAAAGCGAGCCAGGAACTGCACATCATCGATTCGGCAGGGCAGTTGCTTGGCACCCAGCCAGCGCTGGTGCCGTCGCCAGATCTTCTTTCCAGCGTGCTGCGACGCGAAAGGTACCTCGATGACCTTGTTTCGCGCGGAGACACAATCATCGCGCTTGGCACCACCTATAGTCGGGGCATGCAGCACTCCCTTGGATTGCTGGTAAGCGGCAAGCCGGAGCTGGACAAATATCTCGTTCAACTCGACATCGATCGTTTCACGGGCGAAGCGTCGTTGCTCGGCGTTACTGATTCGCTTGACGTGTTCGTACACAAGCTCGTTTCGCGTTCCGGCGCCAGAAACCTTACGCAACCGCAGCACACCATCCGTCGCATCCCCGGAGCAACTGCAACAGATTCGGCAGCGCTTGTGCTGCAGTATACACGTGCCGATTCACTACTCTCGATCAACGACGGTGGAAAAGTGTTCCGTCCGATCTTCAGTGCGAGTGTTGCCAGCGCGTTCAGTGACGGTGTCATCTTTCTGGCACGTGATACCACGCCGCGCATTGAGCTGTTTGACAAATCTGGAGCGTCCATTCGCACTGTGCTGCTCGACGTGGCCCGGGTCGCCGCAACCCCGGAGGCGTTTGAACGCCGGCGTTCGGCAATCTTCGACGATTATGCGAGTTTGGACAGCGCGCTCAAAACATCGCTGGCCCAACATCCCTACCCGGCGCAGCAGCCTGTTATCTCCGCACTCTTCGCGTCCCCAGACGGTCAGCTCATGGTGTTGCGCCAGGACCTCGGCTGGGACGCCCCCGCCGCTGAGCAGCAACACGTGTTCGACATCTTCGACGCGTCGTTCCGGCATGTCGGTCGAGGGCGCCTCAGTCGCGCTGAGAACATCAAGCTGTTCAGACCACCCATGATCTGTACATCACACCAGCAGCCGCCTTTACCTGATTCCGAGCGCATGAGTGACGACGGTATTCACGAAAATCCGAGGGGTGGCTTGGTCACCTGCTACCGCATTACTACATAAACCACAGAGCCACAGAGGCACAGAGCAAGTATTCGGGAGTGCACTCCCCACCATTCAAGCTGTCCCTCCGTGCCTCCGTGACTCCGCGGTAAAAGCAGTTAAGCCGCGCACCCCGGAAACCCAACTTTCGCCAATACCTTCTCCAGCGGACAAAAGTTGGTGTAGCTGGACTGCACCAGATTGAATCCCACAAACGCGGTGAACGCGAAGAACCACGGATTCACCCACACACCCAGACCCACAGACAGCATCACAAAGACGCCGGCAAAACGACGAATGATCTTATCAGCACACATGGTATTCATCCCGTGAAAGAGTAAACAAATCATGCGAACACTTCAGCCGGAGCTGGCGCCGCGGTAACACGCTCCGTGACAGTGGCCGGCGCGCGGCGCCGCAGCTCCCAGTAGAGCAGCGGCACCACCACCATGGTGAGCAACGTTGCCACAACTGCACCACCAATCAGTGCGACGGCCAGACCCTGAAAAATCGGATCAAGCACCATCACCAGTCCGCCAATCACTACCGCTGCAGCTGTCAGCGCGATCGGGCGAAAGCGCACGGCGCCTGCCTCAAGCACAGCCTGCACCAGCGGACGATCGCGCTCCTCGGCCAGCTGAATAAAGTCCACCAACAAGATCGAGTTACGAACAATGATGCCGGCCAGCGCGATCATTCCAATCATGGATGTCGCCGTAAAGAATGCACCCATCAGTGCATGCGCCGGCAATATGCCCACGAGCGTAAGCGGAATAGGCGCCATGATTACCAGCGGTGTGCTGAACGACTGGAACCACGCCACCACGAGCACGTAGATCAGGACCAGTACTACGGCAAAGGCTATGCCCAGGTCGCGGAACACTTCAATCGTGACCTGCCACTCACCGTCCCACTTCACGGCTGTTTCATCGAGCCGCGCCGGTTGAACGGCGTTGTAGCGTGTGATCTGCGCACCATCAACCGTGAGTGTATCAAGAATCGCATTCATCGCCAGAATCGCGTACACCGGTGCCTCCACTTCACCGGCCACATCACCGGTCACGTAAATCACCGGGCGCAGGTTCTTGCGATGACGTGAGGTGGCACGCGAGGCTGAGTCTACCGATACAAAGCGACCGAGCGGTTGCGGCCCCATGGCCGTGGTGACCGGCAACGCCAGCAGCTGCTGCACACCTGATCTGTCGCGTACATCAAGTCGCGGCACAACAGCAATCGGTTCCCGTGCTGTTGATGACTGCAGTGCGCCCATTGGCATGCCACCCACCGCCATCGCAACAGTTTGTGTGAGCAATGGGACATCGGCACCAGCGCGCGCAGCCGCTGCGCGGTCTACACGGAACGCAAGCTGTACAGACGGTGCCTCAACGGTCCAGTCTACATCAACGACTCCCGTTGTCGCTTCGAACGCTGCTTTCACCTTGCGCGCCGCTTCAAGACGGGTTGAATCATCGGCCGCGTAGACCTCGGCCACCAGCGTACTCAGCACCGGCGGGCCAGGCGGAATCTCGGCCACCTTTGCATTGGCGCTATACGAACGGGCGATCGAATCAACCACTGGACGTACGGCCACCGCAATCTCGTGGCTCTGCCGGCTGCGATCATGCTTGGGTACAAGGTTCACCTGAATGTCAGATACATTGGCACCACGGCGCAGAAAGTAGTGACGCACCAAACCGTTAAAGTTGAACGGCGCTGATGTGCCGGCGTACACCTGCGTGCTGATCACCTCCGGCACCATGCGTAGTTCACGCGCAATCGCTTCCGTAGCAGCGAGCGTAGTTTCCAACGTGGTGGTTTCGGGGAAATCCAGCACCACCTGGAACTCGGACTTGTTGTCAAACGGCAGCATCTTTACCTGCACGGCACCAACAGCTACCAGCGCCATGGAGCCGAGCAACAGCACAATGGTGCCAGCGTAAAACGCCATGCGCGTGCCACGCTTCTCAATCAGTGGGGTCATGAGACTAGCGTAGAACTTGCCGAAGCCTGACTTAAGTACCTTGCTGGGCTCATCCCCCTGTGCGTCGGCCTGCGCGTGTGGTTTGCCGCTCGCATGCGCGTGCGCCGAATGCGGCGCCGTGTGCCCGCGCAGCAACCGGTAACCCAGCCACGGCGTCACAATAAACGCCACGCCCAGTGAAGCCAGCATCGCCACCGATGCACCAACAGGAATTGGACGCATGTATGGACCCATCATCCCCGACACAAACATCATCGGAAGAATCGCGGCAATCACGGTGAAGGTGGCCAGGATTGTGGGGTTGCCCACTTCGTCCACCGCTTCAATGGCTGCCTGTTCAGGCGACCTGTTTCGCATGGCCATGTGACGCGCAATGTTTTCTACCACCACAATCGCGTCATCCACCAGAATGCCAATGGAAAAGATGAGCGCGAACAGTGTGATGCGATTGAGCGTATAGCCCATCAGGTAGTACACAAACAGCGTCAGTGCGAGCGTAACCGGTACGGCCACGAGCACCACAACTGCTTCGCGCCATCCCAGGAACAACCACACCAGCGCCGTCACCGACAGCGTGGCAATGGCCAAGTGCAAGATGAGCTCCGAAGCCTTTTCGGCTGCGGTCTCGCCGTAGTCGCGCGTGATGTCCACACGCATACCTTCCGG
>JBBSPO010000127.1:0-10288 GCA_038258695.1 Gemmatimonadales bacterium | reverse complement strand
CAATGCCCAGCGCCGCGCCAATGGCCGTTTGCGCAATGATATCGATGACCAGCTCAATCGCATTCGGCGCTCCCCCACGCATGGCCCAGTCGGCCACCGTCAGGGTGAGAATAATGGCCAATGGATCGTTGAGTCCCGACTCCAGCTCAAGCGTCAGTCCGACGCGCTTGCGCAGGTTGATCCCGGCGCCGCGCAGCACCGAGAACACTGCGGCCGCATCGGTCGACGACACCACCGCGCCCACCAGCAGCGCGATCGGAAGCGGCAAGCCAAGCAAGTACCCACCCAACGCCAGCAAGCTGGCTGTCAGCAGCACACCGACCGTAGCCAGCACCCCCGCCGGCCCGAGCACGCGCCGCACGGTGTTGACCGGGGTGTTCAGTCCGCCGTCAAAGAGAATCAACGCCAGCGCCAGCGTGCCGAGCCGGAACGCGAACTCGTAGTCCTCAAAAACGATTGTGCCAAAGCCTTCGGAGCCGGCCAGCATGCCCAGCCCCAGGAACAGCAACGACAGCGGCAATCCGGTTCGTTCGGCCGCCCGGCTTGATACCACACTCAGCACCAGCAGAAGGCCAAAGAGCGCGAGGGTCAGTGCATGGGATGTGGTGATGGCGTCAAGCATGAGCGCAAGCTAGCCCTCTCTCACACATCGCACACGCCGTGGCTGCCGCTGCTTGGTACTCTTCGAAACGCTCCGGAATGCGAGGCTATGCCCCGGAGCGCCCAGAAGCGCCCAGAAGCGCCCAGAAGCGCCCAGCGAAGTCGCCTATACGCTGGCCACGTAATCGGCCCGACCAGTCTCAAACGCCACCATGCGTTCAACAGTGGGCCAGGCCCACTGGAAACCGTGGGCCGCCAGCACGCTGGGTTTGACGCGCTGACTGGCCAGGGCGGTGGCCTGCACCATGTCGCGGCCAAACAGTGCCGACATGGCGAACACCGGCGCCGGCAGGATGGCCGGACGACCGATAGCCGCACCAACCTGACGTGCATACTCGGCGTTGGTGACCGCCTCGGGCGCCACCAGATTCACGGCACCATTCACGCGCTCGTCCATGAGACAGTGGTGAATGGCACCAACTTCATCGTCCAGCGCGATCGGGCTCATGTAGTGGGTGCCATCGCCCAGCGGTCCGCCAAGCCCCAACTGAAAGAGCGGCCACTGTTTGCCCAGCGCCCCACCGGCCACGCCAGTCACAATACCGGTGCGCAGGTGCACCACCCGAATGCCCGCATCCGACGCGGCCGCTGTAGACGCTTCCCAGGCTCGCGAGACGTCAGCCAGAAAGTCGTCGCCGGACGCACTGGTCTCGTCGAGCAGCGTATCACCGCGATCAGCGCCGTAAAATCCGATCGCACTTCCGGAAAGCAGCACTCGCGGCTTTTGCGCAAGACCGGCGAGCGTACGCGCCAGCAAGGTGGTGGAGAGCACGCGACTGTCGCGAATGGCCGCACGATGTTGATCTGTCCATCGTTCAGCGATTGGTGCTCCGGCCAGGTGAATAACCGCGTCAACGCCTTCCAGAGCTGATGGATCGAGTTCGCCGCGCATGGGATCCCACGAGATATCCGTGACCCCCGCGCGCACCTTGCCGCGGTTGATGCGCAGCACGGTGTGTCCACCCGTTTCCAGAAACGCGCACAGCGCGCGGCCCACGAAACCCGATGCGCCTGTCACAGCGATCCGCATACGCGGTCGTTCGGCGAAGGCGGCATGTCGCGCCAGATCGTGCGCGAACACGGCGTGCCGATAGCGGAAGGTGCGCTCAAGCGTGTCGCGCACAAACCGGCCACCAAAGAGGTCTCCCACGCCGTTGAGCGGCAGCGCGTAATCGATCTGATCGCGCAGCGCGCTATGACCCGCCGTCGTTTCCGAGAAGCCGTGTGTGTGAATCCATCGGGCAAAGGGACCACCCTGCATCTCATCCACAAACTGCACGTCCTGCACAAAGTCGCGATGCACCACGCGCCAGGTCGTGGGCACGCCCATGGTTTTGACCTCAAGCGTTACCGTGGCGCCGTTGCGAATGCCGCCTTGGCGCTCCAGCACGCGCACCGATTGCCACGGCGGCGAGAGGCGGTCAAAGGCGCTCGGGCGTTCATGCCATGCAAAGAGCTCGCTCACCGGAACGGGAGCGTGCAGAGTTCGGACAAACTGTTGAGTAGTCACACCTGATCAACACTTCTGGCTGTCGCGCGTTCCGGTCAACCCCGGTAGCTTATAGTGCGATTCAGCTGTCCTCGAGCACTGGAAATCCATGGATACACAACAAGACTTGCTCCACGCGGCCGCCGTTCGGCTGTCCGAGGCGCGTCGCCGAACTGATGCGCTGTCCGTCTATTCACGCCGGATGGCACACGATCTCAGCAACTTTCTCACGGTCATTCGGACCTACAGCGAGCTGCTGATCGCCGACACACCCGCAAACCATGCCAGTCGGCCTGACCTGGATGAAATCGCCCAAGCGGCGGACACCACGGTGGGTTACGTGCAGCGTGTTTCCGCGTTCAGTCGCGCCGCCAGCGCCAAGGTCGGCCCGCTGGCGCTGCACGACCTCGTGTCAGACGTGGTAGCGCTGGCGCAAACGTCATCCCTGGCCCCGGTCGCACTCGATGCGAAGGCGAGTTGTACGATCACCGGGTCATCGGCAGTGCTGGCCGAAACGATTCAGGAACTGCTCGCCAACGCGCGCGACGCGTCACCGTCGGATGCGGTGATTGCAGTACGCACCCACGTGAAAACGATCGACGCACCGTTGGTTGAACACGGCGTGCCGTTGGAGGCCGGTGCCTGGGCGGTGGTGGAAATCATCGATTCGGGGGCCGGCGTACCGGAGTCTATCGCGGAGAACGTCTTTGATCCGTTTATCACCGGAAAACCCGGCGTCCGTGGGGCGGGGTTTGGTCTGGCGATTGCCCGTTGCGCCGCCTGGTCCACGGGTGGTCAGGTGACGCTGGGCCGAGAGAACGAACGGACAGTGGCACGATTGTACTTCCCGGTGCACCAGAGCTAGCCGAACCTGCACCAGAAGTACCCCGGCGCTCCACCAGCGCTATACCAGCGCTGCTTCGCGACCAATCGCGTGCAGCAACCCGTCGGCGATTTCTTCGAGCGGTAGGACGGCGCATGCTGCATCAAGCTTCACGGCTTCCCGCGGCATGCCCCACACCACAGACGTCGCTTCGTCCTGTGCGATGGTGTGAGCGCCGGCTTCTCTGAGCGCCAGCATGCCTTTGGCGCCGTCGGCACCCATACCGGTGAGCAGTGCCGACACCACGTTTCGGCCCGCACACCTCGCCAGGCTCTGAAAGGTCACGTCAACCGCCGGCCGTTGGTGATGCACCTTGGGGCCGTCTTTGACCCGTGCCACCCAGCGTGCACCGTTGGCCTGGATCACCAGATGCTTGCCGCCTGGTGCGACGAATGCGAGCCCGGGTGCCAGCACGTCGCCATCACGCGCTTCGCGCACCGTCATGGCGCACAAGCTGTCCAGCCGTTTGGCGAATGACGCGGTGAAATGCTCCGGCATGTGCTGCACGATGACGGTGGCCGGCGCGTCGACCGGGAATCGCCGCAGCACGGCTTCAATAGCTTGCGTACCCCCAGTGCTCGCACCAATCGCGATCACTTTGTGCGTGGAGTTGAACGAAGCAATCGCCGGCGCCTGAGATAGCGAAGCGACCGGCTGCACCAGTCGCGACACTTTGGCGCGAGCGGCCACGCGCACAGCGCGCACGAGCTCCTCGGTGACATCGGCGGTGGCCTGCATGGCTCCCGGCTTGGCAATCACATCAACGGCACCAAGCGCGAGGGCGCGCAACGCCGTTTCCGAGTTGTGCGGCGTCACAGAACTCACGACAATCACTGGCAGCGGAAAGTGGCGCATGAGTTTGGCCAGGAAAGACAGGCCATCCATGCGCGGCATTTCCACATCAAGCGTGACCACATCAGGCCGCAGCGCGACAATGCGTTCCCGCGCGACGTATGGGTCGGTCGCGGTACCAATCACCTCGATATCTGCGTGACGATCGAGTGCTTCGGTGAGGATGCGCCGAACCAGGGCTGAATCATCCACCACCAGCACGCGAATCACACCGCTGCGCGACGCGGTCACCGGTGCTTTGCCAGTCACGCGACGCTCGACACCGCGTTGCTGTGCAGAAGCGCATCGTGACCGGTAAATACGAACAGCTGCACCTCCACCCGTCCATCATCCATGCCCAGCACCACCGTCGAAATCGGAGCATCGCCCAGGCGTGAATCCTCGGCGGGCAGGTTGTGCGCACGCCACTGTGGCGCGTCCAGACGGAACACCGCCTCGGTGCCAGCCAGCAGCGGCAACAAATTGCCGCACACCACGTTGGACATTTCACCAATGGCGTCCCGCTGGAGCGGAATCAAATGTGCTTCATCGTCGCCCAGCATATTGGCGGCAATGGCGGGCATCAATGATTCGGTCACGCGCAGTACAATGCGACCGCGCATAGGACCGTGAAACTCAACGGAGACGCTACCGGCCACAGACGCCGCGCGCTGTTCTTCAGTGCACTCGTCCTCGGCAAAGAGGAAGGCGAGTGATTCAAAAGTCGAGACTGTCGCTTGACGCAGCAACTGGTCCGTAATAATCGACATCGGTAACTCCGGTCACGCGCAAAATCGTATCGCGCAGGGTTTCAGGCGGGAAAGGTTTGTGGACAATTGCGGCTCCCAGCTCCTGCAGGTGTGCGAGCCGGGTTTCGCTCCCTTCGGTGGACACAATGATGACGGCCAGGTCGCGTGTGCGCTCGTCTGCACGGATGCGCTGCAGCATCTCTTCACCATTCATCACGGGCATGTTGACATCGAGCAGCAGCAGATCCACCCACTCGTCCTCCAGCATGCGAAGTCCGTCCTCGCCGTGCGCCGCCTGATGAATGGCAGCAATGGGGAGACCACTCAGTTTGAGCGTGCGCACAATCATTGCGCGCATTACCGCGCTATCGTCGACGATCAGTACGTTGAATGCCATAGGTCAGCTGGTCAGAGCAACGACTCAACGCCATTGATCTTGAGCGACACCGCTCCTGATCGCACGTCAAGCCACATGGTGCGAGAGGTTTGGATGCCTCCCGTGTCGTCGGCGTGCACCAGCACACCGTTCTTCCACAACAACTTCCGAAGTGCCAGCATGTTGCGTTTGCCGATCTGAAAGCGATCGCCTTCTTCACTCGCTCCCGCGTGCGCGCCTCCGGCAACCTTGACGATCATGCGCTCCTTTTTGGCACCAAGCTTGTAGCACTCCGTGAACAGCAGGGGCACACCGGAGTCCACGAACATCGCCGGTTTGGCCTGCATCTTGGCGGCATCAATCGTCCCCGTTGGCAGCATGACATGCAGCAGGCCACCCACTCCGGCAACTGCATCGTGCACGGCAATGCCAAGGCAGCTGCCCAACGCGTACGTAATCAGCCGCGCATCAGTCACATTGGTGACCTGGACATCGGCGACACCCACCACCAGCTGCGTGATGCCTGTGCGGGAGCTGCCGATGCCAACCGTTGCAAGGCTAGCGGACATACACAGCCGGCTGCACGTAGCGAAACCGATGGGTCATACCGGTGAGGCTTTCCGAATGTCCGACAAACAGGTGTCCACCGGGGCGCAACAACGCCCAGTAGCGCTCTACCAACGACTGCTGCGTTGCCTTGTCGAAGTAGATCATGACGTTGCGACAAAAAATCGCGTCAAACGGTCCGCGCATGGGCCACTGCTCCATGAGATTCAAACGACCGAACTGAATCAGATCGCGCAACGCGGGCTGCGCTTCGTACTGCGCGGCGCTTGTTGTTGCGCCGGTGGTCGCGCTGGCTGTGCGCCAGTATTTCTGCAGCAATGGAGACGGTACCTCGGCCAGTGCGTCGGCGCTGTACCGTCCGGCTTTCGCCGTAGCGAGCACGCGATGGCTGATATCGGTGGCCAGAATCTTTGCGCCCTTCACTGATGCCGCTGGCAAGCATTCATTGACCAGCATGGCCAGTGTGTACGGCTCTTCCCCGCTTGAGCAGCCGGCACTCCAGAAGCGCAGCGGTGTCGTGGCGGCCGGCAGAATCACGTCCTGCAGGTAATCAAAGTGTGCCGCTTCGCGAAAGAAGCTGGTCTTGTTGGTGGTGAGGACATCCACCATCTCCGTGAACTCGCGCTTGGCCGGGTCACGAGTGACGATATCGAGGTATGCATCAAAATCAGATACCCCAACAGCCCGCAGGCGCTTGGCCAGACGTGCTCGCACCAGCCCCTCTTTACCCGCGCGCATGCGAATGCCGCAATGCTCGTACAGCATTGAAATGATGCGCTCAAAATGCGCCGCAGTCAGTGTTGCATCGCTGAATGCAGTTGGACTGGAAGAAAGCGTATGCATACGTTGCTCGGCTGATCGCGGCGACTACGCGGCGGCCGAACCGCTGGCCACCGCAGCTTCCAGCGCCGCGACCTCACTCGACTCCAGGACCTTGTCAATATCCACGAGCAGTTTCACGCGGCCACCAGTCTTGCCAATGCCGAGCAAGAACTCGGTGCGAATGCCCGCACCAAAGCTGGGTGCGTCTTCCACTTCGGATTCAGCAATCGCCACCACTTCACTCACGCGATCCACCACCACTCCCGTCTGTACGCCGCGCATCTGCACCACGATGATGCAGGCATCACGCCCCTCTTCGACGGGCATATCGAACTTGGTGCGCAGATCCGTGATGGGAATGACCTTGCCGCGCAAGTTGATCACGCCGCGCACAAACCCTGGCACGCGAGGCACGCGCGTGATCGGCTGCATACCAATGATCTCGGAGACCTTCAGAATCTCAAGCCCGTACTCCTCGTCGCCAAGAAAGAAGGTCAGATACTTGCCAGCGCGTTTGTCGGCCGGTGCGGATTTGGAAGTTGCGGAAACAGTCATGGAATACGCTCGAGGGTTGATCATTGGTTGAGCGCGAATCTCTGATGCGCTCCGATTGCTGGTATCGGCGGTTCATGGCCGAAGTTGAGAAACTGCTCCCGCGTGACTACGAAACAGGCCGTGTTTTATGCCGCGTATCAGGCCGCGTACGCCTGTCGCGCCCGTTCGGCGCTATGACGCGCATTGGCCGGTCCCTGACCCTGTGCAAGGGCCACGGTTTCGCTCACGTCAAGGATCAGGCCGACGCGCCCGTCTCCCAGAATGGCGCCGCCGCTGATGCCTGGCACCTTGCCCAGTGCGTCGCCCAGTGTTTTAGCCACCACCTGCTGCTGACCCAACAGTTCGTCCACCAGCAGTGCCGTGCGACGTTCCGCTTCACCCACAATCATCAGCAAGCCCTCCAACGGGCTCTGCAACGCGTTGGGCACGTCAAACAGCGTGTGCAGGCGCGCAATCGGCATAAGCTCACCGCGCAGCAGCACCACCTCACCACGTCCCACAATCGTGGAAAGCATTGACGGTTCAGGCCGGAAGCTCATGTGGATGTGCGTGGTTGGCACTACGAATCGTTCCTGACCAACGCGCACGAGCATCCCATCCGTGACGGCCAGCGTAAGCGGCAGGCGAATAGCGAATGTTGTGCCCTTGCCCGGCGCCGAGCTGATGTCAATGCGACCACGAATGGCTTCCAGGTTGCGCCGCACCACGTCCATGCCAACACCACGACCCGAGATATCCGTCACCTTTTCTGCCGTCGAAAAACCGGGCGCGAAAATCAGATTGAACACGTCGCTGTCGGTCATGCCTTTATCGGATTCGATCAATCCCTTTTCGATCGCCTTGGCGACAATCTTTTCGCGATGCAGACCGCGACCGTCGTCGACCAGTTCTACCACGACGTTGCCCGATGCATGATACGCCTGCAACCGGACGCTACCCGTGCGCGGCTTGCCGTTGGCTTCACGCTCGGCCGGACCTTCCACGCCGTGGTCCACGGCGTTGCGCACCATGTGCACCAGCGGATCACCAAGCAAGTCAGCCAGCTGACGATCAATTTCGACATCGTCACCAGTTACGGTGAAAGCGACTTCCTTGCCAGCCTTCACCGCCGTGTCACGAACCACGCGCGCCAGCTTCTGGAAGGTGGGACGCAGCTCCACCATACGCATGGACATGGACAAGTCCTGCAACTCGCGGACAATCTTGCCCGCGTGCGTGACTTTGCGCACGAGCTCGTGCTGTTTTTTGCGATCAAGCTCGTCGTCGCCCGAAATCATGGACTGCGCAATCACGAGTTCACCAACCATATCGATCAGTCGATCCAATCGATCGGTGCGAACGCGAATCGTCGCATCGGGCGTGACGTCGGTTCGACGGCGAGCGGGGTGGTCAGCAGGTGTGGGTGTTGCTGCAGAGGTTGCTGTAGTTGTCGCAACGGCCGTTGCTGCGGGTGCCGCGACTGGCGCCGCGGCTGGCGCGGAATCAGCTGCAGCAACTGCAGCAACTGCAGTGCTGGATTGCTGCGCCAGGCGCCAAGCGGCGTCGGCCGACACAACGGACGATAACTGAACCGATGGCGCGGCCGGATCATAAGAGATCAATGCCTGCAGCAACACGTCGTAGCCCGCGGGCAGCGCGATCTGACCCGATCCGGCAGCGGCATGTTTGACTTCGGCAAGCAGCGCCTTGAGCATGTCGGCCGAAGCCAGCGACAGTTCGGCACAGGCTTGGCTGTACGCAATTTCATTGTCGCGCACCCGACTGAGCAACGACTCGGCTTCGTGCGCGAACGCCGCCACTCGAGTCAATCCCAGAAACGCAGACGTTCCCTTGACGGTGTGAAATGCGCGAAAGACGGTATTGATCGCTTCTTCGTGTGCGGGATCTGCTTCGAGCTCCAGTAGTGCTGCTTCAGCACCCACCAGGCATTCGTTGCTTTCAGTGAGAAAGTCACTCAACAGATCGAGGTCGGTATCGCTGGGTAACTCTTCAATCAGTGCAGCTGCCGCGACGGGTTCGGGCGTTGCCGGTGCGGCTTCCGCTGGCACTTCAGAGTTCACCGCAGCCGAGCCTTTGGCCGGCGTACGCCGCCGCGACTTGGCCGCACGCGCCGGAGTAGCCGCGAAGCTTGCCGCATCGGCGGTGCTGACGGCGGTTTCGAGTGTACGACTGACGTCGGCGAACACGCTCGATGCATCCTCGGCCGTTCCGTCCAGGATGGTGCCGAGCAGTCGTGCTGCACGTGCAACATGTGGTTGCACCGACATCGGCACGGCGTTTTCAAAAACCAGCGTCGTCAGTGCTTCGCGCAGTCTGGAGAGATCATCCGTATCTCCGGCGTCGAGTTGAAGCAGGAGCGTAGCGGCGTCGTCGAGCGTTAAGTGTGACACGTTGCGTGCGTCGCGGGAGTGGGCGAGCGAAAAAGCGCGATCTCTTGCATCGCGCTGCGTTAACTGGGAGTATCGACCTGTGCTCTGTGATTGTTGAGCAGATTTGTCGGGTGTCTTGCTCGCAAAAGCGAGCGGGGCGGCTCCAGATTATGGAAGCCGCCCCGCGCACACTCTGTAGCTGACTGACTGGTCGAACTCAGGCCGCCGATACGCGAATGGTGGTAAAGATTTCGTCGGCCAGCGCCTGCCGTGACTCCGAATCGCGAACCGTCGCGTTGGGGTCGTATGTTTTGGAATCAGGCGCGCTGACCTCGGGCTTGACCAGCTGCTCAAGCATATCACCCTTGCCATCGAAAAGTTGTGCGATGTCAATCAGCCGCTTTTCCATTTCAATGAGCACTGCCGATGCATGTGCCAACTGCTGCGATGTGATATCCTGAAACTGCAGTGCACCCATCATGAGGAACAGCTCATCGCGCAGCGTTGAGCGCACCTCTCCGGCGCGCGACCGGTCGGGCTCGGGTGCAGCATCGATCGTATCGAGCTCGTCCACCATCTGGGTAGCGCGATCGCAGGCATCCATGATGTTGATGGCCGCATCTTCTGTGGCCGACGTGACCTCGCGGATCTTCTCATGCGTGGACGCCAGCTTCTCGAGTGCTGTTGACTCAATGGCCGCGCGGCTCTCCCGAAGGCGCTTGAGCACGCAGAGGATCTGTGAGTTCGCGCGTTCGAGGATTCCTGGCAGTTCTGCCAATCCTCCTCCCATCAGCGAGAAGGACGACGCTGATTCGGCATCGGTCGTCTCATCGCGCAGGCCATCAAGACCATGATCAACAAGGCGCAATGCGGCCTCGGTTTCGTACAGGACTTCCTGTGTGCGGTGCGAGCTCATCGATCAGTCCTCAGGCCGCAGCGGCCGGCAGGAGCGCGTCGATCTTCTCCTTGAGTACCTGCGGCGTAAAT
>JBBSPO010000126.1:0-10335 GCA_038258695.1 Gemmatimonadales bacterium | reverse complement strand
TCTTCGTCACCGTCAAACGTGACGTCAGTCCCGAATCGCTCGGCAAACTGCAACGCCAATTCGCGCACTGAGACAATCGGCCCTGACACATTGAGCGCTGGCGCCTTTGGTGTGGCCTGCCCGAGCGCGCGCAGCGCGAGCGCGTTGGCGTCGCCCTGCCAGATTACATTTGCGTAGCCCATGCTCAACGGCACGGTCGTACCAGCGTGAACACGCGTGGCGATGTCAGTGAGCACACCGTATCGCAAATCACACGCGTAACACAAACGGAACTGCAACACCGAGGTGTTGTGCTGCCGCGCGCTGTAGGCGAACACTCGTTCCCTGCCCACGCAGCTCGCGGCGTATTCGCCGTCAGCAACCAGCGCGTGGTTCTCGCGCACGCCACCTAGTGTGACAACAGATCGCGGATACACATTGCCGGTGGAGAACACCACAATGCGCGATGTACGGTAGCGCGAGGCCACGTTCACCGCGGCACCGACGTTCTGCGCCCAGGTACTCAGCGGATCGTGTTGTGTTCCGAACTTCTGTCCCACCAGATGCAGGACATTGGCGGCATCGGGAAGGCGCTCCAATACGCGCGCATCACTCAAGTCGGCGCGAAACGGTTCTACGCCATACGAAGCCAGTGTATCGGCCAGCGTCGGATCGCTGAATCGGGCCACTGCGTATACGCGCCGAGCCCGTGCGCCCTGTCGCGGCACTCCACGCGCATCGAGTGCGCGCCGAGCCATGCGAGCGAGTGTCGGACCCATTTTACCGCCAGCGCCCAGCACCATGATATCGCCGTCAAGCGATGCAAGTGCGTCACACGCCGCATCGCTGGGGCGCGAGAGTTCATCCTCCAACGCCGTCTCATTCTCCGGCGCGGATGGTGTCACGTGGGCTGTACCGCCGCACCGCCGAGTGCGTTCGGGATTGCAGCTTCGTCACCACGACGCTGTGGTACGAGCGTACCGTCATCAAGCGGCGGCGGTTCAGCCAGGCCGAGCTCGTGGGCGAGCGTCCGGCGCGCGGCGTCAATGCGCCGGCGTACGTCCTCGCGCAGCGCCGCTGCATCCTTGAGCGTCAAGCCGTCAGTCGATACCGGTTCCAGCACCATGGCCAAAGCACGCGCCGGCCGGAAACGAAACGACCCTTTGGCCATCGCATGACGGGTGCCCGCTACCGCGATTGGAAGAACAGGCACGCCGGCCTTGATGGCAAGTCGAAAGGCACCGTCTTTGAACGGCAACATGGCACCGTCGCGTGATCGTGTGCCTTCGGGGAAAATCATTACTGATACTTTCTTCTCCAACCGGTCGCGACACTGTGCCAGCGCCTGTACTGCACTGTCCCGGTTGCCACGCGTGAGTTTGATGTCGCCTGCCATCTGCATCATCCAGCCAAGACAGGGGATCCTGAAAATCGTGTCTTTGCTGAGCCACTTCATTTCCCACGGAAACTTGCTGATGAGAAATACGTCGGCGTATGACTCGTGATTGGCGACTACCATGTACGGTCGGCGCGGATTGTTGGGCGCAATACCACGTACGCCAAAGCGCCAGAACGGATTGAGCTTGAGCGTGGTCACAGCCACCAGGCGAAACGCGCGACCAGCGGCGTAACGGCCAGCGTCAAACGGGCGCGTGAACGCGTAAACCAGCGCAACCACCGGTGTGCCCGCAATGACGAGCAGCACCGTGGTTGCCCACGTCCACCAGTTGCCAAGTGTGGCCAGCATCAGTGGTGCAGCTTAGCCTTGCTGGTCGCTGACAGCACGGGCAATGTCACCCGCCAGGAAGCCGATCTTTGAATGTGCGCCATCGCAAAACGGTTTGCGTGACGACGCGCCGCAGCGGCAGAGCGCAATCGGCTTGCCTTCGGCGGGCATTTCAATGTCGTTGCCCTCGTGATCGACCAGGCGAACGTTGGGAGCGTCTTCGGCGCTGATGAACAGCGAACCGGTTTTACGGACGGTGATGGTAATGGACATGGTATGAGCTGAAGGGAAAGGGCAAAAGAAAACAAACGGCTTCAGGCGTTCGGCGAACGTGATGCCACAGCCTCAGCCGCATGCCGCTGAATGCGACGTACCATGGCCGACAAACCGGCTTCGCGCGCGCCAAGGCCGATCTGCTCCATGAGCACGCGCACAAAGTCAGATGGCAGCCCCAGCGCGACCTCTGGCGGCTGATCGTTCACCGCAGAAAACGTAATAGACAAGACCGCCGCCACGGTGGGCGACTGCCGCACATTGACGTCGGCCCAGTAGTGCATGGTGCCATCGGGCTGGACTTCAGGGAAGAGGTCCACCCGCGTCTGGCACTCCGGCACCGTAAACGCCTCGCGATCGAGCGCCGCAAAGCGCTCCGGCAGCGGCTCCAGGCGTTTGGCGTAGCTGAGCAGGGCCTGCATGCGGGTTTCGCGGTCCATGCCCCGAAAACGGTCGAGCGTGCGGGATATCTGCGGCGGCAACGTTGTATTCATATTATGAATGCAAACGGTTCACCCTCCGTGGGTCAACGCCCAGCGGGGAACTCATGTGCACGTTTGGCAGTAGGTGTATCAGACTGTTTCCCTCAACGCAGACCCATGCTCATCAAGAAACCCGCCGACATTCCGTCCTCGGAAATCACCCCCGAAGCGCAGTACGTCAACCGCCGCGCATTTATTGGCACGGCCGGAGCGCTGGCGCTGGCTGGTCTGGCGGCGCCGGGCACCCTCTCCGCGTGCACGCCGGCCGATAATGCCCGGCCAGGTGAGGGCGAGGGACTGGAACTTGAGCAGGACGAAAAGGTGACGTCGGAAGAGGACGCCACCAGTTACAACAACTTTTACGAGTTTGGCACCGGCAAGGAAGACCCCAAGCGGAACGCCGGTTCGCTGCGCACCAGTCCATGGACGGTGGCGGTAGACGGACTTGTGAAATCGCCCAAGCGCTGGGATCTGACCGCGCTGCTGGCCGGACTGGCCGTGGAAGACCGGGTGTATCGGCATCGCTGCGTGGAAGCGTGGTCCATGGTGATCCCGTGGCAGGGCGTGCGGCTGCGCGATGTGATCAACCGGCTTGAACCCACGCCGGCGGCCAAGTTTGTAGAGTTTACCACGCTGCTCGATCCGCAGCAGATGCCGGGCCAGCGCACCAATGTGCTGCCGTGGCCGTACAAAGAGGCGCTACGTCTGGACGAAGCCATGCACCCGCTGGCCATGCTGGCCACAGGCATGTACGGCAAGTCCATCCCCAATCAGAATGGCGCGCCGCTGCGTCTGGTGGTGCCCTGGAAGTACGGATTCAAGGGCATCAAGTCCATTGTAGGCATTCGCTTTACCACCACGTTGCCCGGCACGACCTGGAATGACGCCATCCCCAGCGAATACGGCTTTTATGCCAACGTGAACCCCACGGTGGATCACCCGCGTTGGACACAAGCCAAGGAACGTCGCATTGGCGAGTTCCTGCGTCGCAATACGCTCATGTTCAACGGATACGCCAACGAAGTTGGGTCGCTGTACGCCGGCATGGACCTGCGGAAATACTACTGAGCCGTTCCACCGCGCTTGTGATATGACGTCCGCGCAACGCCCGCTCACTGGGCGCGCTGTGGTGCGCGTGGCCGTGTGGACGGCTGTGGTGGGTCCGCTCGGCTGGCTCGCTTGGCTGGCCTTCTCCGGTGGCCTGGGCGCCAACCCGATCGAGTCGTTGCAGCATCGAACTGGTCACTACGCCATTCGATTGCTGGCCGCGTCGCTGGCCGTGACGCCGCTCCGGCAGCTCACAGGCTGGGGCTGGCTGATCATCAATCGGCGTACGCTGGGAGTGGGCGCGTTCGCCTGGGCCGTGGTGCATTTGAGCGTCTACGTGGGGCTCGATCTGGCGCTCGACTTCAGCCAGTTCTTCGAAGACGTGTTCAAGCGCCGCTACATCGCCGTGGGCATGCTGGCCATCGCATTGCTCACGCCCCTGGCGGTGACGTCCACCAAAGGTTGGATCAAACGCCTGGGCGGCGCAAAGTGGAATAAGCTGCACCGCCTGGTGTACGTGGCCATGCTGGCCGCCACGGTGCATTACCTCTGGGCCGTGAAACGCGATATCACGCTGCCGGTGGTGTACTTCGTGGTGGTGGCGGTGTTGCTGGGGTTTCGGGTCGTGATGTGGCGACGTCGAGTGACGGCGACGCGTCTGAGTGCGTCTGTGCAGCAGGGCACTTAACCACTCGGCTGCTACACGCGGGCGTGGTTTGGTGCGTTTCCTGACGTTCACCACGCACATTCCCTGCTGGCCGAGTACACGGAGCAGTGTACGGTAGTGGGACCGCCCTTACCGAATGACACTCCCAGCCGCGGGGACCAACACGCCCCGCCGTTCAGGTCCATATCCAGCTTTCGTCGGCCGCACGCCGTCGCAGAGCGTACCAGCTGTCCCCGCTCCCGCTGCGCCCACGCGTGCGGAAACGTGGATGCTGGCCGGACTGGTGGGGCTGTCGGCCTTGCTCGCTACCTGGCTCGCTACCAACTCGGCGGCGCTGGATCCGGCGCATCCGTTGGTGAGTCTGGCGCCCGCCGTATTGCAAATCGCTGCGGCGCTTATGGCCGCGCATGCGGCGTCGGCCTCGTTCCTCGATCTCGGCACGCGACGCTGCTGGGCGTTTGTGTCCGCCAGCCAGGCACTATTGGCGCTGTCAGCCGCTGTCGCGCTGATTGCGTGGCAAGCAGACAACGGTGCCATGGCCATGCGGGTACTCACCATCGGTACCATTGCCAGTCAGCCGCTACTGGTGATCGGATTGCTGCAACTGTCAGCATCACCGCAGACGGCGCTTGATCGCAGCAAGTATCTGCTCGATATCGCCACCATCACCGGTGGTGGACTGCTGGTGATCTGGTATGATCTGCAAAGCCCGCTGGTTGAAGGCATCGTCGTTGCGCCGTTTGATCTTGTGATCGCGCACACGGCTGCCATTGGTGATTTGATCCTGCTGCTGACGGCATCCATTATCTGGCGTCGCACCACGATTCACAGTCGTGCGAATGTCATGGTGGTGATCGCTCTTGGCTTCTTCGTGCATTTTCTGGCCGATATTGCCGCCATCATTGAGCTGCATCATACGGGCACGCGTCCGCTTTGGCTGCTGGCTGTCGCGCCGGCCGCGGCGTGTCTGTTGGCTGGTGCCGCCTGGCTGCAGCGCACAACAGCGGCGGTGATTGAAGCCCGCACCGTGGTGCTCTCCACTGGAGCATTGCAGGGCATCAGCGTGATTCCGTTTGTCGCGGTGCTGCCGGGCTTTGGCTTGTTGCTGCGTGCTGCGGGCGAAAGCGGCGCGCAACCGTTGGCCGGACTGGTCGTGGGCTCCGTGTTGGTGACCGCGATCGCCTTTCTTCGACAGATCGCATCCACCCGGGAAACGGTGCGTATTCTGGCTGAAGCGTCGGCGCGTGAAAGTGAGGCGCGATTCCGTGCGCTCGTGCAGAACTCGAGCGACGTCATTACCATTGTCGGCGCCGACAGCACTATTCAGTTCCTGTCGCCCTCGGCGCGCACTGTGTTGGGCCATGAACCACGCAAGCTTGTGGGACAGCGATTGCTCGACTTGCTGCACCCGGACGACGAGCCCGGCGCACGTCAGTTTCTGGCCGAGTTGGCGTCGGCTGGCCCGTCAGGAACGCGTGGGTCGATCACACGCGAGTGGCGGCTGGCGCATGCGAACGGCAGCTGGCTCACGGTCGACAATGTGGGCACCAACCTGCTCAACGAGACGACGGTGCAGGGGCTGGTGCTCAACACACGTGACGTGACCGAGCGTCGCATCATGGAAGAGCAGTACATGCACCAGGCCTTTCATGATCCGCTCACTGATCTCGCCAATCGTTCATTGTTTTTGTATCAGGTGGGACATGCGCTGGCGCGTGGCGTGCGCCATGTGGAGCCGGTGACGGTGCTATTTCTTGACCTGGACAACTTCAAGAATGTGAACGACTCGCTAGGTCACGCAGCGGGTGATCGATTGCTGGTTGAGGCGGCGCGTCGTCTGTCGGCGTGTGTGCGCGACAGTGATCTGATTGCACGTCTCGGTGGCGATGAGTTCGCCGTACTCGTTGAAAGCACAGAAAGCGTGGACGAAGTGCTGCAGATGGCCGATCGTATCGTTGAGGCGTTGGGACGCGCGTTTTCGCTCAGCGGCAAGGAAGTATTTGTCAGCGCCTCCATTGGCATTGCGCGCACCGACGACGGCGCCACCTCAGATGAACTGGTACGCAACGCCGACGTGGCTATGTACATCGCTAAAACACGCGGCAAAGGGTGCTACGTACTCTTTGAGCCGAAAATGCACGCGGCCGCACTGGAACGACTCGATCTGGAAGCTGATTTGCGGCGAGCCACCGAGCGCAACGAACTATTTCTGCAGTACCAGCCCATTATCGCGCTCGACGGTGGCGAAGTATGTGGCACCGAGGCGTTGGTACGCTGGCGACGTAAGGGGCGCGGTACCGTGCCACCGATTGTGTTCATTCCCGTGGCCGAAGATACCGGTCTTATTGTGGAAATCGGTCGGTGGGTGCTGCAGGAAGCGTGTCGTCAGGGTGCACGCTGGACCGAGGAGCGAGGCGCACCCGTGCGCATGACGGTCAACCTGTCCGGCCGACAGTTGCAGGAGCCGCGCATTGTCGCCGACGTGCGCGACGCGCTGCGTGAATCGGGCTTTCCAGCGGCTCACTTGGTACTGGAGATAACGGAGAGTATCCTCATGCAGCACGTGGATGTCTCGCTGGAACGCCTCACGCAACTCAAGCAGCTGGGTGTGTCGCTGGCGATTGATGACTTCGGTACGGGCTATTCTTCGCTCAGTTATCTGCAGCGCTATCCCATTGATATTCTCAAAATCGACAAGGCATTTGTGGAGACCATCGACAAAGGCGGAGACGGGGCAGTACTCGCCAGCGCCATTGTGGCGTTGGGTGAGACATTGCGTCTGGACACCGTAGCCGAAGGTATTGAAACAGAAGCCCAGCGCGGCATGCTCATGGAGTTGGGCTGTGAGTTTGGACAGGGATTTTTGTTTGCGCCGCCGCTCAGTCCTGATGATCTGAGTGGGCTCATGCGGCTGCGTGGTACGCGCGTCACGGAGACGCTGCGTCGTCGGCATGGCGTCGTTGCCGCGGCCTGACAAGTCACGCGGCTCCCGGTCGCGGTCGCGTTCAACGGCTACGGCGGCGACCAGTGTGAAATCGTCAGCGCCAACTGTTGCACGTCCAGGGGGACGGCGCGATGCGTTTGCCGTCGCCGCGCCCGGAATGGCGCCGCTGGTTGCCTCGGAGCTGGAGTCGCTCGGCGTGCAGGTGACAGCGGTCGAGCCGGCTGGTGTTGCATTCGAGGCCACGCCGCTGATGCTCTTCCGTGTGAACTGTTGGAGTCGGTTGGCGACACGTATTCTGGTGCGCCTCGACACGTTTCCGGCCCGCGATTTCGCCACGTTGGAGAAGCGGGCGCGCCGAGCGCCGTGGGGTGACGTGTTACGCGCTGGCGAAGTTGCTGAACTCTCGGTGACATGTCGCAAGTCCCGTTTGTATCACTCCGACGCTGTCGCTGAGCGCATTGCACGTGGCATAACGCTGGCGGTGCCCGGTGTAAAGCTCGAGCAGACACAAACGCCGGTAGACGATGATGCTGACGAGACGCTGTACCCGAGCGAAAACGGTGCAGCCTCTGCAGTACCTGTAGTACCTGCAGTACCTGCAGTACCTGCAGTCCCTGCAGCATCTGCGTTGCACGCGGCGCCCAAAGCACCTGCAGCTCGCGTGCAGCGCATTCTGGTGCGATTTGATCATGATGTGTGCACGATTTCGGCCGACGCGTCGGGCGAGTTGCTGCACCGCCGTGGTTGGCGACTGGATTCGGGCAAGGCCCCGTTACGCGAAACGCTGGCTGCGGCGCTGATTGTCGCGTCGGGATGGCCGGGCGATGTCCCGTTCATCGATCCGATGTGTGGTGCAGGCACGATTGCCATTGAAGCGGCTTTGCGTGCGCGCAACATTGCGCCCGGATTGTCGCGCACGTTTTCATGTGAGTTCTGGCCACATGTCAACGCTGAAATTGCAGCCGCCGAACGAGAGCGTGCACGGGAAGGCGTACTGCCGTCAGCACCGGCGGTGATTGTAGCCGCTGACCGGGACGCGGGCGCTGTCGAAGCGACACGCACCAACGCGGAGCGCGCAGGTGTGTTGCAGGACCTTACGGTGCTGCATCAGCCGTTATCCGATATCAATGCGGCGGCATTCGGAGCGCGTGGCTTCATTGTCACCAACCCGCCGTACGGTATTCGCACGGGTGATCCGCAAACGCTGCCTGCACTATGGGGGCGATTGGGCGCCGCGGTGCGTGAAGCGGGCTTGCAGTGGACATTAACTGCCGTGGTACCCGATCCAGTGCTCGCCAAAGAAGTGCGACTACCGCTCGATCGTGTTGTGGTTACAACAACCGGTGGACGGCAGGTGGCGTTTATGCGATCGCGTCCGCCTGGTGCGGCTCGCGCTGCCAATGCGCGCGGCAAGGCATCGCCGAAGTAGCTTTTAACGGGACATGTGCCATTGTTCCTGATCGTGTTGTGATTGTCGTATTCTCACCAGCACCAACGCTCATGCGCTCACTGTACCTCTCCGCGCTCGCCGTTCTTATTACCGCAACACCTGCGCCTGGTGCGCTGCACGCGCAATCCCTGTCACAGGCCACGCCGGCAAACGGCGCACAACGCCGCGCCAGCATTGATACGTGGCGACGCGCCAACGAGCGGCAGATTCTTGACGAAGCGTTCACTCTGTTTTCGTTGCCCAACATCGCCGCCGATTCAGTGGCCATTCGCAAAGTGGCCGCACATCTGGTTACCGCATTCAGCGCACGTGGTTTTACCACCGAGCTGCTGGAGTCGCCTACCGGCGGTCCACCCGCCGTATTGGCGCAACGCATGGTACCGGGCGCCACTCGCACGGTGGTGCTCTATGCGCACTACGATGGGCAACCTGTAGCTGGCGCGCCGTGGGATAGCGACCCGTTCGCTCCCGTGCTGCGCACGATGCAGCGTGGTGTCGCCGGCGACGCCGTTCCACTGCCCGCCATTGGCGATACGGTCAATCCAAACGCGCGCATCTTCGCGCGCTCTGCCAGCGACGACAAAGGACCGATCGTTGCCATGCTCGCAGCATTCGACGCGCTGGCTGCGCTTGAACAGCAGCCAACAGTCAACGTCAAAATCTTTCTTGAAGGCGAAGAAGAAGCCGGCTCACAACATCTGGGCGATCTGTTGCGCGCACACCGCGAAAAACTGGCCGCTGACGCATGGTTTTTCATGGACGGCCCGGTGCATGTAAGCGGCGCACCGCAGTTGGTACTCGGCGTCCGTGGCGTGGTTGGTGTGGAGATCACGTTGTACGGACCCAACCGTCCGCTGCACTCCGGACACTACGGCAACTGGGCACCCAATCCGGCAGTGGCCGCTGCACATCTCATTGCCAGCATGCGCGATCGTGATGGCAGCATCACGATTGCCGGTTTTCACGACGATGTGCGTTCGGCCACCATGCAGGAGCTCACGGCAGCGCGTGCACTGTCCATGACCGACGATTCACTGCGCACCGTTCTTGGTCTCACGCGTACCGAAGCCGACGGCGCCACGCTCGGCGAACGCATCATGCGTCCCGCGCTGAATGTTCGTGGTATTCGCAGTGGTGCGGTGGGTAGCGGTGCCACCAATGCCGTGCCCACGTCGGCCAGCGTTTCGGTTGATTTCCGTCTTGTGCCCGACCAGGAACCGGCGAGGCTGCGCAACATAGTGAACGCGCACATTCGCGCGCAGGGCTATGACATTGTCACCGATGCTAACGCTGCCGCCACGCGTACGGATCGTGAACGCGTGGCGTTTGTTGAGTGGGGCGACGGCTATCGCAGTGTGCGCGCACCGTTCAGCGAACCTGTGGTTGCCGCGCTGAGCCAAGTTATGCACGGTGTGTATGGACAGGCGCCATTGATCGCGCCCACGCTTGGCGGTTCGCTACCGCTGTTTCATTTCGCCGATGTGTTTGACGCGCCGCTGATCACGATTCCAACGGTCAATAGCGACAACAACCAGCATGCGCCCAATGAGAACCTGCGTGTGGGCAATCTGTGGGACGGGATTGCGCTGGTGGCGGCGCTGGTGACGGAGTTGGAGGCGGTGTGGGACAAAGGGGAGTTGGTGCCGTGAAACGGTAGGGAACAGCCGTTTGACTGCGTTTACGGTGGGAGTGGACGGTGAACCGTTGGGGTTCTGAAAAACCGTTTACGGTGAACGGCTCGGCTGTAAAAACCCGAACCGTCCACCG
>JBBSPO010000125.1:0-10370 GCA_038258695.1 Gemmatimonadales bacterium | reverse complement strand
GAACTCACGGGCTCGTCTTCTACAACGCTGACGTGTGCAATGTGATACGGCGCCGGATCGTCAACAAAGCGATCCAACGCGAATCGCTCGCGACCCACCACCAGAATGTTTGAGCGACCGTCTTCGAGTGTTTCAGCTTCGGTGATTTCGGCAACGCAGCCCATGCGACCTGTCGGCAGCGCCCGTTCGTCGACGCCCGGCATGGCGCAAATGATTCCGAAGCGACGGTCTGCCGCCTGCACATCGGTGAGCAGCTGCCGATAGCGCGGCTCGAACAGGTGCAGGGGCATTGCGACGCCCGGATAGAGCACCATGCCGATCGGGAAAAGCGGAAGGGAGCGCGTAGTCACAAATGGAAGTTAAACGTTTGGACAGTTACTCGTGCCTGATCAGGCAGGCCTGAGGCCCACTGCGTTACCAATGCCGATCTCGCGCGTTCGTTCCGTCATCGACCTGTCGTGCTGTGCCATTTCGTTCACGGCTCGTTCGTGGCCGGTGTGATTTGCCACTGCACGAGAAACGGGATGTCATCGTCATCCGTAACTACGCCCCAGGCGAGGTCGCCGCGAGCGCCGAGCAGCCGGCTGCGTGGCGGCATGGCGATTCGGGCGAAGAACTCACCGTTGGGTTCAAAGACGTCGTACCAAGCCGGTTCTCGCCATCTGTTGACCGTGGGCGGTGGTGGGCCACCTGCGGCGGCCGGCCGCGGTGTGTCGCGTTCGGCGTCCGGGATCAGTTCGCCCGGCGCTGAGACGAGCACCCACAGGCGGTTGTCGATCATGGCGTTGAGCGAGCGAATCGCGGGTTTCATGTCGGGGATTGACGGTCCATCCCAGCTCCAGCCCGGAAGCACTCGTTGCACTTGTGACTCTGTGAGTTCGCGCGTGTTCGATCGTTCGTCATCGGTTGTGGGAATGGTTGGTGCGCTGCGTTCCACACGCAGTGGTTGCTCCCCATTGGAGATGCGGATGCGGTAGTCGCGTCCGAACGCCAAGGCGAGCCGTCCGTCGGGACGCAGCGCGGAATGCGCCGCCGGAGCGAACGGCAGACCCATCACCATGCTCATGTTTTCATTTTCTGCGGTCAGTGTCAGCGGTTCTTCTGCGGGCAGGGGAACGATCAGGGTGTCCGTGATGATGCCAGTGCTGTCGTACAGGAAATACGCCGTCGGACGTGGTCCGCGCGGAGGTGGTTCGCCGTCGGCTGTGACCTGTGGCACCGTGCTCTCGATCGCGATCGTGTGCGTGCTGACGGGGTGCAGCGCGTCAGACCGAAATACGCCGGTGACCGGAGGTTGCCATTCGTTTTGCACGCTGCCATCGGCATTGTAAAGTGTGATGCGCGCCGTGGAGGGGTCCCAGAAGGCCAGTCTGCCGTCGGGCAGATAGGCGATGCCGTTGCTCTGCGAGTACTCGCCGGGCCCGGCACCTTTGCGACCGATCGTGCGCATGTATTGCCCTTGTGCATCGTAGGTGCGCAGGGTGGGGCCAGTGACGTCAAAGACGGCCACCGTGCCATCGGTGTGCAGGGCGAATCCGTTGATGCCGCCAAAGCTGATGGTTGAGTCGACGCCGTCCACATCACCGACGCGCCACCGCTCGGTGAGCACGTGCGTACCCGCGTCAGGAATGGCGCCGGTGGTACGCACAACCAGCGTGTCACCTACCGTGGTGCTGGTGGAACGGATGGCGTCGTTGGTGCTGGCGCCGTCTGGGTCACCGCCGCAGGCAACAGTCGCGCAGCAGATGATCAAGAGGCACGCCGCTCGCATCAAGCGCGGCCTGCGGCGTGGCGTGTCGGTGGCAATCATGTGGACGTTCGCAGGGTTGAGTGTCTGCTTGGCAATGGTCATGAGCCTCGTGGGCGGTTGGCAATCGGGCTGTCAGGCACGCGCGAACAAACCGCTTACGCGCCGCTGCTGACCGTAAAACTTCGCGTTTGTGCTCTACGTGTGCGAGCGGGTGCGGGTTACGGCTCTCAGCAATTGACATTGAACGTGCGTTCAACGAGTTTGTTCTTCATGTGGCCGGCACCCTGTTGCGCCTCGTTCGTACCTCCAGTTGCGCATGCCTGGCCGTAAAGCTCCCGAATCCGTTCGACGCGATCAAATCCTGCTGGCGGCTTACCGCGTGGCGGCCCGCGACCGTTTGGGCGGACTGACCATTCGCGCCGTGGCCACTGAGGCTGGCGTGAGTGCGGGGCTGCTGCTCTTTCACTTTGAGTCGAAAGACGGTCTGCTCATCGATCTGCTCGACTGGATGCTGTCGCACACGATTGTGGCCGGCGAGTTTCATCAGCGCGCACCGGCGGGAATGCCGCCGATTGCCTGGTTGCTGTCCATCGTGGAGCGCGATCTGGCGCACCTGCTCAAGCAGCAGGAGCGTGTTGAGCTGTTTTACGACTACTGGGTGCTGGGGACACGTCACCCGGTCATCCGTCGATTAATCCGACGCGCGTTGCACCGTTATCGCGACGCCTTCCGGCCGGCGGCGCACGCCATCATTGCCAGTCATCCCGAGCGCTACGCCAATCTCACTGCCGATGATCTGGCGGGTGTGTGCGCAGCGTTCATTGAGGGCTGTGCAACGCAAACAATTCTTGACCCGTCGCGCTTTAATGCTGAGCGCGCGATGGTCACGCTGCAGGCGCTGATCATGCCGCCTGACGCGCCCTCGCTCATACAAACGTCTTCGGTGGCGCACGTTGCGTCACACGTCACTTATCCCTGAACACAGCCAGTCCGGAGTTCCGTTGTCCAGTATGCACCAACGCACCAACGCACAAGCCGCGACGCAGCCCCAGGCTAGCCGCGCGAATGAAAATCGCAGTCACGCAGGCGCGGATCATCAGCACGATGATCACGGGCACGACGACACGGTGTACCCGGGCAAGTTTTTGTTTGTGGCCCTGCACCTGGCGTGTTTTGCCGCTATATGGTCGGGCGTCACCACCACCGCGCTGGTGCTGGCGATCACGCTGTATGTGGTGCGCATGTTTGGTGTGACCGCGGGTTACCATCGCTACTTCTCACATCGCACGTTCAGGACAAGCCGGGTGATGCAGTTTCTGCTGGCGTTCCTGGCGCAGACCACCGCGCAGAAAGGCACGCTCTGGTGGGCGTCGCATCATCGGCATCATCACCGGCACAGTGACACCGAGCTCGACGTGCACTCACCGCTGCACGGCGGCTTCTGGCACTCGCATGTGGGTTGGATTTTTGAACCGCAGTGGGACAAGACCAACTTTGATGCCGTGCCCGACCTGACGGCCTATCCGGAGCTGGTGTGGCTGAACAAATACGAGCATGTCCCCACGCTCGCGTTGGCCGCACTCTGTTTTGCGATCGGCGGATGGAGCGGATTGGTGGTGGGCTTTATCTGGAGCACCGTGGCCACATGGCACGGCACGTTCATGATCAACTCGCTGGCGCACGTGCACGGCAATCAGCGTTACGTGACCGGCGACGATTCACGCAACAACTGGTGGCTGGCCATCATCACGCTGGGCGAAGGCTGGCACAACAATCATCACGCCTACCAGCGTTCAACACGTCAGGGCTTTCGCTGGTACGAGTTCGACCCGACGTTCTATGCTCTCAAAGCCATGTCGTGGATGGGACTGGTGTGGGACCTGGGCGCGCCGCCGCCGGAGGTGGTGCGCAACGAACGCCCGGTCGGCAAAGCTGTGCTGGAGAAGGTGGCGCGTCAGCTGGTGGCCGGCTTCAACATTGAACAGCTGGCGCACGATGCACGCGGTGCGCAGCTCAATGCCCAGATTCAGCTGGCGGAGCTGCGTCTGAGTGCCGGTGATGCGTTCGCGCATGCGGGCGAAGCGATCAGCCACGCCACCGAGCACGCACGTGATCAGATGACGGGTGCGATGGCGCATATGCATTGGCCCACGTTCCCCACGCGCGACGAGCTGCGGGCACGGGCGCAGGCCATGCTGCCCACCACGCCGTCGCTCGATGCGATTGCCGAACGGGCACATGAGTTGCTCGCCGAGCGTGTAGCAGAACGGCTGGTGAAGGTGGGCGCGCCGAGGTAGGTTCTCGTAACGCGCACATTCAATCACAGGAAGCTGACGAGTGCAACTCGACTTCAAATCTGTAGAGTGGCTTTCCAGCGACGCACTTCTGGCGCTCGCGATTGCGACTGCTCCGCGCATTCTCGCGGCGTTGCTGGTGCTGTTCGCGTTCTATGTGTTGCTGCGCATTCTGCGGCCGGCGCTGCGCTCAGGATTAACACGGGCCGGGATCGCTCCGGCGCTCATCCACCTGCTGGTAGACGGCGTGGTGCGCGGCGCGGTTTGGGTGGTAGCGCTGGTGATGGCGGCCAGCCAGCTCGGCATCAACGTGGGTGCCGCGCTGGCAGGCTTGGGCGTGGTTGGTATCGCGGTCGGTTTTGCCGCTCAGGAAACAATCGCCAACATGATCGCCGGCTTCCTGATTTTCTGGGACAGACCATTCAAGGTGGGTGACTGGGTCACCACACAGGACCGCTACGGCGAAGTACGAGAAATCACACTCCGCACCACCCGGCTGCGTACACACAACAACACCTACGTTGTCATTCCCAACAAACAGGTAATTGGCGAACTGCTCATCAATCATTCCATGTATGGTGAGTCTCGCGTGAACGTGTCGGTTGGTATCGCGTACAAGGAATCCATTGATGACGCGCGCAGAGTGCTTCTGGCGGCTATACAAAGACTCGAGGACATTCTGCCAATGCCTGCGCCCACTGTGGTTGTGGATGAACTCGGCGACTCCAGTGTCAATCTTTCGATACGCGTGTGGGTGGGAGAAGCGGTGAACGAGACCAAAGTACGCTTTAGTGTGACCGAAGCGAGCAAGAAGGCACTTGATGCCGCTGGTATTGAAATCCCGTTCCCGCACTTGCAGCTGTTTGTTGACGACGTCAAGAGTCGTGTGTGGGATGGCCTTGGAAAATCCCGTGCCAGCTCAGAGTGACCTGAGGTGTCGCGCGGCCCACACTAGCCGCTGCGTGATGCCAATGCATACGCCGGCCGCCATGATTGACGCCAGCACCACAAAGTGCTGTGGCCACACAAGAAACAGCGTGTAAAAAATTACCGTCTCCGTGCCCGCCACCAGCCCACGCGGCATGGTGACCGTGGTCATTTCGCCGCGCGAAGACGCGCCCTGTCCGCGCCGTTCGAGTACTGCTGCGAGATACATCCACGATGCAGCATTTACAAAAAACGTGGCCTGTAGTATTGCGAGCACCAGCCAGCTCGCGCGTGTGTCGATGGCCAGTGCAATACCCAGCGGAACCGCCGCATAGACCACGAAGTCGAGCAGAATATCGAGGTAGCCGCCAAAGTCAGACTGGCGCTGCCGCACACGCGCCAACGTCCCGTCAACCCCGTCAAAAACACGGTTCAGAATCCAGAGCACACACGCCAGTGTCCAGCGCTCCTGAGATGCTGCAGCGGCACTCGCCACGCCAAAGAGAAAACCCGTCAAAGTGAGGTGGAAGGGCGTGATCCATGGCGCGAATGCACGCGCTACAGGACTGAGCCAGCGCTCCTTCCAGATCCGAAACCATTCGTCAAACATCGTTGGCTCTATTGCGCGAACGCGACAATACCGCGCGTGTCGATACGCAGCGCAACCGTATCGCCAGGCTGCGGCGCATTGAACGGATTGAAGCCGGCCTCCACGGTAATGTCGCCGGCACGCACCGTGGCCGTACTTCCGCTGGCGCGGATGTGTACGTGTTCAACGATCCCGGCCGCCGATATCACCGGCATCTCTGGTGGCGATATGGCAGTTCCGGCTACTGTTGACATTGGCGCAAGAGACGACGCACGCATGGCGCTGTCAGTGACAGTGCCATCGAGTGACGCGGTGCAGTGAATCGCGTCGGTACGTATGCCTACTGTTACATCTCCAGCGCCGGACAAACGCGCTGAGACATCTGATGGCAGGGGCAACACACCAAACGGCGTAGACACGGAATGCGCATCGCGCATGGAACCCTGTAACTCCTGATGCACGCCCAGAAAACGCATGACGTCACGCGACGCCGGGCGCGCAAACAACTCGGCCGCTGGTGCGATCTGCGCAATGGTTCGATCAAGTATCACGGCAATGCGATCGCCGAGCGAGGTCGCGTCATCAAGATCGTGCGTGACGAGCATCAGACCGGCGGCACTATCGTCGTGCGCGTCACGAATTGCTTCGCGCACATCTCGGCGCAGCGTCGGATCCAGTGCCGACAGCGGTTCGTCGAGCAACAGCATGTGCGGCTGGGCAGCGAGTGCCCTGGCCAGCGCAACACGGTGCCGCTGTCCACCGCTGAGCATGTGGGGCAGGCGATTGCCGAATAACCCCAGCCCCAGTCGATCGAGCAGCTGCTGTGCGATACGATGGCGGTGTGATTTGGCCACGCCGCGAACAGTCAGGGGAAACGCCACATTGTCCATCACCGACAGATGCGGAAACAACACCGGGACCTGATGCAAGTACACCGTTCCCCGCGCCTCGGCGGCAAGCGCGGACACATCACGTCCGTTCACGCGTACCGTGCCGCCTGTGATCGGTGACAATCCGGCCACAGCGCGCAGCAATGTTGTCTTGCCTTCGCCGGATGGTCCGAGCAGGACGATGCGTTCTCCATGCGCGACCGATAGCGAGACGTCGTGCAGTCCGTTGGCAGGCGACTGTGTGACGTGGTCGTGGTTGTGGCGTTCGTTTATTGCGAACGGCACATGCAGACCGTCAAGCTGCAATACCGGTGTGGCGTTAGCCTGGTGAATACCGTTGTCGGGCGTACCGGGCGCCTGGGTGCGCGTCTTGTGCGGAGTGGAGGTCACAGTGTACATGGTGGCGCGTAACCCATCACGCCGGAAGGGCGCTGGTGCGTCGCGATCCGGTGCGCAAAGCGGCCAGCGCCAGAACAGCCGGCAGCACAAGCAGCAGCGCTCCCACCGCGGCGTCGCGATCTTGCCCCGCCCGCACGAGCGAAAGCACTTCGATGGGGAGCGCCCGTACTGCCCCGCCACCCACCACGAGTGTGAGCGCAACTTGCGCCCACGAGATCAGAAATCCGATGGCCAGCGCTTCGGTTATGGGAGTGCGCAGCGATGGCAGGATCACATGCCGCCACATTTGCCATGGGCTGGCTCCATGTGTGCGCGCCGCTTCCTCGTCTGCGGCGTCCCGCGTCACAAACACACCAAGCATGAGCAGCGACACATAGCCAACGGCCGGAACACAATGGGCCAGCCACACGCCCACGGCCGAGCCGCCGATGCCGAGCCACAGTGTGCCAACCTGCAGGCCGGCGGCGAGAGCGATCGGTGGCGCGGCCACGGGAAGAAACACCAATCCCGCGGCGACGTGTCGCGTGGCGCCCGTGAGTCGAGCCAGCGACCGGCCAACGGGTACGCCGAGCGCTGTTGCCGCAACGGCGGTGGAAACCGCCAGCAACGCACTCGTCACCGCTGCACCGCCAAGTGTGCTTTGCCCCAGCGCACGCCATCCAGTCATGGTGAAACTGGTGGGCAGCACGTCGGGCCAGCGCCAGGCGCCGCTCACCGATTGCAGCACCAAAATCGCGAACGGCACGAACGTGGAAATCGTGATCAGTGCCAGCAGAACCATGCGGATGTTCAACGCGCCGTACCGTTTTCGCTTGCGAGCCCGCTCCAACGGGCGCGCGTGTACTCGTGTGCCACCACGGCCAACGCCGCCACAGCCAACGCCAGCAGCGCCAGTCCGTACGCCTCGCCACGACGAGCCAGTGCAGGGTCGGCGAAGCGCTCCATGGTGAGCACCGGCAGCGGTGCCGGATCGATTGCTGCGAGCAACACCGCCGACTCATAGCTGCCAAAGGCAAAGACAAATGTCGCGACAACGGCAGGCATCAGTCCGCGCCATAGCAGCGGCCAGGTGATGTCACGCGCGACGTGCCATGATGTCGCGCCGAGCGTGTGTGCGGCTTCCGTGAGCTCGGTGGCGTGGCCGCTCCTCAGCGCGATGGCGACAACGGCCAGAAATGGAAGCTCTTTCCACGCCAGTGCGGTAATGAGCCCCACGCCCGCGTGATCGTACACCAGCGCCGGCATGTCTGCGGGAACGTCAATGAGTCCCATCGCGTGCAGCAATCGCGCCAGCAACCCGCTTTGGCCCAGCACGAACAGCGCTGTGGCGGCGGCTACCAGGTGCGGCACCGGTAACGGAAGTGTTGCCACCGAGCGCCCCAGAGTATTGAGCGTATTGTTTTGCGCAAACAGCATTGCGACGCAGGCTGCACCGGCTGTGGCGAGTGCCGTGCTGACCGCGGCCACGTATACGGACCAACCGAGTCCGCGCCAGGTGCTGGCGTCCTGAAACACAGCCAGCAGTCGCGTTGCATCCGGAGACGCAGAAGCACCTGCACCCACTACACCAAACACCGCCAGCGCGGAATACGCGATGCCAAAGAGCACCGGCAGTGCCACCACAACGGCAATCCAGATCGGTCCGGCTGCGCGCAGTGACCGGAGCGGACGCACGGTCAGCGCGCCGACGTAAAGGAGCCGCCACGCACCCACGCGCGCCAATCGCTGCTCAGTCGCTCGTGATAGGCTGGTGCCACTTCCGGAACGGCATAGCGTGAGAGCGTATCGCGGGAAATCGCCCGTGGATCGGCGTTGAGTGTGGCAAACGAGTCGGCCCACGGTGCGGGAAGTCGCGTGACATCGAGCACGGTGCCATCGGCCCACACATCTGGTTTGTGCTTTTCAAACTGTGCTTCGGGTGACAACAACAGGTTGGCCACCACCATTGCACCAGCGGGATTGGGTGCATTGAACGGAATGCCTACATAGTGCGCGTTGGCAATGGTGCCGTCCCGCAAAACAAACGCCCGCGCTGTGGGTGGCAGTTCACCGCGCCGAATCTTGTTCACCACGTCGTTTTGATTGTTGGACATGGAAATATCGATTTCCGCATTGGCAAACAGCCGATGCATGGCGGCGACGTCGGGCGGATATGTCTCACCGTCACGCCAGAAGTTTTCCCGCAGTGAATCAAGCATGGCAAACAGTGTGGTGCGGCCGGCAACGTACTTCGCTTCATCAAATCCACCGCCAAACACCTGCACGCCGCCGCCACGCGCGTACATGAGCACCTTGAGAAAGGTGATACCGGTAAAGCCCTGATCATGTGTAAAGCGACCGGGATGCTGCCGGATCCAGCGCGACAGTTCATTCACCGTTTGAGGCGGTTCAGGTGTACGTGCTGTGTCATAAATGAGCGCAAACTGCACAGTGCCCCAGGGGCTCTCGAAACCCTGTGGATCCTGTTCAAAGTCGCGCGAAATAATGGGCGACGCGCTGTCTATAAAGCTTGCATTGGGCAGCACACCAGACCACGGGCCCGCCAGCAACGACTCGCTGCGCAGCGACGCAAACGTCTCACCGTTTATCCAGAGCAGACTGGCTGACCCACGACCGCGACCGGCCTCGCTCTCCAGCACAAGTTGATTCACAATCTCGGGACCCTGTGCATCCACCGCCTCAAGGCGAATACCGTACTGATCGCGCAATCTCGGCGCGACCCACCCATCGATGTACGCATTGATGGCCGGATCACCGCGCCATTTGCGCCACGTCACGGTGGTGCCTCGTGCACGTTCTACCACGCTGTCCCACGGCATGGCGACGAGCGCCGCGACTTCATCGTTGGCAGACTGCGTGCGCTCGATGTCGGCACCGCCAGTGCAAGCGGTGAGCAGCGCGGCAGCAAAGGTCATTGCGAGCACTACCGGACGCGTTGATACGCGCTTTGATACGCGCGTTGATGCACGCGTTGCCATGCCGTGGCGAACGCGCAGCAACGCACCGTCATCTCGCACCATCAAAACAACCATCGTGCCGAGAACTGCAGCTGGCGTGGCGGTGCAACCGCCGAAATTACGATCGGATCGCCCGGGCGACCAACCTGCGTACGACTGCCGCCGCCGGGAATACCGTTGGCGTAACCACCCGGATTTGTATTGTTGAACAGGTTGAACACATCGGCACGCAACTCAACACCCTGTCCTGCAACACGCAGCTCGTACGATGCGCTGGCGCTGGTGAATACCACATTGGGCAAGCGTTCGCCGTTGCGCGGTACGCCGGCAAACCGGTCCTGGTTGCCAAGGAATCCGTTGCCGAATGTGTCGCCCGATCCATCGAGATCACGGAAAAACGCCACCCGGTTTATTGGCTGACCCGTCTGAAAGTCAACAATGCCTGAGAGCGCGAGTGATTTCATCCCCGTCCACGTGGCACGCATCGCAACCCGGTGACGACGGTCGTTGATTGCGTCGGCCCATTCCTGATCAAAATCATTGCCTTGCGTGGCATTGAAATTG
>JBBSPO010000124.1:0-10414 GCA_038258695.1 Gemmatimonadales bacterium | reverse complement strand
GAGGCGCCGAGCGCCACGCCGAGCAGTAAAATGAAAGCGCCGACTGCAATGAGTCGTACCGCGTTGGGCACCACGAAGCTGAAGCGCCGGGCCATGGCCACCGATCGGCGCAGTTCATCTTCGTGGACACGGAGCACCTCGCGTTGAGTATCGGTGAGTGGCGCGTCGGCCAGTGTGGAGACGGCGCGTTCACCCGTCGCACCAACCCTGTCCCACGCCTCTGATGCGCCCACCAGCGGCAACGTACGACTGGTGGTAACAACCCATGCGACCGTCACGAGCAGAGACGGTACGAGCGCAAAGAGCAGCAGCATGGCAAACAAGCGGGTACGGAACGGGGCTCTGGCCGCCCGGGCCGGTTTGATGTTTGGGGTGTGCTTGAACGGTGTCAGACCGCTGCTGGAGTCCATACGAGTGGGTGCGTCGAGCGGTTTCTGAGGCAGTTCGCCCGGATGGATCCGCGCTGTTGGCTTCCGCATCTCGTTCATGGTTGGTAATTTACATGATTGTTGTCTCTCATGACCGGAGTGGAATGCCAAGCCAGTGGACCCTGACTACCCTGTATGAGTCGCGCCTCCGGGATCACCCGGACCGCCTCGTTGTTGTAGCAGGTGACCGGTCGTATTCGTATCGGCAGATAGAGAGTCAGGCAACGGCGCTGGCTGCGGCGTTTGCGGAGTTGGGTGTTGAACGGGGCGATCGCGTCGCGGTCAATCTTCCCAACGGCGCGGAATGGCTGATCACACTGCTCGCCTGCGTGAAGCTGGGCGCGGCGGTGGTTCCAATCAGCCCACAGCTCAACATTCATGAGCTGCGTTATCAGTTGCGTCATGCAGAAGCCAGCGTTGTGGTTACAATCGAAGCGTTTGGCGGCGTGGATTTTCTGCAGCGATTTGAAGATGTACTGGCTGATTTGCCCGGACTGCAGTACGTGGTCACGGTGGGCGATGAAGACTTGTGGTACGACGATCGCATCTTTCAGTTCGAAGATCTGCTGTCCAGTGGTACAGGCAGGGCAGTTCCTGCCGTTGACGTGCCGCACGATGATGATCTGGCGGTGATTTATACGTCAGGCTCGTCGGGTAAACCCAAAGGTGTGCGGCTGAGTCATCGTGCACTGCTGGAGAATGCTGTTGAGACAGGCACGGTGCTGGAGTTGTCGCCCGAAGACCGGGTGCTGACACCGGTTCCGTTTTTTACGGTGTTTGGTTTTTCGGTCATGGTCGGTGCGCTGGCAGCCGGCGCCACGTTAGTGGTCACGCCATCGTTCGATGCACACGAGACGCTGTCGATAATCGAAGCGCAGCGTGTGACCGTGTTGTACGGAGTGCCCACCATGTGGCATCTGCTCATGCGCGACGCATCGTTTTCGCCGCAGCGTGTACGTTCGTTGCGCACTGGCGTGATTGCCGGAACAGATGTGGCCGAAGAGCTGGTGCAGCGCGTTCGCGCGTGGTGTCGAGTGCTGGTGGCGTATGGTCTCACAGAAACCGGACCAACCGTCACGATTACCCGCTTCTCCGATACGGAGGAGCAAGCGGTGAGCAGTGTTGGACGCGCCTTGCCAGGCGTGGAAGTGATGGCGGTTGACGTTGTCACAGGAGTGTTGCACGGTCCGGAAGCGGTCGGCGAAATCGCCGTTCGTGGACCGTTTCTCATGCGTGGCTATTTGCGCATGCCGGGTGAGACCGCCAAGGTTCACACGCCGGAAGGCTTCTTTCTCACTGGTGATCTCGGCATCATCGACGAGGAAGGCTATGTTCGAATCGTTGGACGCCGTCGGGACACCATCGCACGCGGGGGATTTCAAGTGTATCCCCGTGAGGTGGAAGACCGGCTTCGCGCGCATCCAGCGGTAGATGATGTCTGCGTCATCGGTATTCCCCACGATGTGTTGGGGGAGCAGGTGTGCGCGTGCATCGTGCCCGTTGAGGGCGCCGTCATAACTGGTCGCGATATCACGCTGTTCGCTCGCGACTCCATGGCGGAATACAAGGTTCCCGATCTCGTGCGCTTTTACGATGCATTTCCCATGACGGGAAGTGGCAAGGTAAGGCGGCGCGAGCTGGCGCGATCGATCGCGCTCGAACTCTCCGCATCGTACACCTGAGTCCATGTCACCTCGTCATCTTCGTCCGTCTACCCCATCCCGCCGTCCTGTCGCACCGCTGCATCGCGGTCCGCAGGCCAACTCGCAGTCGGCTTCCATGTCAACCAATGTGGTGGGGACATCCACACCACATCAGGCGCCCAACGCCGCAATGCTCATCGACTTTGACAACGTCACGATGGGCATTCGCTCCGACCTCCAGGAAGAGCTCAAGAATCTGCTCTCGTCGGACATCATCAAGGGCAAGGTTGCGGTGCGCCGCGCCTACGCCGACTGGCGGCGCTACCCGCAATACATCGTACCGCTCACCGAAGCGTCCATCGATCTCATCTTTGCACCAGCCTACGGGTCGGCCAAAAAGAACGCGACGGACATTCGCCTGGCCATTGACGCGCTCGAACTCGTGTTCACCCGTCCCGAGATCGGAACGTTTGTGCTGCTCAGCGGCGACTCCGATTTCTCGAGCATGGTGATCAAGCTCAAGGAATATGGCAAGTACGTGATTGGCGTGGGCATTCGCGAATCGTCAAGCGATCTGCTGGTCATGAACTGCGACGAGTACTACTCGTACAACGCACTCGCCGGCCTTGTTCGCTCGGGCGACGAAGAGAGCACACGCTGGGATCCGTACGAACTGGTGACCGAAGCCGTGCAGCGCATGCAGCGCAATGGCGACGTCATGCGTTCCGACCGTCTCAAGCAGGTGATGCAGGAAATCGACGCATCATTTGACGAAAAGAACCTGGGCATGCCCAAGTTCTCTCGTTTTGTGCAGGAAGCGCAGTCACGTGGATTGCTCACCGTGACCAAGCTCGAAAATGGACAGATGGAAATCGGTGTGCCAGCGGGCGCGCCGGCGGCCACTGACGCGGCCCCCGCGGCCGGCGCCTCAGCCGCAACCACCGCTGACAAGACAGCAGGCGACGACGCCGAAGACCGCGGCACGCCGCAGGAGCGCGAAGAGCGCCGCAGCCGTCGCGGCCGCCGTGGTCGCGGGCGCGACCGTGATCGCGATGAACGTCCGCGCAGTGCAACGGCCGTGGCCGACGCTGAGTCTGCCGAAGCTGCTGCCAGTGAGGATGCAGAAACAGAGTCGCCCGCCGCGCCTGTGGCTGCGGCCGCTCCTGCCGCGAAAGCAGCCGCAGCGACGACCGGCGTCGCGTCTGACGTGCCGCTGGGCGCAGTTGCCCGTGTCGGAGCCGCGCCGTCGAGTGCGTCTCGTTCTTCGGCACCAAGTGCGGCTGCCAAACCAGCGCCGAGTGGTGATGTGCCTCTCGGAGCGGTGGCCCGTGTGGGATCGGGTGCTGTGGCCCGTCCGGCTTCCAGTGCAGCACCAGGCGCGAGTGGTGCTGTTGCGGACGCACCGCCGCTCGGTGCGGTCGCACGCGTCGGGGAGCAGACAGAACGCCCGGCACGTGAAGGACGCAATGATCGCGGACGTGGTCGCGGTCGCGACCGCGGACCGCGCAGCGATGCGCCACGCACTGATGCCGCGAGTTCGGCGCCGGCGGCCGCAGCGTCTGCTGCGCCGGTGAGCGCCGATGATGATACGATCGGCCTGAGCGGCGAAAAGCTCACGCGCTCCGAAGCGTTTGATCTGGTGCAGAAAGCGGTAACGGCACTGGTATCGGGCAACAACACCACGTCGGCGTTCAAGGTGCGGACCAAGGCTTTTGAGTTGCTGGGTCGTGATTCGGAAACGCTGGCTGCTCGTATGTTCGAGCGCATTTTGCGCGATGCGCACGACGCGGACGTGATCGATTTGCGTCGCCGTGGTGATGACTACGAGGAGGGACGTGTGGCGGAAGCCGCGTCCATCGCCGATCAGCTGGCGAAGAAGGAAGCCGAGTTGGCGCAGGTGAAGAAGGAAGCCGACAAGGCCAGTGGCGCCTCCGGTCCAACTGGTTTGGGTACTCGCGGACGTATGGCCGGTCGCGGTGGACGCATGGGTGCGCGTGCCGGTGGTGCGCCGCCCGAGCTGTCGATGGTTGGCGTGGTGCGGTCGGCCAGCTCGCCTGCGGCACCTGTGGCTGCTCCTGCAGCGGCAGCAGTGGCAGCGGCTCCGTCGTCCGGGGCCAAGTCGGCTCCAGCTACTCCAGCTACTCCAGCTGCATCAGCTACTCCAGCTGCATCAGCTGAGTCGTCAAAGCCAGCGCGCAAGGCAGCGTCCAAGACGGCATCCAAGTCAGCCAGCAAGACGGCTGCCAGGAAGCCTGCGAAGACGGCGCCACGCACTGCCAGTAAGAGCGCTCCGGACAAGACCAAGACCAAGACTCCGGCTAAAACTGCTGCGAAGTCGGCCGCGAAAACGGCTGCCAAGCCTGCGGCGAAGTCTGCTACCAAAACCGCTTCCAAGTCGGCTGCGAAGTCAGCGTCACCGGCCAAAAAAGCCGCGAAGAAGGCTGCAAAAAAAGCCTCCAGCTGAGGCACGCGCAGGCGTGAAGCAGTCGGTGCCTCACTCTGAGATGCCGACTGCACTCGGCGCTCCGCTGCGGCCGGCGTTCTACGATCGTGATGCTGCGATTGTAGCGCCGGCGCTGCTGGGCGCCGTGTTGCGTTCAGAGACGCCTGAGGGCGTTACCAGCGGAGTGATCACGGAAACCGAAGCCTATCTCGGTCCGCATGATCCAGCCTGTCACGCCGTGGCTGGCCGCACGGCGCGCACATGGCATCTGTTTGGGCCGCCTGGCACCGCGTACGTGTACTTCATTTACGGCCTGCACTGGTGCGTCAACGCGGTCACCCGCGAAGACGGGTTTGGGAGCGCGGTGCTTATTCGCGCCATCGAGCCGCTACACGGCATAGAGCTTATGCGTGCACGACGCCCCAAGGCACGTCGTGATGCCGACTTGTGCAACGGCCCTGGAAAGCTGTGCGCAGCACTCGGCATCACGCGCGCGCACGACGGCACGTCATTATTTGATGGATCGCTCCGTATTCACGAAGGCGAGCCATTGCGGGACGTGATCGTTGGGCCGCGCGTGGGCATTTCGAAAGCCCGTGATTGGCCGCTGCGGTTTCGCGTACAAAAACGCGTACTGCCTACTTGAGAATTCCCGCCGACTTTCCGGCGACCTTGAACGCGCGCACCACTTCTTCCAGATCATCGCGTGTATGATCGGAGCTCACCTGACAACGCACGCGCGCCTCTCCTTTGGGCACTACCGGAAACCCGAATCCCGTGACAAACACGCCCTGATCGAGCAGCAGTTCGCTCATGCGAATGGCCAACGCCGTTTCACCAACAATGATTGGGACGATGGGCGTCTCGCCTTCCATCGGATTAAATCCGGCTTCCCGAATCGCTTCACGAAACCAGTTGGCGTTGTCGCGCAGCCGCGTGACACGCTCTGGTTCTGCATTGAGCACGCGCACAGCGGCCAGCGATGAAGCGGCCACGGTAGGTGGCAACGCATTGGAAAAGAGCTGCGGACGGGAACGCTGCGTGAGCAGATCGACCACCGATTCCGCACCGGCCACAAATCCGCCAGCCGCGCCGCCGAGTGCTTTGCCGAGCGTGGAGGTGATGACATCCACTTCGCCCACGACGCCAAAGTGTTCGGCCGTACCACGTCCGGTGGCGCCGAGTACACCGGTGGCGTGTGAATCGTCCATGATGACCACGGCATCATATTCGCGGGCGAGTTCCAGAATTTCGGGCAGCTTGGCAATGCTGCCTTCCATGGAAAAGACGCCATCGGTCCAGATGAAACGCCGGTGCGCATCACGCGATGCTTCGAGCTTGGCGCGCAGATCGTCCATGTCACTGTGTTTGTAGACACCGCTGCGGCACTTGGTCATGGACTTGGCCAGTCGTACTGAATCGATGATGGACGCGTGGTTGAGTTCGTCGGACAGCACCATGTCGTCGGGTCCGGCGTGCGTAGGCGTGAACGCTTCGTTGGCGTTCCAGGCGCTCACGTACGACAGCGATGCCGGTGTGCCGGCCAGCTGTGCCAGCTCAACTTCGAGTTCGCGATGCAGCGCAAAGGTGCCGCAAATGAAGCGCACGCTGGCCGTTCCTGCTCCGTAGCGGTGCAGTGCGTCAACGCCAGCCTGCACCACTGTGGGATGGTTGGCCAGTCCGAGGTAGTTGTTGGAGGAGAGCACGATGACTTCACCGCGTCCTTCCATTTGCACGCGCGCGCCTTGTGGCGACTCGAGATGATTGAGGCGCTTGTAGACGCGGTCAGCTTTGAGCTGGTGAATTTGCGCGTCGCTATCGGCGACGAAGCGGGCGTTGATCATGAGGCAGACGGCTGAAGAAAAAAGAACAGGTGCGAATACGAGGGTCAGGCGATTTCGAAGATCACCTTGCCGGCTTCGCCGGACTTGATGAGATGCATGGCCTCGTCAACGGCTTCGAGCGGCAGTCGGTGCGTGATGACCGGTACCGGATTGAACGTGCCGGCGCGCAGAAATCGTGTCATCTGATGCCACGTGTCGTACATACGTCGTCCTACCACGCCGTAGATCGTGAGACCCTTGAAGATGATCTCGGTGGCGAAATCGATCTCTATGGAGCGGTTGGGAATGCCGAGCATGTTGACGCGTCCGGCGGGTCGGGCGAGCGCAAACGCCTGGTGAATGGCGCTGGGCACACCTGACATTTCGAGCACCACATCGGCGCCGTGTCCGTCGGAGGCGGCGTGCACGCGTTCGGCGGCTTCGTCGGGGTGTACCGCGTCGTGTGCACCCATGGTGCGCGCCAGCTCGAGTCGGCGCGGGTTGATGTCAGTGGCGATAATGCGCGCCGCACCGGCCGCGCGGCAAATGCCGACGGCGAATGCGCCAATCGGTCCGCAGCCGGTGATGAGTACAACCGCGCCGGGAATGTCGGCGGTGAGTGCGGTGTGGAAGGCGTTGCCCATGGGATCGTGAATGCCGCCAATGTCGTACGAAGTGGCATCGTCCAGGTGCCACACGTTGGTGGCGGGCATGGCGATGTATTCGGCGAAACAGCCGTCGCGATCGACGCCAATGATTCGCGTGGACGGATCGACGTGGGCGTTGCCAGTGCGGGAAAAGATTGATCGGTCGTCGACGATGTGTCCTTCGGCGGTGACGCGATCACCAACGGCGACCGACTCGACGAGCTGTCCGACTTCGACCACATCGCCGGCAAACTCGTGTCCCACCACAAACGGCGGGCGACAGCGTCCCTGCGCCCACGCGTCCCATTCGTAGATGTGGACGTCGGTCCCGCAGACGCCGGCGCGGCGTACGCGAATGAGGACTTCGTCGTCGCGGATCGTGGGGACGGGAACGTCGGTGAGAACTAAACCGGGTGCGGCAGATGGTTTGACGAGCGCTTTCACAGTGGCGGTGCGTGGAGGTGCGGTTGGGTACGTGGAGATGCTGGGGAGTAACGCGACGGGCGCAAGCTGGCGCACCCAGCGTGCGGTGCGCGCGGTAGAACTCGTGTTCACGGGCGTCGCGTGATGTCGCGCCACGCGTGTGAATCAAAGGTCGCACGGCGTCCGGACGGTTGGAAGGGTTGGCACACAGACCGGAGTTTTTCGTGCACGCAGCGCCCACGCAGCGCCCACGCTGCGCGCGCAGACCGTGCTTGCGAAGCGCGAGGGAAAGTCGATTCGCACAAAAAACGTTGACTGGTGTTCAATATTCCGCGCGCGTTCTTTATACGCACTATTGCGCGTTGCAAATGTCCACACGTATATTCGCGTCAATTCAACAACTTGCGCGTTCTGTCCACATCATCAGCGCGCGATCACTGAAACCCGGTACTTCGTGGCAATCAACCGACGCGATTTTTTACAGGGCACGAGTGCTGCAGCCGCAGCGCTTGGACTGACGGTTGGCGCCCCGTCGCTGTTATCAGCGACGGGCATGTCGCCTCTGCGCACAGTTCGTCCGCAGTCGCCGGGCGACGCGGTTTCGAAGGAGTTGGTCCTGTTGGCGCTGGACGCCGCCACGTCATCGGGCGCATCGTACGCCGACGTACGCATCAGCCAGAACAACGTGCGCAACGTGAGCACGCGGGAACAACGTGTGCTCAACCTCGTGGACAACGAGACGTTTGGTATTGGCGTGCGGGTGCTGGTGGACGGGGCGTGGGGATTTGCCGCTACGCATGAGCTCACGCGCGATGAAGTCACTCGCGTGGCGCGTCAGGCGGTGGCACAGGCGCGCGCGAATCGTTCGGCGTTGCGTCGGCCGGTCACGCTCGCTCCGGTTACACCCACACCCGACGGTACGTGGCGTTCACCGGCTCGCATTGATCCGTTTGACGTCGCCATAGAAGACCAGGTCGGATTGCTGCTTCAGGCCAATGAGGCCGCGCTCAAGGTGCTCAAGCCTGGCGGGCAGGGCATGGGCTTTGTGAACTCGTCCATGTTCTTCCTGCGCGAAGAGAAGACGCTTGGTACCAGCGACGGCACGTTCACCGTGCAAACGATTTACCGTGCACAGCCCAGCATGACCTGCCAGGCGGTGAATGTGGCGGCGGGTGATTTTCAGTCGCGGCAGTCCACCGACATTCAACCTATGGGTCGCGGCTACGAGCACGTGCTCGACGCGAATCTGGTAGTGAACGCGGAGAAGTGGGCCACGCAGGCCATTGAAAAGTTGAGCGCCAAGTCGGTTGATGTGGGTCGCTATGATCTGGTGCTGCACCCCACGCATCTCTGGCTCACGATTCACGAGTCCATTGCGCACCCAACCGAACTTGATCGGGCACTCGGCTTCGAAGCCAACTACGCCGGCACCAGCTTTGTGGCGCCGCCGGAAGATGTGCTCGGTAAGCTGCGCTTCGGTCCCGAGTTCATGAATGTGCAGGCCGATCGTACGCAGGAAGGATCGCTGGGCGCGGTCGGCTGGGACGATGAAGGGGTGAAGCCTGATGAATACCTCATCATCAAGAACGGCGTCATGAACGACTATCAGACTACGCGCGAACAGGCGCCGTATCTCGAAGACTGGTACCGCTCGCAGGGACGCGAGGTGCGTTCGCACGGCAACTCGTACGCGCAGAGCTGGGCCGACGTGCAGTTCCAGCGCATGCCCAACGTGTCGCTGTTGCCGGGTGAGCAGGACTTGTCGTGGGACGATCTTATTGCGGCCACTGATCGCGGCATCGCGATTGTGGGCGACGGTTCGTTCTCCATCGATCAGCAGCGCTACAATGCGCAGTTTGGCGGTCAGCTGTTCTACGAGATTCGCGGCGGCAAGATCGTGGGCATGCTCAAGGATGTGGCGTATCAGATTCGCACGCCCGAGTTCTGGGGCGGTCTCGATATGCTGGGCGGACGCAGCAGCTACGAACTGGGCGGCGCGTTTGGTGACGGCAAGGGACAGCCGTCGCAGTCCAACAGCGTGAGCCACGGGTGTCCGCCTACGCGGCATCGCGCGGTGAATGTGATCAACACGGGACGGCAGGGATGAGCATGCCCCGTTCGTTATATCAGCGTGTGGCCGCGCCGCACCTCACACGCGAGCAGGCTCGTGCGCTGACCCAGCGGGTGCTGGCGTTGTCGTCGTCCGATGAAATGCGTGTGTCGGTGAGCTCAGGCTCCACGGCCAATACGCGCTTTGCGGTGAATCAGATTTCCACGGCGGGCGACAACACCAACGTGTCGGTGACCGTGCGTGCGGTGTTTGGCAAAAAGGCGGGCAGCGCTACCACCAATCGCGTTGACGATGAATCGCTGCGCGCGCTGGTCTCACGCGCCGAAGCGCTGGCGCGTCTGGCGCCCGAAGATCCGGAAATGCTGCCGGAGCTTGGTCCGCAGGAGTATCTGGATTTCAACAGCTACGCGGCGAGTACGGCGCAGCTTGATCCAGCGGGTCGCGCACGTGCGGTGCAGAGCATTACCAATCCGGCGGTGGACGCGGGGCTGGTGGCCACGGGCTATCTCGAAACAAACGCCGGCTCATTTGCGGTGGCCACGTCGCGCGGACTGTTTGCGTGGAGCGAGTCTACGTCAACGGCGCTCACAACGACGGTGCGAACGCCGGACGGTACTGGCTCGGGTTGGGCCGGCGCCACTTCAAACGATTGGACGGATCTTGATCCGGCTGCGTTGGGCGCACGCGCGATCGACAAGGCGCGGCGGTCGGCCAATCCGGTAGCGATTGAACCCGGACGTTACACCGTTGTGCTTGAACCCACAGCTGTTGGCAATCTGGTGCAGCTCATTGCCGGTGCAGCGCAAGCGCGCGCCGCTGACGAAGGGCGCTCGTTCTTTTCGAAGCCCGGTGGTGGCACCAAAATCGGCATGAAGGTGGTGGATGAGCGCGTCACGCTGCTCTCCGATCCTCGTGATCCCGATGCATTGGGTAGCG